>JBQCCW010000058.1:0-11565 GCA_051961835.1 Marmoricola sp. | reverse complement strand
CTCTGGGGACCCGCCGCGGCGTGGTCAAGCGCACGAACCCGGAGGTGCTCAGCCGAGACGACTGGGAGGTGATCCGGCTCGATGACGGCGACGAGGTCGTCGGCGCTGTGGAGCTGTCGAGCGGCGAGGAGGAGCTCTGCTTCATCTCGACCGACGCGCAGCTGCTGCACTTCGCCGCGGCTCTCGTCCGGCCGCAGGGCCGGTCCGGCGGCGGGGTGGCCGGCATCAAGCTGGCACCCGGCGCCGGCGTGACGTGGTTCGGCGCGCTCGTCCCCGACGACGCGGCGGTCGTGGTCACCGTCGCCGGCTCCTCGGCGGCGCTGCCGGGCACCGAATCGGGCACCGTGAAGGTGACCCCGTTCGCGGAGTACCCGAGCAAGGGGCGCGCGACCGGCGGCGTGCGGTGCCACCGCTTCCTGCGCGGTGAGGACCGGCTGGTTCTGGGCTGGGCGGGCCCGGGTCCGGCGCTCGCGGCGGCCGCCAGCGGCGCGCCCGTCGAGCTTCCGGAGCCGGTCGGTCGACGCGACGGCTCCGGCGTGCCGGCCACCCAGCCGATCGTCGCCTGTGCCGGCCCGGTCCGTGGGAGGGTGAGCGCGTGACGCCCTGCCGACCGCGCCTCCTCGTCGTCCTCGCGGCCCTCGCCGCGCTGCTGACCGCAGTGCTCGCCGCCTGCGGGAGCGAGAGCCACCACAGCGGCGCGGACGGACCGGACCCGGCTCAGGCGCTCGCCGCGGCCAAGAAGCACTTCGACGCCGCGCCGAGCATCCACCTCGACCTCTCCACCGACAGCAGGCCCACCTCGGGCAGTGCGGTGCTCGGCGCGCAGGGTGTGCTCACCCACGCACCGGCCTTCAAGGGCGATGTGGCGGTGTTCCTCCTCGGCACGCGCGCGAACGTGCCGGTGGTGGCGGTCGGGGGCAAGGTCTACGCCAAGCTGCCCCTGACCACGCGGTACAACGTGATCGACCCTCACCAGTACGGCGCTCCGGATCCGGCGACCTTCGCCGACCCGCACCACGGCGTCTCCTCCCTGCTGACCGAGTTGCAGGACGTGAAGCAGACCGGAACGGCCCGCGCGGGCAACACGATCGTCACCATCTACAGCGGCACCCTTCCCGGTGCCCGGGTCTCTCCGCTGATCCCGAGCGCCGACCCGCAGAGCAGCTACGACACCACGCTGAACCTGGACAAGCAGAACCGGCTGACCTCGATCCACGTGACCGGCGACTTCTTCGGCGGCCAGTCGGTGACCTACGACGTGGCCGTCAGCTACGGCGGTCCGGTGACGATCACCGCCCCGTGAGCCCTCCGCTCCCGCGGGCCCGGTTCCTCCTGGCCCTCGCGGCGATCGCCGTGGCCTTCGCCGCCGCCGACACCTACGTGGTCGTGCTCGCTCTTCCCGACATGATGGCCTCGGTCGGGCTGAGCGCCGAGCAGCTGCAGCGTGCCGCTCCGGTCGTCTCGGGATTCCTCCTCGGGTACGTCGCGATGCTCCCGCTGATCGGACGGATCGCGGACCTCCGGGGACGCGTGCCGGTGCTGGTCGGCTCGCTCGTGGTCTTCGCCGTCGGGTCGCTGGTGACCGCGGCGTCCTACGACCTCGCCAGCCTGGTCGTCGGCCGGTTCGTCCAGGGTGTGGGCGGGGGCGGGCTGGTCCCCGCCACGCTCGCCCTCGTCGCCGACCTCTACCCACCGCCGCGCCGCGGGCTCCCGCTCGGCGTGGTCGGCGCCGTGCAGGAGCTCGGCAGCGTGCTCGGCCCGCTCTACGGCGCCCTCGTGCTGGCCGTCGGCGGCTGGCGCGACATCTTCTGGATCAACCTGGGCGTCGGACTCCTCCTCGCGGCGGCGGTCGCGGGGGCCGGCAGGCAGCGGCCGCGTGGCGCGCGCCCGAGGAGCGGCGTACGGCGCCGCTGGGACCCGGTGGCGGCCGTGCTCGGCGTGCTCCTGCTCGTCATCGTGCTCCTCGTGATGCGCCAGCCCGCCTCGCTCGTCACCTCGGTCCAGTGGGGCGGCCCGTTCGTGCCGTTCTCCGACGGCGCGTCGGTGTGGTGGTCCCCGCTGGGGGTCGCAGGGACGGCGCTGGCGATCGTGCTGGTGGGGTGGCTGCTCTGGTCGCCCTGGTCCCCGTGGGATCGCACCTGGTGGCGCACGACCCTCGGCGAGGCCGACCTGTCGGGGGCTGCTCTGCTCGCCCTGACCCTGGCCGGGATCATCCTGGCCTTCGCGACGGCCGACCCCGAGGTGCAGGTGCTCTCGGCCGGCGGCCGCTGGTGGCTGGTGCTCTCCGTCGTCTCCGCCTGTCTGGCGGTCCTGCACCACCGTCGAGTCGCCCTCCCCCTGGTGCCTCGAGGCGCGCTGGCCACCCGCACGGCACGGGGCGCACTGGCGACGAGCTTCTTCGTCGGCGCGGCGCTCATCGTGGCGCTCGTCGACATCCCGGTCTTCGCCCGGGCGACGCTCTACGGCGACTCGCAGCTGCGAGCGGCGCTGGTGCTCGTCGAGCTGCTCGTGGCGGTCCCGATCGGCGCCGTGCTCGGCGGCTACGCGCTGCGTCGGGTGCCAGCGTCGTGGCTCGCGGCTGCCGGGATGGGACTGACCGCGGCCGGCTTCGCGGCGATGGCCGGCTGGCAGCACGACGCGCTCGCCGGTGCGGCGTCGAGTGTGGTGCTGGTGGTCGCCGGGCTCGGGTTCGGATTGAGTCTCGCGCCGGTGAACGCCGCGCTGCTCGGCGCGACCGCACCGGCCGTCCACGGGGTGGTGAGCGCCCTGCTCGTCGTGAGCCGGATGGTCGGGATGCTGATCGGGATCTCCGCGCTCACCACGATCGGGCTGCGGCGCTACTACGCCGTCGCCGCCGGTTTCCCGTCCCCGTCGGCGGTCTGCGGGGCGGGCAGCACCCGGTGCGACCGCTACACCGCGTTGCTCGAGCACGCCGGCATCGCCCAATTGCACGCGATCTTCCTCGGCGCGGTGGGCTGTGCGCTCGCGGCCGGCGTGATCGCGCTGGCGACCCTGCGCGCGCCGGCCACCGAGGACGCCCGTCTCCTGGACGCCGTGCGATGAGACCCTCCGACACGTGCTCGGCGGCCTCGCTCGCGACCGGTGAGCCGCTGATCGGGACGGCCCCGCACGCCGCGGCGTGGGTGGCCCTGGAGCAGAACGGGCCGTGGGGCGCCAGGGCGTTCACCCAGTCGCACCTGGACCCGGCGCTGGGCGCCGAGATCGAGCGGCGCGCCGCCGAGACCGGCGTCCGCCCCGCCTTGATCCGCCGGCCCGGCCGGCACGCCGACGCGCTCGGCGCGTCGCGACCACGGGTCCTGGTGGCCCACACCGGACCGCACGATCCGTGGCTGATGACCGGCACCCTCCAGGCGCCCGACCGGCTCCTCGAGCTGGACTGGGCCGCGCTCGCCGAGGGACAGCGCCCCGACTGGCCGGAGCTCGCGGCGAGCACCGACGCCCACCTGCTCGTCTGCACCAACGGCAGCCGCGACGCATGCTGCGCCGTGCTCGGCCGCCCGGTCGTCGACGCGGCGGGGCGCCGCCACCCCGACCGGGTGTGGGAGGTGACGCACACCTCCGGCCACCGGTTCGCACCCACCACCGTGCTGCTGCCCTCCGGCCACCTCCACGGACGGGTGCTCGACGGCGCCGCCCTGCTCGAGGCGTCCGACGCCGGCGCGCTGTCCCTTGCCGGCTGGCGCGGCCGCTCGACCTGGCCCCCGGGTGGCCAGGTCGCCGAGGACGTCGTACGCCGAGCCGCGGACGTGACGGGCATCGACGACCTCACGGTGGAGCCCACCCCGGACCCGCACCTGTGGGCGGTCGAGCACCGCGACGGGCGCCGCTGGCGCGTCCGGACCGAGGCCGTCGTGTCCGGTGAGCGACCCGAGTCCTGCGGCAAGGCGACGAAGCCCGTGGATCGACTCGACGGCTCGCTGCTCGAGCCGCCGACGACGTAGTCAGGTCGGCTGCAGGTTGGCCGCCGCACCCTGGCGCCATGACTGTTGCCTCGCCTGCAGCGCGCCTGTCCGCCCGCGACCTGCTCAACAAGGTCCCCGAGGTCACCCTCTACTTCTGGGTGATCAAGTGCCTGTGCACCACCATCGGGGAGACCCTGTCCGACAACCTGATGGGCCGCTTGGCCGTCGGCGGCGACAACGCCTCCCCCGCCCAGCTCCAGATCGCGCTCTACAAGGTCGCTGCCGTGACCGTGGTCGTGCTGATCGGCCTGCTGGTGGTCCAGTTCCGGCTCCGCCGCTACGTGCCGATCGTGTACTGGAGCACGATCGTGGTGATCAGCCTCGTCGGCACCCAGATCACCGACATGTTCGAGGGTCAGGGCGACCAGCCGAACCACATGTGGGCGATCACGATCGTGTCGCTCTCGCTGCTGGGCGCGGTCTTCGCCGCCTGGTGGGGGGTCGAGCGCACGCTGTCGATGCACTCGATCCGCACCCCGCGTCGGGAGATGTTCTACTGGCTGGCCATCCTCGTCACGTTCGCGACGGGGACCGCGGTCGGCGACCTCATCGCCGAGAAGTTCAGCCTGGGGTACTTCACGACGCTGATGCTGTTCGTGGCGCTGATCGCGCTCATCGCAGCGGCGTGGAGGTTCACCCGGATCAACGGGGTGCTGGCGTTCTGGCTGGCCTACATCATGACGCGTCCGCTGGGCGCCTCCACCGGTGACTGGCTCTCCCAGAAGGGCAACCAGGGGCTCGATCTCGGCACGAACACCACCAGCTACCTCTTCCTCGCGGTGATCGTCGCGCTCGTCGCGTATCTGCAGGTGCGCAAGCCCGACGTGACGCCGCCGGAGCTGGTCGCTGCCGACGAGGCGTCACGCCCGGTGCACCATCACCTTCCGCACCCCCACCTCGAGGGGCGGGCACCGCTCGGAGACCCGGTCGACTGACCGCTCACCGCTCCCGGCCGGGACACCGCAGCGAGGTGTCCCGGCCATCGTCCTCTCCGGCCCTCGCCCGGGGCAGCGTGACCACCAGCTCGCCGCGCCCCGCGCCCACGGCGCGCACGTCGAGGCCGGCGCCCTGCGCCAACCGCCGGACCACAGCCAGACCGAGCCCATGGCCACCCCTGCGCGACCAGCCCGGCTGGAAGACCGCCTCGACCTCGTCCGGCGCGATGCCGGGACCGTCGTCGAGGACCCGCACCTCCACGACGGACTCCGACGCCTCGGCACGGACCTCGACCGTCGACCGCGCATGGCGGCGGGCGTTGTCGAGCAACGGCCCCAGCACGGCCCGCAGCAACTCCTCGGAGACGGCCACGGTCACACCGGCGGGCACCGCCACCCGCACGTCCGGCCCCGCGGCACGACGTACGGCAGGGGCGAGCGGGCACCGGCCGGCGCCGACCTCGCGCGCGCGGGCCGCGTCGAGAAGGGTCCGGATCGCGCCCTCCATCCGGTCGGCCGCCTCGATGATCGCCTCGGCCGCGTCCTCGCGAAGACCGTCGCCGGCCAGCTGGGCGAGCTGCGCCTCCCCGCGCACGACCATCAGGGGGTTGCGCAGCTCGTGGGCGATCTCGTCGGTGAGGCGTCGCTCGGCGGCCAGGACCCCGGCGATCCGGTCGAGCATCCGATCCAAGGTCTGCCCCAACGCGCCGATCTCGTCGCGAGGCGGCCCCAGGGCGAAGCGGCGGTCCAGGTCGTGCTCCTGCCAGGCGTCGGCGCTGAGGGACATCCGCCGCACCACGCCCAGGCTGCGCCGTGCCACCTCATGGGCGACCACGCCGGCCAGGGCGACCGCGACTGCACCGAGCGCGATCATCGCCCACAGCGTCCGGCTCTCGGAGTGCTCGTAGGGCGCCAGGTCGACGGTGGCGACCACGACCGCGTGGCGGCCGCCGACGGCGATCGGCTCGGCGTAGAGCAGGCGCTGGCCCCAGGTTCGGTACGCCGTCCGGCCGCCGCGGGCCAACTCCGTGCTCGGCGCGACGAGGCTCGGCGGCAGGGAGCCGTCGAGCAGGCGACCACGAGCGTCGAAGACCCAGGCGGTCCGGTCGAGCACGTCGGTCACCCCCTCGAGCACCACGAGGTGGCCGCCCCGGGAGCGGACGGTCGCTGCGACGCCTTCGGCGCGCGCCCGAGCGAGTGCACGGGAGTCGCTCGCGCTGGCACCGGCCAGGAAGAACTGGCTCAGTGCGACGAGGATCGCGACGACGACGAGGGCCACCACGACGGTCCCGATGACGAGACGGCCTCGTAGCGTGCGGGGCAGCGGCACCCGGCGGCTCACTGCCACCGGTACCCGACGCCGCGGACGGTCAGGATCCGGTCGGCATGCCCCAACTCGGCGAGCTTCGCGCGGATCCGCCGAACATAGGAGTCGAGGGTGTTCTCCGAGACCTGGGCGCCGTGCGGCCAGCCGGCGGCCACCAGCGCCTGCCGGCGTACCGCCTCGCCGGGCACGGCGAGAAGACGCGCCAGGACCCGGAACTCGGTGGGACTGAGGCTGAGGCTGTGCTCGCCCGTCACCACGCGGTGCCCGGTCGGGTCGAGCACCACACCGCCGGCGTCGACCTCGGTGCGGGTACGGCGGAGCAGCGCCTGCACCCGCACGAGCAGCTCGGGCAGGTCGAACGGCTTGGTCAGGTAGTCGTCGGCGCCGGACTCGAAGCCCGCCACGAGATTGTGCGTGCCGTCCAACGCGGTGAGCAGGAGCACCGGGGCGTCCAGACCGCGGGCCCGAAGCGCCCGCAGCACGTCGCGACCGTCCGCGTCGGGCAGGCCGATGTCGAGGACGAAGAGGTGGGGCCGGCGATCGAGCTGCCGCAGCAGCTCCCCCGCGTCGGCCGCGGAGACCACCTCGTGCCCCGCCGACTCCAGCGCCCGACGCAGCACCGACCGCAGCGGTGCGTCGTCCTCGCACACCGCGATGATCGCCACGGGCGACACGGTAACCTGCGGGCTGTGGCAGAGAACTTCGACGACCTGTTGGAAGCGAACCGTTCCTGGGCAGCCGACTTCGCGCACGAGGGCACGCCGGGCGTGGCCGGTGCCGGCGTCGCGATCCTGACGTGCATGGATTCGCGCATCGACCCGCTGGCGATCCTCGGTCTGGGGGTGGGCGACGCGAAGGTGGTGCGCAACCCCGGCGGTCAGGCCAGTCCGGAGGCGATGGAGGCGCTCGTCCTCGCGGCGACGCTCCTCAAGGCCGACCGGATCATGGTCGTCCCGCACACCCGGTGCGCGATGGGCTCGGCGACCCTGGAGGAGATGCGGCAGCGCGTCAGCGACGCCGCCGGCCAGGACGCCTCCTGGCAGCCGTTCAGCGTCGTGGCCGACCAGCGCGCGCGGCTGACCGACGACGTCCACCGGATCAAGGCGCACCCGCTGATCGGCGACGACGTCCTCGTCGGCGGCTTCGTCTACGACGTCGACACGGGGCTGCTCGAGCAGGTCGTCTGACCGCTCACGCGTCGATCGCCTCGGCGTCCACCTCGTAGGCGCCCGCCACGATGAACTCCTTGCGCGGAGCCACGTCGGAGCCCATCAGCAACTCGAACACCTCCGCGGCCTCGGCGGCGTCGTCGGCGGTGAGCCGGCGCAGCGTCCGCCGCCGGGGGTCCATCGTGGTCTCGGCGAGCTGGTCGGCGTCCATCTCCCCCAGCCCCTTGTAGCGCTGCACCGGGTCCTTCCAGCGGATGCCCTTCTTGGTCAGCTCCGCCAGCTTCCGCTGCAGCTCGGGGTCGGAGTAGGTGTAGACGTACTTGTCCATGCCCTTCTTCGGGTTGGACAGCTCGATACGGTGCAACGGCGGCACGGCGGTGTAGACCCGCCCCTGGTGGACGAGCTCGGGCATGTACTTGAAGAACAGCGTCGCGAGCAGGCACCAGATGTGCGCGCCGTCGGAGTCGGCGTCGGCCATGAAGATGATCCGTCCGTAGCGCGCCGCGTCGATGTCGAAGGTGCGCCCGGACCCCGCGCCGACGACCTGGATGATCGAGGCGCACTCGGCGTTCTTCAGCACGTCGGCGACCGTCGCGCGCTGGACGTTGAGGATCTTGCCCCGGATCGGCAGCAGCGCTTGGAACTCGGAGTTGCGCGCCACCTTCGCGGTGCCGAGCGCGGAGTCGCCCTCGACGATGAACAGCTCCGAGCGCTCCACGTCGTTGGAGCGGCAGTCCACGAGCTTGGCCGGCAGCGCCGAGGACTCCAGCGCGTTCTTGCGGCGCTGCGTCTCCTTGTGCTGGCGCGCCGCGATCCGCGTCTTGGCCGCGCCGTTGACCTTCTCCATGAGCAGCTTCGCCTGGGCCTTGTCGCCCCGCTTGCTGGAGGTGAGGAACGCCTTCAGCTCGTCGGCGACCACCTTGCGTACGACGGACCGCGCGGCCGGGGTCCCCAGCACCTCCTTGGTCTGGCCCTCGAACTGCGGCTCGGCGAGGCGCACGGTCACCACCGCGGTGAGCCCCTCGAGCACGTCGTCCTTGACCACGTCGGCGTCGTTGACCTTGAGCACCTTCGCGGCCCGCATCGCGTCGTTGAAGGTTCGCGTCAGCGCCGCCTCGAAGCCGGCCACGTGCGTGCCGCCCTTCGGCGTGGCGATCACGTTCACGAAGGAGCGCAGCTCGGTGTCGTACCCGGTGTCCCAGCGCAGCGCGACGTCGACGCCCATCTCGCGCTCGACGTCCTGGGGGGTCATGTGGCCCTTGTCGTCGAGCAGCGGCACGGTCTCGGTGAACGATCCCGATCCCTGGAGCCGCAGCACCTCGGTGACCGGCTCGCCGTGGCCCAGGAACTCCACGAACTCGCTGATGCCGCCGTCGTGCCGGAACGACTCGGTGACCGGCTCGGCGCCGCGGAGGTCGGTGAGCACGAGCTCCAGGCCCGGGACGATGTAGGAGGTCTGACGAGCCCGGTTGACCAGGCCGTCGTACTCGAAGTGGGCGTCACGGGTGAAGATCTGCCGATCGGGCCAGAACCGGATGCGGGTGCCGGTGCGACCCTTCGCGACCCGGCCGCCCTTCCGAGTCAGCCCCGACGCGGCCGTGAACGGCGCCGTCGGACCGTCGCCGTCGAACACACCCGGCACACCGCGCTGGAAGCTCATCCCCTGCACCGCCGGGGACCGCTCCACGTCGATGTCCATCCGGATCGAGAGCGCGTTGACCACCGAGAGGCCCACGCCGTGCAGGCCGCCGGTCGCGTTGTACGAGCCGCCGCCGAACTTGCCACCCGCGTGCAGCTTGGTCGCCACCACCTCGACCCCGGGGAGCCCGGTGCGCGGCTCCTTGTCGGTCGGGATGCCTCGGCCGTTGTCGTGCACCTCGACGGAGTCGTCGGGGTGAAGGGTGACCTCCACCCGGCTTGCCGCGCCGGCGAGGGCCTCGTCGACCCCGTTGTCGATGATCTCCCACAGGCAGTGCATCAACCCGCGGGTGTCGGTCGAGCCGATGTACATCCCCGGGCGCTTGCGCACCGCCTCGAGACCCTCGAGCACCAGGAGGTGCTGGGCGTTGTACGTCTGATCCATCCCGGCCTTTCGTCGTCGACGGCCGGCCCACAGTAACCGGCATGGCGGTCAGTTCTTCGCCCATCCGATGTGGTCAACTGTCACGAACAGGGAACAGAAGAGGTACAGCAGGACCGAACGCCAGCATCCGGATGGTGGATCCGCCACACTCGACCCCTCATCCGGGTGATGGGATGACCGATGTGGTGGGTGACACGCAGATCGTGCGTCGCGGGGGGAATCCCCGGGCCGGGCGACTCGTTGAACCGGTCACGGACGATGTGAGGAGGCACCCCGTGAGCACTGTTACCGCCCCGAGTGCCACGCCGTTGACGGCTGTGGACCGCTGCGACCGATGCGGCGCGCAGGCGTACCTGCGTGTGCAGCTCCAAGCCGGCGGCGAGCTCCTGTTCTGCGCCCACCACGCCCGCGAGCACGGAGAGAAGCTCCGTGAGATCGCGGCCCACGTTCACGACGAGACGGGCAAGCTCTCCGACACCCCGGCCAGCGCGCCCGACGTGGAGCGCTGAGCCCCGCAACGACGACCGAGCGGTCGCGGCGCCAGGTGCGCCGCGGCCGCTCGTCGTGTTTCCCCGCAACCCGCCCCGCCGACCCCGGAAGCGACCTGCCCCGATGACCTGGACCGACGCCCTCCTCGCCGTCGCCGTCGCGATCGGCGTCGCGGGAACGCTCGTGCCGGTGCTGCCGGGGTCGGCCCTCGTCGGTGCGGCCGTGCTCGTGTGGGCGCTGCTCACCGGCACCGCCGTCGGATGGGCCGTCGCCGTGGTCGCCGTGGGGCTGCTGGTCGCCGGCATCGCGGTGAAGTACGCCGTACCGGAGCGGCGGTTGCGACAGGCCGGTGTCCCCCGCCGCTCGCTGCTCGCCGGCGTGGCGACCGGCGTCGTCGGGTTCTTCGTCCTCCCGGTCGTCGGGCTGGTGGTCGGCTTCCTCCTCGGCGTGCTCGCGGCCGAGTGGCAGCGACTGGGCTCGCCGGCGGCCGCGGGACGGAGCACGATGCTCGCGGCGCGTGCCGTCGGCCTGGCCGCGGTGCTCGAGCTCGCCTTCGCCCTTCTGGCTGCCGCCACCTGGGCGACCGGGGTGGCGCTCACGTGATCGCCGTCGTGCTCGCCCTGGCCGGCGCGGTCTGCTACGGGCTCTCGGACTTCGCCGGTGGCCTCATCTCCCGGCGTACCGCCGCGTGGCCGGTGGCCTTCCTGTCCTGCGTCGGCGCCCTTGTGGGGTCGATCGTGCTCGCCGTGGTCGAGCCGGGCAGTCCGCACGCGGCCGACTGGGGGTGGGCCGCGCTCGGGGGCGTCGGCACCGGCCTCGGCAGCGGCTTCCTCTACCGGGGTCTCGCCGGCGGCCGGATGGGCGTCGTGGCGCCGGTGTCCGCGGTCGGTGCGGCGGTGCTGCCGGTCGTCGCCGGGGTGCTGGGCGGCGAGCGTCCCGCGCTGCTCGTCTGGGTCGGCATCGTCCTCGCCCTGCCCGCGATCTGGCTGGTGAGTCGCGAGCCGTCCGCCGGCGCCCAGGCACCCGGCTCGAGCGGGCTGGTCGACGGCATTCTCGCCGGCCTCGGATTCGGCCTGCTCTTCGCGGCGATCGGACAGGTTCCGGCCAGCGCGGGCTACGGACCGCTCGTCGTGACCCAGCTCGCTGCGCTCGCGGCCCTGGTCGTCGTGGCCCGGCTGCTGGGCCAGGGGTGGATCCCTCGCCACGCCGTCGCCTGGTGGGGACTGCTGCCCGGGCTCCTGGCCACCGGAGCGGTGCTGTTGTTCCTGCTCGCCACCGACCGTGGCCTGCTCACCGTGTCCGCGGTGCTCACCTCGCTCTACCCCGCCGCCACCGTGCTGCTCGCGGTGCTGGTGCTCGGCGAACGGATCCACCGGCCCCAGGCGCTCGGCCTCGGCCTGTGCGCCGCGGCGGTCGTGTGCGTCGCCCTCGGCTGACTTCGGCCCGGGGCGGCCCAGGAGGCGCCGGAAGGTCGCCGGTCGCCCGGTGGCAGCGAGCGGGAGTTCGCAGGGCGGGCGGCGCCCGCCACGAGCTGGACGGGCTCGCCGTCCCCGATCAGCTCGACCGGCTCGTGGAGCTG
>JBQCCW010000057.1:0-2166 GCA_051961835.1 Marmoricola sp. | reverse complement strand
GCCGGGTGCAGTGGCCTTGGCCATCCCCTTGCCGAACACGCTGTAGGCCATCAGCAGGCCGAACCCGGCTGCGGGGTTCGCCTCGAGCAGGAACAGCACTGACTTCCCGCTCTGTTGCGCCTGCTGGATCCCCAGAGGCGTGAGGACGCCATGGTTGACCGCGTTGTTGAGGAACAGCACCTTGGCGGGCTCGATGAAGATCGACGTGAACGGCAAGACGTTGTGGCCGATCAGCCAGTTGACGGCCTCCCCCAGTCGGTCGATCACCCAGAGCAGCGGGGGTGCGACGACGAACATGCCGACGATGGCCATGACGGCGCCGAGGATGCCGGCAGAAAAGTTGTCGACGAGCATCTCGAAGCCGGGCTTGATCTTCCCGGCCCACAGTCCGTCCACGTGCTTCATCAGCCAGGCGGTCAACGGGCCCATGATCATCGCGCCCAGGAACATCGGGGACGGCAGCTGGTCGCTACGGAGGAACAGCGGATCCGAGGTCGCCATGATGACGCCGAGGACGGCGAAGCCGCCGACGACGCCGCCGCGTACGCCGTACACCATCCGGCCACCGGTGTAGGCGATCAGAACGGGGAGGACGTAGAAGATGCCCGGGTCGACGATGGTGGCGATCTTCGCGTTCGGCGTCCAGCCGACGGGGATGAAGAACGCCGTGAGCAGGCCCCACGCGATGATCGCGGCGATGTTGGGCATGATCATGTTCGACAGGAAAGTGCCGAACTTCTGGATGTGGACGCGCACCGAGGTGCCCGTCGGTGGTGATGCGGTTGCAGTGGCGGTGACCATGCTGGTCCTTTCTCAGTCGGCCGACGCGGCGCCCGTGCGGCCGTGGTGACCCTCGTCACAAGGATCTTTGAATATCTTCATATCCGCCCGCCCTTGCCTTCGTCAAGAGTCTGAAGCAAACTAATTCCAAGTGATGACAACCAAACGGGCATTCCAGCCAGGAGGAGCGCCATGAAGGCACTGCGGTTCTACGCACCGGAGGACGTCCGGCTCGAAGAGGTCCCCGAACCCGAGTGCGGGCCGGACGAGATCAAGCTGCGGGTGCGCAACTGCTCGACCTGCGGCACGGACGTGAAGATCTTCTACAACGGCCACCAGAACCTCACCCCGCCCCGGATCACCGGCCACGAGATCGCGGGAGAGGTCGTCGAGGTCGGTGCCGCCGTCAACGTGACGTACGGCTCGAACTGGCAGGTCGGCGACCGCGCCCAGGTGATCGCTGCGGTCCCGTGCGGTGAGTGCTACGAGTGCCGCAAGGGCTGGATGGCGGTCTGCCAGAACCAGACCTCGCTCGGCTATCAGTACGACGGCGGGTTCGCCGAGTACATGATCGTCCCCCGCCAGGTCCTGAAGGTGGACGGCCTCAACCGGATCCCCGACAACGTGGGGTACGACGAGGCCTCGGCAGCTGAGCCGTTCGCCTGCGCGATCAACGCCCAGGAGCTGCTCGGCATCGAGGAGGGCGACACCGTCGTGGTCTTCGGGGCCGGCCCGATCGGCTGCATGCACATCCGCATCGCCCGTGGTGTCCACGGCTGCGGTCCGGTGTACCTCGTCGACGTCAACCCCGAACGACTGAAGATGTCGGCTGAGGCCGTCGAGCCGGACGAGACGATCGACGGCTCCGAGGTGGACGTCGTCGAGCGCGTGATGGAGCTGACCGGAGGCCGTGGCGCCGACGTCGTCATCACCGCCACCGCCGCGAACGTCACCCAGGAGCAGGCGATCTCGATGGCCGCGCGCAACGGCCGCATCTCGTTCTTCGGCGGCCTGCCGAAGAACAACCCGACCATCACCTGCGACTCCAACCTGGTGCACTACCGCCAGCTGCACATCCACGGCGCCAACGGCTCCGCCCCCGAGCACAACAAGCGGGCGCTCGAGTACATCGCCTCCGGTCAGGTCCCGGTCAAGGACCTCATCACCGAGCACATCCCCCTCGACCGCGTCCTCGACGCCTTCTCGATCGTGAAGAACGGCGAGGCCATCAAGGTCACCGTCGAGCCCTGACCCCGGGACGCCGAGTCGGCGCGTCTTGTACACGCCAGGCCGCCGAGTCGGCGCGTCTTGCACACGCCGGGCCGTCGAGTCGGCGCGTCTTGCACACGGCCGACGCGCGAGCCGGGCCGGGTCAGGCGAGGAAGC
>JBQCCW010000056.1:0-6179 GCA_051961835.1 Marmoricola sp. | reverse complement strand
AGCGACTGCTGCAGGTCGATGATGTAGATGCCGTTGCGCTCGGTCATGATGAAGCGCTTCATCTTGGGGTTCCAGCGACGGGTCTGGTGCCCGAAGTGGACGCCGCTCTCGAGGAGCTGGCGCATGGTGACGACGGCCATGAGGGTCCTTGTCGTGCTCGGGGCGCGCGCACGCGGACGTGCGCGAACCGGTTTCCAGTTCGTTGCCCCGGGTGGGGCCCTGACGTCCGACACGCAGGCCGACCCGGCTCGGAAGTCGGGACTGGGGCCCGTGCCCCCGACAGCGGTGCCGGGGATGCGGACGTGCGAAGTCAGCCCTTGCGGGCCGCTGCCGTCATCGTATCCCGTGGCCGCGTAGCGTGTCGAAACGAGGCGCGGTCCTGCCGGTTGCGCCTGGGTCGTGCGTCCACAGGTCCTGTCGACGCCCGGACATCCACAGCCGTCCGCGCCGTGGCAGACAGGGTGGCGACGGGGCCGCACCGTGGTCCGATGCCCGTGATCCTCCCGCTCGCCCTGCTCCTGCTCGCCCCCCTCGGGCCGGCGGCCCCGACTCCCCGGCCCCTGGGCACCTGGCCGCTCGGACCGGCCCACCCGGTGGTGCGGGGCTTCGACCCGCCGGCGGCGCCCTGGGCAGCCGGTCACCGGGGCGTCGACCTGCTCGGCGCGCCCGGCGAGGAGGTGCGCGCGGCCGAGCCCGGCACGGTCACGTTCGCCGGCACGCTGGCCGGGCGCGGCGTCGTGGTGGTCGACCACGGCGACCGGCGTACGACGTACGAGCCGGTCGCAGCCGCCGTCGTGGTCGGCCAGCAGGTCGGCGCGGGTGCGGTGATCGGACACCTGCAGCTGCCGATGAGCCATTGCTTCCCGCGGGCGTGCCTGCACTGGGGGCTGATCGAGGGCGAGACCTATCTCGACCCCTTGACGCTGGTCGGGGCCGGTCGGGTGCGGCTCCTCCCGCTGGACGGAGCACCCGCCTCGATCCCGTACGCGACCGCCCGGTCGGCGCTCTCCGTGCGACCATTCCTGCCCGCTCGGCGCAGCGGAGCGCCCCTGGCCGCGCGGGTTCCGCTGGCTCCGCTCGCGTTCGTGCTCAGGCCCGCGGGTGGGCCAGCCGGTACGCCGCTCGGAGCCGCTCGGTGGTGACGTGCGTGTAGAGCTGGGTGGTGGCGAGCGAGGCGTGGCCGAGCAGCTCCTGCACGGTCCGGAGGTCGGCCCCTCCCTCGAGCAGGTGCGTCGCGGCGGTGTGACGCAGGCCGTGCGGTCCGAGGTCCGGGGCGTCGGGAACCTCGGCGAGGCGCCGGTGCACGGTGGCGCGCACCACGCGCTGGTCGATGCGCCGGCCCTTGGCCCCCAAGAAGAGCGCCGGTCCGGAGTCGGCGATCGCGAGCGCGGGCCGCCCGGCGTGGAGCCACCGCTCGAGGGCGCGCTCGGCGGGGACGCCGTAGGGCACCGAACGCTCCTTGCGACCCTTCCCGAGGACCCGGACGAGGCGGCGGCCCCGGTCGACCTCGTCCACGTCGAGACCGCACAGCTCGCCGACGCGGATGCCGGTGGCGTAGAGCAGCTCGAGCATCGCGGCGTCGCGGATGCCGACGGGGCTGTCGTCGTCGGCGTGCGCCGTGGCTGCGGCGAGCAGCGCCTGCGCCTGCGCCGCATCGAGCGCCGCCGGCAGCGCCTTGTGCACCTTCGGGGTGGCCAGGAGCGCCCCGGCGTCGTGGTGGGCTCGCCCGGTGCGCTGGAGCCAGCCGGTGAAGACCCGCACGGCGGTCGCCCGGCGCGCCATGGTGCTGCGCGCCTTGCCGCGCACCTGCTGGGCGGCGAGCCAGCTGCGCAGCGCCCGCAGGTCGAGGCGGTCGACGTCGCGGTGGCCGAGACGGGCGGCGTGCTCGAGCATGGCGGTGACGTCGCCGACGTAGGCGCGCACGGTGTGCAGGCTGAGGTCGCGTTCCGCGGCGAGGTGGCGGGCGTACTCGGCGAGGACCGCCGCCATGGCCTCGGGAAGCGCCTCGGCGTCGGCGTCGTCGAGCTCGTCTGGCTCCTGGGGCTCCTCGCTCACGGACAGGACACTACGGCGCGTCACCGACCCTCAGGTGCCAACGACCCAGGCTCTGCTGCACCAGTCCGGCGCGCTCGAGCCGGCGCAGGGCGCCCGCCACGGTGGGCGGCTGCAGGCCGGCCGTCCGAGCGATCCGCTCGGCCGGCGCGGGCGAGGCGACGGGCACCGCGTCCAGGACCTGCCGCTCGTGCATCGTCAACCGGTCCCGCGCTCCCGTCTCGGCGCGCAGCGGGAACACCATGCCCTCCCCCATCGGCGCGACCGCCTCGACCACCTCGGCGGCCCGCGTCACGAGGAGCGCATCACGGTTGCGGATCATCTCGTGCACGCCCTGGGAGGTCGCGCTCGTGACCGGTCCCGGCACACCCATCAGCACGCGACCCAGACCCGCTGCCCAGCTCGCGGTGTTGAGGGCTCCGCTGCGGATGGCGGCCTCCACCACGACCGTGCCTTGGGAGAGCGCGGCGATCAGCCGGTTGCGGGCGAGGAAACGGATCCGCGTCGGCGCTCCGCCCAAGGGTGCCTCGGAGATCACCACGCCCGTCTCCGCGATCATGTCCAGCAGCGGCGCGTGAGCCTTCGGGTAGGCGCGGTCGGGCCCGCAGGCCAGGACGGCGATCGACGGCCCGTCACAGGCGAGCGCCGCGCGATGGGCCGCTTGGTCGATGCCGACCGCCGCGCCCGACACCACCGTGTAGCCCGCGCGAGCGAGACCGGCGCCCAGGTCGGCTGCGACGTCGCCGCCGTACGACGTCGCCGACCGGGACCCCACGAGCGCGACGGCCGGTGCCACGAGCTGGTCCAGGCGGCCGGCGCCCCGCACCCACAGGCCCACCGGCGGCCCCCCGCGCTCGTGGAGCACCGGCGTCCGGCTCAGATCCTCCAGGCAACCCGGCCACTCCGGGTCGCCCGGAATCACGAACCGGATCCCCTGGGAGGCCGCCTGCTGGAGCTCTCGAGCGGGATCGGCGTCGGCGAGCCGGGCGGCGACGTCCTGGCGCAGGGCGCCGGGGAGGTCCGGACCCGCGGCCGCGTCCCGCAGTGCGGTGAGGACGGCCGCGGTGCCATGCGCGGCCACCAGCCGGGCCATGCCGGGGTGCCCCGGCTCGTTGACGATGCTGAGGGTCGCCCGCCGGAGCCGCTCGGCCTCCCGGTCCGTCACGGCGCTGATCACGGTGCTCATCGGGCGCTCATCGGGCGCTCACCCGACCCGCTCGGTCAGCGTGCGCAGCTCCAACGGCTCACCGAGCCGCAGCCGCAGCGCCACGTGAAGCTCCTCGACGCCCGGACGGTCGCTGCCCCACAGGTCGGCGACGGTCCAGGCGAGCCGGTGGACCCGCACGCCGCCTCGTTGGGTCAGTGCCCCGGAGAGGATGCGCTCCTGGAGCAGGTGCGCGGCGGGGTCGGTCAACGGCCATCGCTGCTTCAGCGCCGGGCCCGGCGCCTGAGCGTTCAGCCGCCAGTCGTCCCCGGCGAAGCGCACGTCCTGGCGAGCACGCGCGGCCGTGACCCGGGCCCGCACGGCGGCCGACGGCTCCGGGGTGGAGAAGCGCGGGTCGAGCTCGTGGCGCCGCACCGGCTGCACGTGCCGGGTGACGTCGATGCGATCGAGCACGGGGCCGCGCAGCTTGCGTTGGTAGTCGCGGCGCTTCACCTCGCCGCACTCGCACGCCAGGCCACGGTCGGTCGGGGTGTAACCGCCGCACGGACAGGGGTTGCACCCGAAGACCACCATGCCGCGCGCCGGGTAGATCGCGTCCTCCTCCCCGCGGGCGAGCCGGATGATGCCGCTCTCGAGGGGTTCGCGGAGAGCGTCGATGACGTCGGCGGGGAACAGCGGGAACTCGTCGAGGAAGAGCACGCCGAGGTGCGCCTTGCTCACCTCTCCGGGCCGCACGCGACCGCTGCCGCCCCCGAGCACCGCGGTCCGGGAGGCCGAGTGGTGCGGAGGGCGGAACGGTGGCCGCCGCAGCACCGGCTCACCGGGAGCGAGGGAGCCGGCGAGCGAGTGCACCGCGGTGAGCTCCAGCGCCTCCTTCGGCGCCAGGTCGGGCAGGATCGACGGGATGCGCTCGGCCAGCGTCGTCTTCCCGGCGCCCTTCGGCCCGCTCAGCATCAGGTGGTGGCCGCCGGCCGCGGCGACCTCGAGGGCGTAGCGGGCATCGGCCATGCCGAAGACGTCGGCGAGGTCGAGGCTCTCCCCCGCCGAGGCGCCGACCCACGAGATCAGCGGCGCCGAGCTCAACGGCTCGACCGGCGCCGCGTCGGGGACCGGCTTGCCCTGCAGGACGGCGAGCGACTGGGCCAGCGATCGCACCCCGATCACGTCGACACCGTCGACCAGCACGGCCTCACCGACCTGCGGCTCGGGCACGTGCACGGTGCCGATCCCCCGCGCCGCCGCCGCCATCACCATCGGCAGCACGCCGGGCACGCAGCGCACACCGCCGGTGAGGGTGAGCTCGCCGATGAAGGCCGTCCGGGCGAGACGCTCCCGGGGGAAGTCGTGGTCGTGCGCGGCCAGCACGCTCACCGCGATCGCGAGGTCGAAGTGCGGTCCCCGCTTGGGGAGGTCGGCCGGCGAGAGCAGGATCGTCACCCGTTTCGTCGTGGGCCACTCGAACCCGCTGTTGAGGGCCGCCGACCGGCACCGGTCGCGGGACTCGCTGATGGCGACGTCGGGCCGGCCGATGAGCACCGCTCCGGCCAGACCGCTCGCGACGTCGACCTGGACGTCGACGAGGTGGCCCACGGCGCCCTGGAGCGACACGGTGTGCGTGGTGGCCCACATCAGCCGATCCCCCGCACGTGCTCGACACTGGACGCACCACGAAGCTGGAGGAGCACGCCGACCAGGTCGACGCGGATGTCGCGGGGCCGCACGTCGTGCGCCTCGAGCCAGCGCACCGC
This sequence comes from Marmoricola sp., assembly GCA_051961835.1. Lineage (GTDB taxonomy): Bacteria > Actinomycetota > Actinomycetes > Propionibacteriales > Nocardioidaceae > Marmoricola. The sequence continues at coordinate 1,214 of JBQCCW010000056.1, read as the reverse complement.
CAGCCGACGCAGCCGGTCGGCCTTGACGGCTCCGACCGCCTCGAGCGGATGGCCGTGGCGCTCGTCGGTGCGGGTCTTCACCTCGCACACAACGAGCGTGCTGCCCTCGCGGAGCACGAGGTCGATCTCGCCCTCGCCGCACCGCCAGTTCCGGTCGATGACGACCATCCCGGCGTCGACGAGCCAGCGGGCGGCGACGTCCTCGCCGTACCGCCCGAGCGATCGGTTCCGTGCCGCTGTGGTCATGCCAGCAGCCTCGCCGTGCCGACCGACCCTTTGCCGTTGCCGCGAGCGGCGCTGTGGAGAACCGGCAACCGAGCGGCCCTGTGGACCGCGCCGCTCTCAGTCGATGAGCCGGAACACGCGCTGGCCCGAGCCGGAGTACGTCGCGACGTCGGGGAGATCCGGGAGCGGGGGCAGGGCGGCGTCGTTGATGAAGACGATCTGCACGGAGTTCAGGGAGTTGCCGTTGCTGCTGAGCGTGAGCCCGTTGCAGTCGAGGTTCGTGCAGGAGTCCAGGGGTGTGCCCTGGGTGGCCGACGCCGCCTGGCTGGTGATGAAGCCGGCTCGGAAGCCGACGATCTGGTACAGGTTGCTGCCCCCCACGGTGGGCGTCATCCCGAGCACGGGCACGAACACGAAGCGCGGCGAGTTGAAGATCGCCGGGGAGAACACCCGGGGGCCGGTGTAGCCGCTCGCGGTGACGTCACCGAGGGTCGTCGAGCCGTTGGTCAGGAAGCACGACAGCGTGTCGTTGTTGATCGTCACCCCTTTCAGCACGGTCGTCGCGGGCTTGCCGTCGGCTCCGCACCCGGTGCCCGCCGCGACGTTCTGCAGACGGCCGCGGTCCGAACCCACCCCGGTGATGAGTCCCTTGTAGGCCGCGTCTGCCGCGACATTCCCGGTCTTGGTGTCGACGCAGTTCGTGCCGTCGGTGCCCGACGTGCCCCACACGACGGCCCCCGAGGTCGTGGAGGTGCAGGTCCAGGGACTGCTCGCTCCCTTGTAGATCGCGAGCGTGTGCTTGAGGTTGTGGATGATGTTGTAGGCGATGTTGTCGGTCTGGTTGTTGGGGCCGTCGGGGTTCGGCAGGGAGAGCGAGCCGAAGTTTCCCGCACTCGAGCCCTGCTGGCAGGTCAGCGTCGGTGCTCCGACCGTCAGCGGGAGCGCGTTCGTCGTGGGGTGGCCGTTGCCGAGCGACACCGGTGACCACT
>JBQCCW010000055.1:0-2249 GCA_051961835.1 Marmoricola sp. | reverse complement strand
CAAGGAGATGGCGCGCGGGGACCGCGACCAGGTCCCCACGCCGAAGCTCACCGAGCGGGAGCTCCAGGTGCTGCGGCTGGTGGCCAAGGGCCTGAACAACCGCGAGGCCGCCAAGGAGCTGTTCATCAGCGAGAACACCGTCAAGAACCACGTCCGCAACATCTTGGAGAAGCTGCAACTGCACTCGCGCATGGAGGCGGTCATGTACGCCGTGCGCGAGAACCTCCTCGACATCCCGTGACGAGGCCGACGCCGCTGGGTCTCGCCGCGGCCCGTCGGGTCGCCCTCGCCGCGCAAGGGTTCCGCGACCGACCGCACGCGGTCCCGACCGCGCGCACCCTCGAGCGCACCGGGCGGCGCACCGGGGTGCTGCAGATCGACTCGGTCAATGTGCTCCAGCGGGCGCACTACCTGCCGCTGTACTCCCGGATGGGACCCTACGACCCGGCGCTCCTCGAGCGTGCCGCCGGGCGGTCGCCGCGGCGGCTGGTGGAGTACTGGGCCCACGTCGCGGCCCTGATGCCCGTCGACCTGTGGCCGGTCATGCAGCACCGGATGCGGCACTACCGCGGCCGCGGTCACCCGTGGACCGACGCGCGGGACCGCGAGCTCGTGACGTCGCTGCTCGCCCAGGTCCGCGAGCGGGGAGCGAGCACGTCGCGGTCGCTCGACGACGGCCTGCCGCGGCGCAAGGACCACTGGGGCTGGAACTGGTCACGCACCAAGCAGGCGCTGGAGTACCTCTTCCTCGGCGGCGAGCTGGCCGTCGCCGGCCGCAGCAGTGCGTTCGAGCGCCTCTACGACCTCCCGGAGCGGGTGCTGCCGGCGGCCGTGCTCGCCCAACCCGAGCCGACGGAGCAGGAGGCGCACCGCGAGCTCGTCCGCCGTGCCGCACGCTCCCACGGCGTGGCGACCGCCCGTGACCTCCGCGACTACTACCGGATGCCCGCCGGGCAGGTGCAACCGGCGATCGACGACCTGGTCGAGGACGGCGAGCTGGTGCCGCTGCGGGTGGAGGGGTGGTCGCGGCCGGCGTACCTCCACCGCGACGCCGTGCTGCCCCGCACGGTCCGGGCCCGGGCGCTGCTGAGCCCCTTCGACCCCCTCGTCTGGGAACGGGAGCGGACCGAACGCCTCTTCGGGTTCCGCTACCGGATCGAGATCTACGTGCCCGCGCCGGAACGGCGGCACGGCTACTACGTGCTGCCGCTCCTGCTCGGCGACACCATCGTGGCCCGCGTCGACCTCAAGGCGGACCGACGGGCCGCCGTGCTCGAGGTCCGCGCCGCCTGGGTCGAACCCGACGCACCTGCCGACACCGCCGAGCAGCTGTCCGCGGAACTGCGGCGGCTGGCGGGGTGGCTGGGCCTCGAGACGGTCGTCGTGGATGCGCGCGGCGACCTGGCCGAGGCCGTGGCCGGCGGTCTGGGCCTCCCGCTGCGTCCGCCCGGCTAGGATGGTCCGACGCCCGCGGCCGCGCTGCGGGCGGTCTCGGGCCACCACGTGGCCGTACGAGTCACCACGCGTCGTTCACGCGTCATACCAGGGAGTTTCGCTGTGTCCGTCATCGACAAGGTCCTGCGCATCGGCGAGGGCAAGATCCTGCGACGGCTGGAGGCGGTCACGAAGGCGGTCAACGCCATCGAGGACGAGTTCGTCGCGATGTCCGACGACGAGCTGCGCGGCATGACCGACGAGTTCCGCAAGCGCCTGGCCGACGGGGAGCCCCTCGACGAGCTGATGCCCGAGGCGTTCGCCACCGTCCGGGAGGCGGCGCGCCGCGTCCTCGGCCAACGGCACTTCGACGTCCAGATCATGGGTGGCGCGGCGCTCCACCTCGGGAACATCGCCGAGATGAAGACCGGTGAGGGCAAGACGCTGGTCTCGACCCTCCCGGCCTACCTCAACGCGCTGACCGGCGAGGGCGTCCACGTCGTCACCGTCAACGACTACCTGGCCAAGTTCCAGTCCGAGATGATGGGGCGCGTCCACCACTTCCTCGGGCTCACCGTCGGGGTGATCCTGCCCGAGATGACCCCCGACGAGCGTCGGGTCGCCTACGGCTGCGACATCACCTACGCCACCAACAACGAGCTCGGCTTCGACTACCTGCGCGACAACATGGCCAACTCCCTCGAGGAGTGCGTCCAGCGCGGCCACCACTTCGCGATCGTCGACGAGGTGGACTCCATCCTCATCGACGAGGCCCGCACGCCCCTGATCATCTCCGGCCCCACCGAGGACGACGT
>JBQCCW010000054.1:0-3357 GCA_051961835.1 Marmoricola sp. | reverse complement strand
GCCGGGAGCGGGTGCGGCCGGTCGGGTGTGTCAGGGTCGGGCGTCGAGGTAGGCCCGGTAGGCGTGGGGCTGCCAGGAGGCGACGACCTTGGTGCGCAGGGCGGCACCGAGACGCCGGTAGAAGCGGTGGCCGGCGTCGTTGTCCTCTCGGACGCCCCAGGTGACGAGGAGGTTGCGTTCCGCGGCGTGCTCGGCGAGGGCGGCCATCAGCCGGCCGCCGATGCCGCGGTCGCGGGCCCCGGCGCGGACGTAGAGGTCGTCCATCGCGAAGATTTCCTCGCCGATCCAGAGGTTGAGCTGGTGGATGCCGCTGACGTAGCCGACGGGCTGGTCGTCGAGGTAGGCGATCAGGACCACCACGGCGGGGTTCGCGAGCATCCGCTGCCAGTCCTGGACGCCTGCGTGGACCGCGTGTGCGGAGTTCTCGTGGGTGGCGAGATCGAGCAGCATGGTGCGGACGAGGGCGGCGTCCTCGACGCCGGCGCGCCGGACGGTGACCTCGTTGGTGGTGCAGGTGGCGCCGGTCGTGTCGGCGGCGGCGGCCGGGGGCCTGCTGTGGCTGACGGCGGTGTCGGGCTGCTGAGTCATGACTCTCCTAGGTGGGACGGCTCAGGCGGAACGTTGGTCTTGGCGGTCGGGGTGTCGGTCGGGTGAGCCGACTGAGGTCAACTCTCGCGGCGGCGGGTCGGGCTGGCACCGGGTAAACCGCCGGGATTGGCGACTTGGCGCAGCGGGAGCTGAGCGCCGACCGCTCAGGTCGAGCTAGTGCCCGGCGGTGCGGCCAGGAGCTGCTTGACGGTGACTACCGTGGCGAACTCGCCGTGCAGGTTGGTGGCGGTTGCCTGGGCGAGCTGGTCGGCGGTGAGCGCCGTTCCGTCGGGCCCTTCGCGGTCGAAGGTATGGGTGGCGTCGAGGGCGAACAGCACCCGGTAGCCGAGGTTGCCCCCGACTCGGGCGGTGGTCTCGCAGCAGTGGTTGGTCGTGATGCCGCAGACCACGATCCCGGCGATGTCGGCCGCGGTCAGCCAGGCGTGCAGGTCCGGGTACCCGTGGAAGGCGGAGTTGACCTGCTTGGTGACCACCAGGTCGGGTTCGGCATGCAGGTACGGCTTGAGCCGGTTGCCCGGGTTGTCCGGGTGGAGCGGCGAGTCGAGTTCTTCGGAGTCGTGGCGGACATAGACCAGCGGCGCCTCCCGTTCGTGCCAGGCGGTGACGAGGCGTTCGATGTTGTCGTCGCAGTCGGGGTTGTTGCGCTGGCCCCACGACGGGTCGTCGAATCCGATCTGGGCGTCGACCACGACGAGCGCGTACCGGTTGGTGTCGGCGTGGCCGGTGCGGTCGGCGGGGCTTGCGGCGTTTAGGGGCGGGAGCTCAAGGCTCTCGGGGGTGGTGCTCACGGGGGTGCCTTTCTGGTGGGGCTCGGCTTGGGTCGTCCGGGTCACTGGTCGGCGCGGAAGTTGCGGCCGCGTCGGCGGCCGAGCTCGAAGTAGTGCCGGAACACGTACATGAGGGGCCGCCAGTGGTTGGTGTCGACGTAGTGGGTGTCGGGAATGACCAGGTCGGTGGCGACGTGCACGCGGACCACGTGGGCCTCGACGATCGCGAAGTTGTCGTCGGCGGGCTCGTGGATGGCCGCGACGGTCGCCTCTAGGTGCACCGGGAACTCCGCGACCCGGGCGGGTCGTACGAGCTCGCTGGGTGTGCACGTGAGGCCCGCTGCGGTGAACTTGTCCGGCTCGTAGCGGTACTGCGCCCGCTTCACCGGCGGCACGGGGTAGCAGCCGGTCAGCGGGGCGAGGCGTTCGACGGACTGCTGGTGTTCTGCGGCGGGCAGGTTGATGACGCAGGAGCGTTCGCGGCCGAGGTTGGGCAGGGTCTGGCCGTCGGTTCCGATTCCGAGCACCACGGTCTGGCCGAGGTACCAGGAGGAGGAGATGGGCGCGATGTTGGTGGTGCCGTCGGAGTTCAGGCTGCTGATCACCGTGACCGGTGTGCCGAAGTAGAGCACCTTTGGCTTGATGACGGTGTGGGTGGGCGGGGCGCTGGACAAGCTGAGGAACCTCCGTTGCTGTGCGAAGTGGTCGGGTGGGACTTGGTGGTGACGCGCCGGTGCCCGTGGGCCATAGGTCGGCGTTGCTGGGGACAGGTGGTTGTGGGTGGCGGTGCGTCTGGCTTCGAGTGGTCTGTCTCGCCCCACGGGGTGCTCGGTCGGGTGGTGGACCGGTTGGGGCAGGCGCCGGGGGACGCCACGGCCGGTCCACGAGCGCTGGATTGGCCGGCCGTCGCCGAGTCGGTGCTCGGGATGCCTTCTTCGCTCGCTCCTCAGGTCGCGCTGATGGCGTCGAGGACGTTGAGCCGTCCGGCCCGGCGGGCGGGGATGGCGGCTGCGACGAGCCCGATGACGCCGCCGAGCAGCAGCCCGAGTCCGAGCGAGGGCACCGGGACGGCGGTCGCGACGAGCCCCTGGCTGTGCAGCACCGTGGTGAGCGCCAGACCGAGGACCGTGCCGAGACCGATGCCGAGCGCGGCGCCGTACAGGGAGATGACGACCGCCTCGAGCCGCACCATGCGGCGGACCTGGCGGCGGTCCATGCCGAGGGCTCGCAGGAGCCCGAGCTCGCGGGTCCGTTCGATCACCGACAGCACCAGGGTGTTGACCACCCCGAGGATCGCGATGAGGACCGAGAGGGCGAGCAGGGCGTTGATCAGCGTGAGCAGCTGGTCGATGCCGGCGCGCTTGTCCTGCTTGTAGCCCTCGGCGTCGCGCAGCTGCACCACCGGGTAGTCCGCGACGACCCGGTCCAGCGCCCGGTGGACGGCAGCGGCGTCGGCGGCCGGGTCGAGGGTGACGTAGACGTTCTGGTCGAGCGGGACGCCGCCGGTGGCGGTGTAGGTGTCCATGGCGATGACGTAGGGGCCGAGGCCGTTGTCGTCGCCGTAGACGCCGGCCACCCTGAGCTCCCGGTGCTGCCCGTTCGCGACCTCGAACCTCACCGAGTCGCCGACCGAGAGACCAGCCGACGTGGCTTCCTTCGCCGAGACGAGGATCTTGTCGCCAGCGAGGTCGGCCAGCTTCCCGTCGGTCAAGTGGATCGCGAGGGCGTCACCGACGACGCCGGGGTCGTAGGCGGAGAAGTACCCCTTCTGGCCGTCGATCTGGGCGGTGCCGTACCGCTCGGCGGTCACCGAACGGACGCCGTCGATGCGGCGGACCTGGGCGGCGACCTTCGCGGTGAACGGCTGCCCCATGGCCGCCGACATCACGTAGTCGGCGCGCAGCACGTCGTCGACGGTCCGGTCGATCGAGGCGCGCGCGGAGGCGCCGATGATGCTGAACCCGGTGACCAGCGCCAGCCC
>JBQCCW010000053.1:0-2024 GCA_051961835.1 Marmoricola sp. | reverse complement strand
CGCCGACCTCGCCGGCCGCGTCGGGGTGGCGCTCACCGTGGTCGCGGTCGCCATCCACTTCATCGCCGTCGCGTCCCGAGGCCTCGCGGCCGACCCGGTCCGGGTGCCCTGGGGCAACATGTACGAGTTCACGATGACCGCGACCTTCGTCGTCGGCCTGGGGTATCTGCTGCTCTACAAGCGGTTCGCGCTGGCCTGGCTGGCTCCCGTCGTCACGGCGTTCATCCTCATCACGCTGATGGTCGACGTGCTGCTGCTCTACACCGCCGTGGTGCCGCTGCGCGACGCGCTGCAGTCGCCGTGGCTCGTGATTCACGTGGTCGCGGCGATCATCGCCACCGGAGCCTTCACCATCGGCGGGATGGCCTCGGCGCTCTACCTGGTCAAGGAGCGCTGGCCGAACACGCGTCCCGGCGGCTTCATCTCGCGCCTGCCCGGCCTCGAGGCGCTCGACCGCGTGGCCTACCGTACGCAGGCGTTCGCCTTCCCCGTCTGGACCTTCGCCGCGCTCATCGCCGGTCCGATCTGGGCCCAGCACGCATGGGGCCGGTACTGGAACTGGGACCCCAAGGAGGTCTGGGCGTTCATCACCTGGGTCGTCTACGCGGCCTACCTGCACGCCCGCGCCACGGCCGGCTGGAAGGGGCAGGCCGCCGCGATCCTCGCGCTCGTCGGCCTCGCCACGCTCTGGTTCAACTTCATCGGCATCAACTTCTTCTTCGGCTCCGGGAGCATGCACTCCTACGCCTGACCTGGCGCGACTGCCACACCAGCGCAGGTTCCATCGGAGAGAACCGGTCCTGCTGTAGCGCTCGCGACGCGCCAGCCCTCCGCTGCGGCCCGGGCGTAGCCGGTCCGGAGTCAGCGCTCCTCGCGGCGGCGGCGGTCCAGCTCGCGGAGGAAGTCCTCGTCGTCGTCCGGGCCGAGGGGGCCGGTCGTTGGCGTGCGGCGGGGGAGTCGGTCACCCAGACGGTCACCCAGACGGTCACGCAGCGTCGGCCGCTCGTCCCCGTCGTCCATCCGGTGGTCGATGGACCAGAAGACGGCGTACAGCACGGCCGCGAGGAGCAGCAGCCAGACGACGAGTCGGAGCACGTCGGCCAGCGTAGCCGCCGCGGCGTAGGCTTGCGGGGTGAAGGCTTTCGTCGTCTACACCGTGCTGCGGATCCTGCTGTTCGTGGCCTGCTACGCCGTCCTCGCCGGGATCTGGGTGCTGGTCGGCGGGAACAGCTCGAGCGCCTTCGTGTGGCCGTTCGTCGGCGCTGCGGTCATCTCCTCGCTGCTCTCCCTGCGGCTGCTCAACGGTCCGCGTGAGCGGTTCGCCGCCAGCGTCCAAGCGCGGGCCGAGCGGGCCACCGCCCGCTTCGAGGAGATGCGCTCGAGCGAGGACGCCGACCAGGGTGCCTGAGCCGCATCAGCCGGGCTCCTGCCGGGAGGCCCGGGCCGACGAGCGCGGTCGGGCCTGGCTGGCCGAGGCGGTACGTCGGGTCGAGGCGGACGCGAACCGGTCCGCCGACACCCACCTCCACGTCTTCCCGCTCCCTGCGACGTGGAACGTCGATCTCTACCTCAAGGACGAGTCGGTGCACCCCACCGGCTCGCTGAAGCACCGGCTGGCGCGCTCGCTCTTCCTCTACGCCCTGTGCAACGGCTGGATCCACGAGCACTCGACGATCGTCGAGGCGTCCTCGGGCTCGACGGCGGTCTCGGAGGCGTACTTCGCGCGCCTGCTCGGGCTGCCCTTCGTGGCGGTGATGCCGGCGTCGACGTCGCCGGAGAAGATCGCGCTGATCGAGTTCCACGGGGGCCGGTGCCACCTGGTGGCCGATCCCTCGACCATCTACGACGAGGCCCGCCGACTCGCCGCGGAGTGCGGCGGCCACTACATGGACCAGTTCACCTACGCCGAGCGCGCCACCGACTGGCGGGGCACCAACAACATCGCCGAGTCGATCTGCCAGCAGCTGCGCGACGAACCGCCCCCCGTGCCCACGTGGATCGTGGCGAGCGCCGGCACCGGCGGC
>JBQCCW010000052.1:0-2822 GCA_051961835.1 Marmoricola sp. | reverse complement strand
GTTGGAGACCACGCACACCGGCACGGCGCCGCCGTTGAGGGCGTACTGCGTGGCGAAGCCGCCGAGACCGCCGGAGGCGCCCCAGATCAGGACGTTGTCGCCCTGCTTCATGTCGCCGCCGTTCTTGCTCACCAGCTGGCGGTACGCCGTGCAGTTGACCAGTCCCGGCGAGGCGGCCTCCTCCCAGGTCAGGTGCTCGGGCTTCGGCATGAGCTGGTTGGACTTGACCAGCGCGACGTCGGCGAGGCCGCCGAAGTTGGTCTCGAAGCCCCAGATGCGCTGCTCGGGGTCGAGCATCGTGTCGTTGTGGCCGTCGGGGTGCTCGAGCTCGACGGAGAGGCAGTGCGCGACGACCCGGTCACCGGGCTTCCAGTTGTGCACGCCGACCCCGGTGGCGAGCACGACGCCGGCCAGGTCCGAGCCCACCACGTGGTAGGGCAGGTCGTGGCGCTTGGCGAGCGGGGAGGTGCGGCCGTAGCGCTCGAGGAAGCCGAAGGTGGAGACCGGCTCGAAGATCGAGGTCCACACGGTGTTGTAGTTGATGGCGCTGGCCATCACCGCGACGAGGGCCTCGCCGGGGCCGAGCTCGGGCATCGCGACGTCCTCGACGTGCAGCGACTTGCGCGGGTCCTTCTCCTTCGAGGTCTGCCCCTCGAACATGTCGACCTCGTCCTTCTTGACGAAGGCGGCGCGGTAGGACTCCGGCAGCTCGAGGTTCGCGAAGTCCTCGCTGGAGGCTTCGTTGGTGATGGCATCGACGATCTGGTGCATGGGAGTCTCCTGGTGAGGTGAGGCTGCGCCGTAGGTTACCGGTCGGTAATCGAATCAGTGGTCGGTGCCCGCTCCGTGGGCGGCCGCCGGCTCCACGAGCTCGACGAGGACGCCGCCCGCGTCCTTGGGGTGCACGAAGTTGATCCGGCTGTCGGCGGTGCCGCGCCGCGGTGCGTCGTAGAGCAGGCGGACGCCCCGCTCGCGCAGGATCGCGCTGACCTGCTCGACGTCGGTGACCCGGTAGGCGAGCTGCTGCAGGCCCGGGCCGCTGCGGTCGAGGAACTTCGCGATCGTGGACTCCTCGCTCAGCGGGGCCAGCAGCTGGATGCACGAGCCCGAGTCGCCCACGCCGACCATCGCCTCGCGCACGCCCTGCTCGGAGTTGGTCTCCTCGTGCAGCACGGTCATGCCGAAGGTCTCGGTGTAGAGCTTCTTCGCCTCGTCGAGGTCGCGGACCGCGACGCCGACGTGGTCGATGCAGGTGAACAGGTGCCCGGGAATGTCACGAGCGATGTCGAGGGCCATGGGCGGCAGTGTGGCGGAGCAGCGGCGGCGCCTCAACGGGGTGTGACCCGACCGACATCGCCGCGCTGCGGCGTGGAGAAGTAGGGTCGAGCGATCGTCCCAACACTTCGTCGGAGGCAGTCAGCATGTCCGGATCCGTCATCGTTGCGGGTGCCCGCACCCCGATCGGCCGCCTGCTCGGCGGCCTGAAGTCCCAGTCCGCGGCCGACCTCGGTGGTGTCGCGATCAAGGGCGCGCTGGAGAAGGCCGGTGTCTCCGGCGACCAGGTCGAGTACGTGATCATGGGCCAGGTCATCCAGGCCGGTGCCGGCCAGAACCCCGCCCGCACCGCTGCGGTCGCCGGCGGCATCCCGATGAGCGTCCCCTCGATCACGATCAACAAGGTCTGCCTGTCGGGCCTCAACGCGATCGCGACGGCCGACCAGATGATCCGCGCCGGCGAGGCCGACGTCATCGTCGCCGGCGGCATGGAGTCGATGACGAACGCTCCGCACCTGCTGCCCGGGTCCCGCGAGGGCTTCAAGTACGGCGACACCACGCTGGTCGACTCGATGGCGTACGACGCGCTGTTCGACCAGACCACCCAGCAGGCGATGGGTCTGCTGACCGAGGAGTGCAACGCCGCCTCGGCCAACCTGACCCGCGAGGAGCAGGACGCGTTCTCCGCCCAGTCGCACCAGAGGGCTGCGACGGCGTGGAAGAACGGCGCCTTCGACGACGAGGTCGTGCCGGTCGAGATCCCGCAGCGCAAGGGTGACCCGGTCGTGGTCAGCCAGGACGAGGGCATCCGTGGCGACACCACGGCGGAGTCGCTGGGCAAGCTGCGCCCGGCCTTCAGCAAGGAGGGCACGATCACCGCGGGCTCTGCCTCGCAGATCTCCGACGGCGCCTGCGCGGTCGTGGTGATGAGCAAGGCCAAGGCCGAGGAGCTCGGCCTGGAGTGGCTCGCCGAGATCGGTGCGCACGGCATGGTCGCCGGCCCCGACTCCACCCTGCAGCTGCAGCCCGCCGCGGCCACCGCCAAGGCGTGCGCGAAGGAGGGCATCGAGCCCGGCGACCTCGACCTGGTCGAGTTCAACGAGGCCTTCGCGGCCGTCGGCATCTCCTCGGCCCGGGAGCTCGGGCTCGACGAGGGCAAGGTCAACGTCAACGGTGGGGCGATCGCGCTCGGCCACCCGGTCGGCATGTCGGGTGCCCGGATCGTGCTGCACCTCGCGCTGGAGCTCAAGCGCCGCGGCGGCGGCGTGGGCGCCGCCGCGCTGTGCGGCGGTGGCGGCCAGGGGGGCGCGCTGATCGTGCGCGTGCCCAGGGCCTGAGTGTCGACCACGACTCCGACCGGCGGGGGCCGGCGCCGCGCTGCGGCCTCGGTCCCCGACCTGGTCGCCCGCGCCCGGGAGGGTGACCCCCGGGCCGTGGCCCGGCTGATCTCGCTCGTCGAGGACGAGTCGCCACTGCTGCGTGAGGTCACGGCCGCGCTGGTGCCCTACGCGGGGAACGCCCAGATCGTGGGCATCACCGGCTCGCCG
>JBQCCW010000051.1:0-2251 GCA_051961835.1 Marmoricola sp. | reverse complement strand
CCCCGTCTGCGTCGACACCGGGGAGGTCTCGGTCATGCCGTAGGCGATCGTCACGTCCTCCATGTGCATCTCGGAGATGACGCGCTTCATGACCTCCACCGGGCACGGCGAGCCGGCCATGCAGCCGGTGCGCAGGCTGGTCAGGTCGTACGAGCCGAAGTCCGGCAGCGACAGCTCGGCGATGAACATGGTCGGGACGCCGTACAGCGACGTGCAGCGCTCGTCCTCGACCGCCTGCAGCGTCGCGGCCGGGTCGAACGCCGGAGCCGGGATGACGACGCACGCACCGTGGCTGGTCGAGGCGAGATTGCCCATCACCATGCCGAAGCAGTGATAGAAGGGCACCGGCACGCAGATGCGCTCCTCGTGCGTGTACCGCATGCCCTCGCCGACGAAGAAGCCGTTGTTGAGGATGTTGTGGTGCGACAGCGTCGCGCCCTTCGGGAAGCCGGTCGTCCCCGACGTGTACTGGATGTTGATCGGGTCGTCGAACGACAGCGACGCCGAGCGCTGCGCGACCTGCTCCGCGGTCACGGCAGCACCACCGGCGACCATCTCGTCCCACGACGCGTCGCCGATGAACACGACGTCGCGCAGCGCCGGCAGCCCGCCGCGCACCTCGTCGATCATGGCGCGGTAATCGCTGGTCTTGAAGGCGGTCGCGGAGACCAGCGTGCCGATCTCGGCCTGGCCCAGCACGAACGCCAGCTCGTGCGTGCGGTAGGCCGGGTTGATGTTGACGAGGATGGCGCCGATGCGTGCGGTGGCGTACTGGACGAGGAACCACTCGAGGCAGTTGGGCGCCCAGATGCCGACGCGGTCGCCCTTGACGATGTCGCGGGCGAGCAGGCCGCGGGCCACCTCGTCGACGGCGGCGTCGAGCTGCGCGTAGGTCAGCCGGCGGCCGGAGGCGACGTCGACGACCGCCTCGCGGTCACCGTGGGTCGCCACCGCGCGGCGCAGGTTGGCATCGATGGTCTCGCCCAGCAGCGGGGCGCCCGAGGTTCCACTGGCGTAGGAGAGCGCGGTCATGTGCGCCACTTAACACCGTGGCGGACGAGGACGGAACATCCTCTTGGAGGGGACGCACCGCCTCATGCTTCGGACACAGAAACGCCGCACCGAAATCGCAGTAGCGGGGATTTCGGCGCGGCGCCTCCGGTGCTCCGGTCGGGTCCTAGGCGTCGACCGTCGCGTTGGTGTTACCTTCGAGCAGCGCACGGACCTCCGACTCGCGGTAGCGCCGGTGGCCACCGAGGGTGCGGATGGAGGTCAGCTTGCCGGCCTTCGCCCACCTGGTGACCGTCTTGGGGTCGACGCGGAACAGCGTCGCCACCTCGGACGGGGTCAGCAGCGGCTCGGATTCCGGGCGGTGACGAGGAGTCGTCATCCTTGCCCCCCTTCTGGGGTTACGTCATGCGGAGTCCTGTTCCGCATGGACGAGCACAGTATGCACAGCGGAAACGGTTGCACGTACAGGTACTTGGTCCTATGTCCACTCTGTGCCACGCAGACGGCTGTTTGTCCTCTTCGTCCGCATGTTTTCGCCGAAATTCTGGTCACTTTAGGACACGGTCAGGTCACGACTCGCCCGTGTGCGGCCGCTCGCGCGCGGGAGGTACGCTTGACGCACGACGATGACAACTTTCCCGGCGGTGCCCGTCAACCGCGCCGCCGGATGACCGTATGAGCGAGGGGGTCGAGCCATGGGGCGCGGCCGTGCCAAGGCAAAGCAGCAGAAGGTGGCGCGGGAGTTGAAGTACAACACCCACCACACCGATCTGACGGCCCTCCAGCGAGAGCTCGCCGGTTCCGCGCCGGCCGGCACCGTCGATACCGACAAGCTCGAGAGCGACGAGCTCGCCGACGAATTCGACGACGACGACTGGGCCTCCGGCTCCCGCTGACCCTGCGAACCACCCCGCCCGGCGACTGCCGGGCGGTTCGGTGTGTCGTCAGCGCCAGGCGCCCGCGCCACCGAGGTAGTCGCCGCGCAGCGTGACGGTGCCGGCAGGCGCGTCCGAGGCCCGCAGTTCACCGAGCCGCCACGCCGGGACACCGCGCTCGCCGGCCAGGTCGAGCGCCTCCTGCGCCCGCTCGGCGGGGACCACGGCGACCATGCCGACGCCCAGGTTGAAGGTCAGCTCCAGCTGCGCGCGGTCGACCGGGCCGGTCTGCGCGATCAGTTCGAAGATCGGCTGCGGGGCCCACGTGGAGCGGTCGACGACCGCCTCGATGCCGGCCGGCAGCA
>JBQCCW010000050.1:0-17227 GCA_051961835.1 Marmoricola sp. | reverse complement strand
CCCGCTGTTCGTGGACGCCGATGTGGTCGCGGTGACCGACGGGGGAGGCCGGCGACTCGTGCCGGACCAGGGAGCGCTCGAGGTACTCGTTCTCGAGCACCTCGAGGAACTTCTCCCCGCCCCAGTCGGCGACGAGGAACTTCAGTCGGGCGCGTGACCGCAGGCGCCGGTAGCCGTAGTCGCGGAAGATCGCGGCGACGCCCTCCCAGACGTCGGCGACGTCCTCGAGGGGGATCCAGACGCCCATCTTGGCCGAGAGGAACGGGTTGGTGGACAGCGAGCCGCCGACCCACAGGTCGAAGCCCGGGCCGTGCTCGGGGTGCACCGTGCCGACGAAGGCGACGTCGTTGATCTCCGGCGTCGCATCGAGGCTGGGGTGTCCGCTGACCGAGGTCTTGAACTTCCGCGGGAGGTTGGCGTACTCGGGGTTGCCCGCCCGGCGGCGCTTGATCTCCTCCAGTGCCGGTGTGCCGTCGATGATCTCGTCCTTGGCGACGCCGGCGACCGGGGAGCCCAGGAAGCCGCGAGGGGAGTCGCCGCAGGCCTCCTCGGTGGTCATGCCGACGGCCTCGAGCCGCTCCCAGATCTCCGGGACGTCGACGATGTCGATCCAGTGGTACTGGATGTTCTGCCGGTCGGTGATGTCGGCGGTGTTCCGAGCGAAGTCGGTGGAGACGCCACCGAGGGTGCGCAACTGCTCCGGGCCGAGCAGGGCGCCGTCGGAGCGCACCCGCATCATGAAGTAGCGGTCGTCGAGCTCCTCGGGCTCCAGGGCGCCGGTCTTGCCGCCGTCCAGCCCGGGCCGCCGCTGGGTGTAGATGCCGTACCAGCGGAAGCGGCCACGCAGGTCGGCCGGGTCGATCGAGTCGAAGCCGCGCTTGCTGTAGACGTTGAGGATCCGCTCGCGGACGTTGAGCGGCAGGTCGTCCTTCTTCTGCTGCTCGTTGCCGTTCAGCGGCTCCCGGAATCCCAGGGCCCACTGGCCCTCGCCCCGCGCGGCGCGCGGTCGGCGGGCGGACTGGGCAGGAGTGGAAGGGGTGGTGGTCATCGGCTGTCCTGTTCGTGGCCGGGAGTGGCCAGGTCGGGGCGCCCGAGGGGCGTCGGCGAGGGTGCGGTCAGGCCCAGCGACGACACATCATGCTGCGGGTGCGACCGAGGTCGACGTGGCGGCGAGCCACGAGCCAGGTCGTGCGAGCAGCGAACATGGACAGAAGTCTCAAGGCGCGGACGCCGGTTCCACAAACCGCTATCTCATGCCATGAGACGGCTGTCCATCATGTGGAACGGCATCGCGCCGCCGAGGGCCCCGGTGAGGCTCGGTCCTAGGCTGACCCCATGACTGACGGGCAGAGCCGGAGTTCGGCTGTTCCAGGCGGGATCACCGACGCAGAGGGGCTCGCCAAGGCCGCCTCGACGGCGTACGACGCGGCCCTCGAGGTGATCGCCGCCGTCGAGCCTCGTGTGGCGCAAGCCACACGGCAGGAGCTCGCCGACCAGCGGGCCTCGCTCAAGCTCATCGCCTCGGAGAACTACGCCTCGCCGGCGGTCCTGCTGACGATGGGGACCTGGTTCAGCGACAAGTACGCCGAGGGCACCGTCGGGCACCGGTTCTACGCCGCCTGCCAGAACGTCGACACCGTCGAGGCGCTTGCCGCGGAGCACGCCCGTGAGCTGTTCGGCGCGCCCTACGCCTACGCCCAGCCCCACTCGGGCATCGATGCCAACCTGGTCGCGTTCTGGTCGATCCTGGCGAACCGCGTGGAGACGCCGGCCCTGGAGCGCCTGGGCGCCAAGGGGGTCAACGACATCTCCGAGGCCGACTGGGAGCAGCTGCGCCACGACCTCGGCAACCAGCGGCTCCTCGGCATGGCGCTGGACGCCGGTGGTCACCTGACGCACGGCTTCCGCCCCAACATCAGCGGCAAGATGTTCCACCAGCAGCAGTACGGCACCGACCCCGAGACCGGCCTGCTCGACTACGACGCGGTGCGCGCGAAGGCCAAGGAGTTCAAGCCGCTCGTCCTCGTCGCCGGGTACTCGGCGTACCCGCGTCGCATCGACTTCGCGACGATGCGTGAGATCGCCGACGAGGTCGGCGCGGTGCTGATGGTCGACATGGCGCACTTCGCCGGACTGGTGGCCGGGAAGGTCTTCACCGGCAACGAGGACCCCGTCCCACACGCCCACCTCACCACCACCACCACGCACAAGTCGTTGCGCGGCCCGCGCGGCGGGCTGGTGCTGGCTCAGCAGGAGTTCGCCGGCGACGTCGACCGGGGCTGCCCCATGGTGCTCGGCGGGCCGCTGTCCCACGTGATGGCCGCCAAGGCCGTGGCGCTCGCCGAAGCGCGCCAGCCCTCGTTCCAGGTCTACGCCCAGAACATCGCCGACAACGCCAAGGCGCTCGCCGAGGGCTTCCTCTCTCGCGGGGCCACCTTGGTCACCGGGGGCACCGACAACCACCTGGTCCTTCTCGACGTGTCCTCCTTCGGGCTCACCGGTCGGCAGGCCGAGTCCGCGCTGCTGGACGCCGGTGTGGTGACCAACCGCAACTCGGTCCCGGCCGACCCCAACGGCGCCTGGTACACCTCCGGCATCCGGTTCGGCACGCCGGCGCTGACCACCCGCGGGTTCGGGGCCACCGAGTTCGACAAGGTCGCCGAGCTCGTCGTCGACGTGCTCTCCCAGACCACCCCGGGCACCACGAAGGCGGGCGCTCCGTCCAAGGCGACGTACGTCACCGCCGACGGCGTCGCCCAGCGGGTGCACGCCCAGGCCGAGGAGATGCTCGACGCGCACCCGCTCTACCCGGGCCTCGACCTGGGCTGACCCCGGCGCGCGGTCCCCGATCCGGCGGCGACGTCGGCTTACCGTGGGGCGCATGGCGATCGGGCGGACGGTGACGCAGGCCGTCCCGCTCCGCGCTCAACGGCTCGGCCACACCCTGTGGCGGGTCGTGGTCTCGACGGTCGACACCTGCATGCGCAACCGGGTGACCGGGCTCGCCGCGGAGGCCGCGTTCTTCGCGATCCTCTCGCTGCCCCCGCTGATCTTCGCGCTCGCCGGCTCCATCGGCTACGTCTTCGAGCAGTTCAGCACCAGCACGATCGACGAGGTCCGGACCTCGGTCCTCGACGTCGCGGCCCGCGCCCTGACGCCCGAGACGGTCGACAAGATCATCCGGCCCACCCTCAACGAGGTCCTCGCCGGAGGCCGGTACGACGTGGTCTCCATCGGGTTCGTGCTCGCGCTCTGGTCCGGCTCCCGGGCGTTGAACGTCTTCGTCGACACCATCACGATCATGTACGGGCTGGGCGGCCGCCGCGGCATCGTCCGCACCCGCGTGCTGGCGTTCCTGCTCTACGTGCTCGGCATGGTCACCGGCGTCGTGACCGTCCCCCTGGTGCTCGCCGGCCCCACCCTCGTCCAGCACGTGCTCCCCACGCGGGCCCAGGGCCTTGTGGTCCTCTACTGGCCGATCGTGCTCGTCCTGGGCATCTGCTTCCTCGCCATGCTCTACCACGTCTCGGTGCCGGTCCGGACGGCCTGGCGCTCGAACCTCCCCGGCGCGGTCTTCACGATGCTCTGCTGGGTCTTCGGCTCGGCCCTGCTGCGCTGGGTATTGGAGGGCACCGCCCACGACTCGACGTCGATCTACGGCCCGCTCGCCGCGCCCATCGCGGTCCTGCTGTGGCTCTACGTCCTCGCGATCGCCGTGCTCATCGGCGCGGCGCTCAACGCCGGGGTCGAGCAGGTGTGGCCGCAGAAGGAGACGTCCAGGGCGCGGCGGGACCTCCGGCGGCGCCTGGACCAGGTGTTGCCCTGGCGGTCTTCGGGACCGGTGGCCCCCGGCAGCGAGGACGGGTCGCGCTGAAATGCCGGCGACCGGCTCGCCGGGAGCGACGTACATTGGTGCGGTGCCGGGTCCTGGAA
This sequence comes from Marmoricola sp., assembly GCA_051961835.1. Taxonomy (GTDB): domain Bacteria; phylum Actinomycetota; class Actinomycetes; order Propionibacteriales; family Nocardioidaceae; genus Marmoricola. Next base: position 13,294 of record JBQCCW010000050.1, on the reverse strand, counting down.
TCCCGGCCGGCCGAGCAGGAGCAGCGCATGACGGTCGCGAGGAGCGACCCCGACGACCCGAGGGTCGGCGTGGTGCTGTCGGTGCGCACGGGCGTCCTCGACGTGCTCGTCGACGGTGGGCGGGTGCGCGCGACGCTGGACGGCTCGATGCTCGCCGCCGTGGCGCGCGACCGGTCCGCGATGCCGGTGCCGGGCGACTGGGTGCGCCTGCGCACCTGGCCCGACGGCCGGGTGAGCGTCGTCGGACCGCTGTGCCCACGGCGCGGCGGGACCGTGGTGCCGCTGCGTCGTCGCGGCCCGCGCTGAGGCGCGTCGGCGTCCGCGGGGCCTCCGCCCGCGTGCGATGCTGTGCGCCGTGGGGAACCTGACGCTGCCCACCCCGGTCGTGTTGGCGGGGGCTGGGCTGTGCCTGCTCGCCGGGGCGCTCATCGGCTACGTCGCGGCGCCCGACGCCGCCGACCCGTCCGTCGCGACGGTGGCGAGCTACGACTCCGGCAGCTCACGGCTGTGCCTGACCGGCGACGCGGTGCAGGAGGAGGAGGGGGCCACGGCGCAGGGCGGGCTGTGCGGCACCTGGCGGCACTCCGGCATCGTGCGGCTTCCCCGGCAGGGCGACCGGTTCCGGTTCGTCGTCGTTCGCACCCATGGCGAGAGCGGTGGGCAGACCCATCGTCAGACCGTCCTCTACGGCGACGTGGTGGGGTAGGGCATGCGCAGCGTGTCCGGACCGGCCCCGGGACCCTCCCCGGCCGAGCTCCGCCTGCCCGCGGCCGACCGCTCGCCGTGGTGGGAGCTGTCGCGGCGACTCCTCGCGGCCTTCGGGATCCTCGCGCTCACGTTCCTGGTCGTCTACCTCGACCGGGACGGCTACCGCGACCACGGCACGGGTGGTCATCGGGTCGGCGCGATCGACGCGCTCTACTACGCGACCGTCACGCTGAGCACGACCGGGTACGGCGACATCACGCCGATCGCCGAGCACTCCCGTCTCATCAACGCCTTCCTGATCACCCCGCTGCGCATCTTGTTCCTGGTGCTGCTCATCGGCACCACCTTGGAGGTCCTTGCGACCCAGGGCCGGGAGATGATCCGCGCGGCCCGTTGGAGGAGACACATGGAACAGCACGTCGTCGTCGTGGGCTACGGCACGAAGGGCCGCAGCGCGGTCGACACGCTGGTCAACAACGGCGTGAGCCGCGAGTCGATCGTCGTCGTCGACCCCAGCTCGGCAGCGTTGGGCGAGGCGCACACCGACGGCATCGCCGTGGTCACCGGCGACGCCACCCGCCGGGAGGTGCTTCGCCGCGCCGGGGTCGAGCAGGCCCGGCAGGTGATCATCACCGCCAACCGTGACGACACCACCGTCCTGTCCACGCTCACGGTGCGCCAGCTCAACCCCAAGGCATACATCGTCGCCGCCGTCCGGGAGTCCGACAACGTGCCGCTGGTGCGGCAGAGCGGCGCGGACTCCGTGGTCACGTCCTCCGATGCCGTCGGCCGGCTGCTCGGGCTCGCGTCGGTGTCCCCGCCGCTGGGCGCTGTGATGGAGGACCTGCTCACCTACGGCGACGGCCTGGAGGTCGCGGAGCGCGAGCTGCTGGTGACCGAGCTCGGGAAGGCGCCGCAGTCACTGCCCGACCAGGTGGTCGCGGTCGTGCGGGACGAGAAGGTCTACCGCTACTACGAGCCGACCGTCACCCAGCTCGCCCGAGGCGACCGGCTGATCGTGGTCCGCCCGGCGCGCGAGCTGCCGTGGGCGCCCCGTCCCGGCACGCACAACGAGGTGGCGGCCGAGGACTAGGTGGGGCCGGCAGGAAATCTTGCGGTCGACGTGGTTTGACTTCTCCGAGCCCGGGGCACTCGCCGTTCACAACTGCACAGCCTCAGCCCATGAGGCCCCCTGATGACGCCCCCGGCCGACGATCACGCATCCCGCCCGGGGGCGCTCTGCGTCCGGCTTCATCCTGGCATCACGTCGAGTGCCTAGCGTGCGGCGATTACCCGGTGGACCGCCTGGCCCCCGCGCGTGCGGGCGATGGGCGCCGCGCGAGCTGCCGTCGCGGTGATGGCGCTCCTCGTCGCCACCGCCTGCTCGGGAGGCAGCGGCACCCCGACCTACCGGATCCCCGCCTTCTCCGGCATCAGGGTCCCGCCACGCAGTCCCGGCCGCGCCGGCTCCCCGGCCCTCCCCGCGCACGCGATCGAGGTGGTCGCCGTCGGGGACATCGCGTGCCCGCCGACCGAGCCGGTCACCACGCTGACGTGCCAGCAGGCGGCCACCGGCCGCCTGGCCTACAACCTCCGGCCGGCCCGCGTGCTCACGCTCGGCGACGAGCAGTACGAGACCGGAAACCTCGCCCACTTCGAGTCGTCCTACGACGCGTCATGGGGACAGTTGAAGGACCGCACCGACCCCCTGCCCGGCAACCACGAGTACGGCACGCCCGGCGCAGCGGGGTACGACGCCTACTTCGGACAACGTCAGCCCGGCTATTACGCCGTGACGCTCGGGTCGTGGCGGGCCTACCTGTTGAACTCCAGCTGCCACGAGATCGACTGTGGCCGCGAGGAGCGCTGGCTGCGTCGGCAGCTGACCGAGCACCCGTCCCGGTGCAGTCTGATCGCGATGCACTACCCGCGCTACTCCAGCGGGTCGGTCCACGGCTCGCAGGCCTCGATGACGCCGTTCTGGCAGATCGCGATCGACCACCACGTCGACCTCGCGCTCGCCGGGCACGAGCACGATTACGAGCGGTTCGTGGCGATGGATGCCCACGGGCACGCCACCCCGGCCGGCATGGTGAGCTTCGTGGTCGGCACGGGTGGGAAGTCGTTGTACTCGCTGCGCAAGCGGCTTCCGGGGTCCGCTGCCTACGAGAACACCGAGTTCGGCGTCCTCGTGCTGTGGCTGGGGGCGGCCGGCTTCGCCTGGGAGTACCGCACGATCGGCGACAACCCGACGGGCGTGGTCCGGGACAGTGGCAGCGGCGCGTGCCATCCTTGATCGCATGGCCGCCACGGTGATCACCACCTGTGGGCGATGCGGCGACGTGGAGTTGCCCGTCGCCGGAGCGAGGCTGCTCGTGCCGGCAGAGGGCGAGCCCACCGCCGTGGAGTTCGCCTGCCCCCAGTGCGGCACCCCTCAGCGTCAGACCTTGAACGAGCGCGCCACCCTCCTGCTGATGCGCGCGGGCGTCGTCCTCAGCACGGACGCCGGGCCGTTGGGGACCGAGCGCCTCCCGTCGCCCTCCGACGAGAGCCGCTGATGCGGCTGCCCCCGATCGGGCGGGCACGCCGGCTCACCGCTTGGCGACCTTGATCTGCGTGCTCGCCGAGACGGGGAGCCGTGACGGTGCGGCGTACACGGTGAGCGTGTAGCGCGCGGGCACCTGGATCGCCACCATCGACAGGTTGGCGGTGCCGCGCGTGTCGGTCTGCGCGGCACGCCAGCGCACCCCCGTCCCGTCCGGCGTCTGCATCTCCGCGAACAACCGGATCTGCGAGGCGTCGGTGAGCCGCCCGAACGACGACCACTCGGCGTTGATGCGCACCCGTATCTCGCCGCCGACGACCACGCGGCGCGGGGTGGTGAGGGTGAGCCGGAGGTGACGAGATGCGACCGGGAGCTGCCCGGGGATCGAGTGCCCCCGGATGACGGAGTCGCCGGGGTCGTCGACGACGATCCGGTAGGCCGGCAGCAGCATGGCCGTCCGGGTCGCCAGGTCCTCCACCCAGGCGCCCCAGACGGTCACCCGGCTGCCCACGGGCGGGACCGACACGGAGGCCTGATCGGTGGCGATCACGTCGGCGACCAGCGCCCCCCGATTGGTGGCGGGGAGGTAGGAGCGCATCGCCGGCGTCGGCGCGAGGGTGATCTTGACGTCGTCGAAGGCGGGGACGAACCTCACGGCCCGCACCGTCCCCGTGAAGGACGAGCAGGCCTGGCGCACCCTCAGGCGGGTGGGGTCGTGGACGTGTGTCATCGGCCGGGCCCGGCAGCCGCTGGTGCTTCCGGTCCACGGAGGGCCGGTGTCGGGGCCGGCGGTCCGGAAGGCCACCGTGAGCGCTCCCGCAGCGAGCATCGCGAGGACGACCGCGACGGTGGAGAGGGCGAGCGGGCCTCGCGCGATCGGCCGTCTCACCGGCGCACCAGCCCGCTCACGGTCGCGGTGCGACCGATCGGGTCGATCGCCACCAAGTGGTACGCCGGCCTCGTCCACGGGGGCAGCGCCAGCGCGAAGGCGAACCGGCCCCGCGAGTCGGTGTGGGCGACGCCGAGCGGCCGGTTGTCGTAGGTGAGCGTGACTCGCGAGGCGGGTTCGAAGCCGGAGCCGGTGACCTCGGCGGTGGCGGCACGCGCCACGAAGGCCAGGCGTGCGGTGAGCAGTGCTCCTGCAACGGCAGCACGACCACCGGGCCCGAGGGCGCTGATGCGGGGGTGCGGGGGGCTCCCGGCGGGGAGCCGGACGGTCCACGACACGACGCCGTGGGCGTCGGCGCGCACCGCGCCCACGGTCCGGTCGAGGTGCAGTCGGACGAGTCCCTCCGGGACGAAGCCGGTGCCGCGGACGTGAACACGACGCCGCTGCACGCTGTAGTGCAGGCTGACCGGCGCCGCGGCGGTGGTCGAGGCGGACACCCCATCCTGGTCGGTGACGATCAGGTGGTACCGGGGATCGTCGGCGAGGGGCACGCGAACCGTGGCGCGGGCGTCTCCGTTGCCGTCGGCGACGACCTTGCCGACGGTCCTCGCGCCGTAGGTGATCGCGAGCGGGGAGTGGAAGCTGAAGCCTCGTGCCTGGAGGTCGAACCGCTGGAACAGGGCCGCGGGCCTCGTCGACGGGCCGGAAGGCCGGCCCGCGGCGTCGACGACACCGGTCGGCGTGGCGCCGACGGCGGCGCGGGGCAGCCGTCGGGTCACCCGGTAGACGTAGACGCGGGCCTCGTGGTTCCAGTACACCGTGTGCACCAGCCGGCCACCGAAGTGCGCGATGAACGAGCGGTACTGCTTGTCGGTGATCGAGCCGGCCACCTGGGACTGCTCGGGAGGGTCGTCGAGGGAGTCGGTCTGGTAGACGAGGTACGCCACGCGCCCCTCGGCGATCAGCCGGCGCGGCCAGTACGCCACCCAGTCCAGAGGCACCCCGCCGTCGGGTGGTGTGCGGGAGGTGATCACCCGGCCCCCGGGGAGCACCGTCGCGATCCGGAACCGGCCAAAGGGGTAGGCGTCGACCCCGCCGTAGAAGGGCAGGACGTACTGGCCGGAGCCATGGGACAACGCGATGACGCCGGCGTGCTGAGCCCCCTGCGCCCGCAGCCACAGTGCTGCCTCCCGCATCCCCGCGGACTGGTCGTTGGTGACCGCAGCCTGCACCGCACCCGCCTGGGAGAGCACCAGCACGGCGCTGGCGGCGGTGAGGACCCCGACGGCGCTCCACCGAAACCGCTGCGCCGCGTAGGACACGGCCCGGCCGAGGAGACGGCCGCTCAGGAGCGCCAGCGGGGGTAGCGCCGGCAACAGGTAGTTGAAGCCCTTGAGGGGGTAGGCCTCGAGGAACACCGCGTAGACGCCGAGCCAGACCAACGGAACGAGGTCGGCTCGCTCCGGTCGCAGCACGGCGACCGCGACCGCCAGCAGCAGCAGCGCGAACATCAGCGGGCCCTCGGCGCTCCCCAGGACGCGCAGGTAGTAGTACCAGGGCACGTCGCTGGTGCGCGCGGTGCTCGCCGCGAAGTAGCCCCGCAGGCCGCCCGCGTTCGACGCGACCTGGAGGATCGCCGGGCTGGCGGCGACCAGGGCGCTCCCGAGGGCAGCGAGCAGCTGCCCCCGGGTCATCCGCCGCCACGATCCGGTGGCCCCGAGCAGGATCAAGGCGGCGACCACGACCAGGGCGCTCGTGACCTACGACTGCACGGCCACGACCTCCGCCACGGCGGCGAGGACCACCCATCCCGTGCGCGGGTCGTGCATCCAGCGCACGAGGAAGTACATCGCCGCGGTGAGGAAGAAGCACGCGGTGGCATCGAGCAGCGCCAGCCGGCCGAGCAGCACCGCGTAGCCGCTGACCGCCATCACGAGCCCGGCGCCGAGGGCGTAGCGCCGGCCGCCGTACAGCTCCCGGGCGATCAGGTAGACCCACAGCACGGTGAGCACGCTCGCGGTGGCGCTGACCAGTCGGGTGTCCCAGTCCGAGACCCCGAACACGCGGTACACCAGCGAGACGAGCCACTGCGTCGCGAGGAAGTTGGAGTTGCCGCGGGAGGCGTCGATGAACCATCGATCCATCCCCGGGACGTGCGCGAGCACCGCGGCCTGGCCGGCGTAGACGGCTTCGTCGCCGCCGAAGCCGACCGCTCCGAGGCGCCAGGACCGCAGCGCCGCCGCCCACACGAGCAGTCCGGTCAGCGCGGCCGCAGCCGCGACTCTCCCCGGGGAGGACAGCGTCAGGACGAGTCGGGTCCGCGCTGCGCGCCACATCAGGCGGAGCAACGAGCTTCGGGTGGTCGTCACGGAGACTCCTCAGGGGCAGCGGTGGCGGACGGGGCCGGGGGTCACCCGGGCCGGAGGGCCAGCAGGGCGCACACCGCCTTGACGCTGGCGAGGGACGCGGTGGCCGAGCGGGACGCCGCCGCGGACGGAACCGGGGCCGAGGCGTACAGCGCCGCACTGCGGCTCCCCGCCGTGGCGTCCGCCAGCTCCGGATCGCTCGCCGTCCAGGTGGAGGCGTTGTCGGTGGTGAAGCCCGAGAGCAGCACGTCGCCGTCGGTCAGGGTGCTGAGGGTCGGAGGGGCGTGGGTTGCGACCGCTGTCGTCGCCGACTCCGCCTGGCCGCCCTTGACGTCGACCGGCGTCGCCGCGGCGACGCCGGACGCGGCGACCGCCGCGGCGACGCCCAGGGTGGCCGTGGACCACGTCACCGGGATCGAGCTCGGATCGCCGCTCGCCATCCGGCGCGTCAGGAACGACCCCTTCAGTCCGGAGGACTCATTGACACTCACCTGCGTCGTCCAGCCCGGTGACGAGGGGGTGCCGGCGGTCGAGCCCAGGTTGTTGCCCAGCCACACGACGACGAGGTCGCCCGGAGCGAAGCCGGGGAGGCCGACCGTCCACGACGTCGACGCGGTCGTCACCGCAGTGGTGCGAGCGGTGCCCAGCGTGATCGCGGCGGTCCCACCGCCGGCGTCGGCCGGGGTGGTGACGGTCGCGGTGTTCGACGCCGCCGACTCGGTGCCTCCGGTGCTGACGGCCGTCACCGAGTAGTCGTAGGCCGTCCCCGCCACCGCGGTGGTGTCGTCGTACGCCGTGCCCGAGCCGGTCGAGCCAATCCTGGCCGGCGTCCCCCCGGACGGGGCGCGGTAGATGTTGTAGCCGGTCACGCTGGCGGTGGTGGAGGCCGTCCAGGCCAGGTGCACGGCGGTGCTGCTCGTCGCCGAGGCGGTGAGTCCGCTCGGCGCCGCCACCGGTGCGCCGGTGGCCGTGGCCGTTGCGGTGTTGGAGCCCGCGGAGGTGTTTCCGGCCGCGTCGCGCGCTCTCACCGTGTAGGTGTAGGACGTGCCCGGCGTCACCGAGGTGTCCTGGTAGGTGAGTGCGTTCGCGGACACGACGCCGACCTTGGTCCCGCCCCGATAGATGTCGTAGTCGGTCACGGCGAGGTTGTCGGTGCTGGCGAGCCAGCTCAGGTCGATCTCGCCGGGCGTCGCGGCGCTCGCGGTGAGACCGGTCGGAGCCGACGGGGGCGTGTTGTCCTGCACGCTCGCGTTCGTGCAGACCACGGTCAGGGTCGGCTTGCCGCCGGTGCCCTCCTTGGAGGAGTACCGCACGCCGTCGCTGCTGGTGCTCGCCACCCGGAACGCCACCGGACCGTTCAGCGCAGACACTCCCTGGGTGACGTCGAGCGAGACCGTCGCGTTGGAGGCGACCGGCCCGAGGGAGTTCAGCAGCGTGCCCCGCGTCGGCGCCGTGTTCCACGTGACCGTGCTCTCCGACCAGTTGGTGCCCGTCGTGTAGAAGTCGCCGCCCTTCACGGAGCCGTCTGCCTTGTCGGTGAGGGTCAGCGTGGCGCTGGTCAGGGTGTCGCAGCTCGTGGTCGCCACGTTGAACCCGATGAGCGCGTCGTCGACGGGGCTGTTGTCGACGATCAGGGTCGAGGTGTTCCCGGTCGCGTTCGGGCTGCCCTGCTGGATCGTCGCGTCGCCGGTCGGGGTGAACGTGTAGGTCTGCGACGAGGGTCCCGGCGGGGTGGTCGGATCCACGGTCGCCTTGCCGGACTCGTTGCCGGCGCCGTCCACCGCACTCACCTGGTAGCTGTAGGAGCTGCTGGGCTTGACGGTCGTGTCGACGTAGCTGTTGTGTCCGGCGCCGCTGCCGACGGTGGTGGCGAGCAGCGTGTAGCCGGTCTCTCCCGGGCCCTTCCGGTACACCCGGTAGCCGCTCACGCCGGTGCCGGAGTCGGTGCTGCCGGTCCAGCCGAGGTCGATCTCGTTGTAGAACACCTCCTCCGCGGCGAGGCCGGTCGGCGCGGACGGCGGAGTGGTGTCGCTCGACGCGGGCATGGTCACGGTGGCGGTGCCGGACAGCGGCCCGATGTTCCCGGCCGCATCCTGCGCGGACACCTGATAGGTGTACGTCGTGCCGGCCGTGACGGAGGTGTCGGTGAAGCTCGCGGAGGCGGTCGCGGTCGTGGCGATCAGCGACGGCGTGGCGCCGTTCGCGCCGCGGTAGATGTTGTAGTTGGTCACGCCGACGTTGTCGCTCGCCGCGGTCCAGCCGAGGTTGACCTGGTTCGCGCTGCCGGCCGACGCGGTCAGACCGGTCGGTGCGGTCGGCATCGTCGTGTCGGGAGGCGGCGCGTTGTGGCAGGTGCCGCTCCCCGAGTCCGACAGCGTGTAGCCCGACGCCGACATGAACTGGTAGTCGTAGCTGTTCGAGTGCAGCGTCAGCTTGAGGGCTCCGAAGGCCGCGACGCTGCGCACGGCGGAGTTGGCGATCGCTGGACCCATGCTCTGGAAGTCGTCCCCGCCGGTGCCCACGACGAACTCCACCGGCCCTTTGGGGTCCCCGACCCCGCCCGAGGTCTGCGGTCCGAACCGCTCGTAGTCGTGAGCGTGGCCGTTGAGGACGATGTCCACGCCGGCGTTGTAGAGGTCGTTCCAGAATGCCGTGTAGGTGGTGGAGGACGGCGTGGTCGTGCTGGAGGAGAAGCGGGGACGGTGCCAGTAGGCGAGGGTGCAGACGTTCTTGTGCGCGGCGAGGTCCGCCTTCAGCCAGGTCTCCTGGCTGGACCCCGCGCCGCAGCCGGCGCTGATCGAGCCGCCGCCGAGCACCGCGCACTCGCTGTTGAGCGCGATCATGTGCCAGCTTCCGCCGCTGGGGACGTTGATGTCCCAGGAGTAGTAGCCCTTGCTCGGATCGCCCGCGTTGGCGCCGAAGTAGCCGTAGTACCCGGTGGCGCCGGTCGTGCGGTACTCGTGGTTGCCCGCAGCCGGGTGGCTGATCGCCTTGTCGGTGCCCCAGCCGGTCTTGTCGTAGGACCCGGCGAACTCCGTGGGCGTCCCCGAGTCGTACTGCTCGTCGCCCAGCGGTACGACGTACGTCGGGCTGTTCGCCGTCACGACGGTGCCGGTCTTGACCTGCCCGCAGTGGCTGGCGTCGGACGTCTTGCCCGGTGGGCAGGCGATGTCACCGCCTGCGATCACCACCGGGTCGCCCACCGCGGCGCTGGGCCCGGGTGTCCCCACCGCGCCGAGCACCCCGGTGAAGAGGAGGGCGACGCCGACCCTCGCGACTCGGTGGCTGGACCGCCGGGCGGCAGTCATGGCCGGCCGCCCTTGCCGGACACGGTCGCTCGTTCAGTGGCAGCGCCCGCTGCCGCGATCGTGGAAGCCGTCGCCCACAGGCACGAACCGCCAGCTGTAGCGGCCGGGGTCGAGCCGCAGCGCCAGCACGCCGAAGGTGTCGCTCTCCCGCACCAGCGAGCCCGGCGCGTGATGGTCGAACCCGCGCAGGCCCACCCCGCCGGTGCCCACGATGAAGGAGCGGACGCCTCGGCGCAGGTCCACCCGGCCCAGGCCGTCGAGCGGCTCGAGCCGCTCGTAGTCGTGGTCGTGGCCGGCGATGGCGATGTCGACTCCGAATCGCACCAGATCGCTCCACATCGCCTGGGCCACGGCCTGGGACCCGTGCTCACCGGAGCTCCAACGGGGCTTGTGCCAGGCAGCCAGCGTGCAGCGGTTCCGGTGCGTGCGGAGGTCGTGGCGCAACCAACGCTCCTGGGGTGAGCCGGGGCCGCACCCCCCGATGTAGCGACAGCCGGTGTCGTTGAGCACCACGATGTGCCAGCGACCGAGGTCGAAGCTGTAGTACGCCTTGTGCGGACTCCCGGCCCGACGGCCGAAGTAGGCGAAGTACCCCGCGGCGTGGGGAGTGTCGTACTCGTGGTTGCCGATCACCGGACGCGTGATGGACAGGAACCGGCCCCAGGTCTGCGCGTAGGAGCTGATGAAGCCCCGATACGTCCCGTGCTGGTACTGGTTGTCGCCGAGCGGCATCAGCACGGTCGGCCGCAGCCGGGCGATCAGGTCGCTGGTGGCCCGCTGTCGGCAGCCGGTCTCCTCGCCGAGCCCGATGCCGTACTTGCGATCCAGGGGGTTGCAGGCGATGTCGCCGGCGGCCACCAGGAGCACGCTGCTCGGTGGCGAGCCGGACGCCTGCGCCGGCGCCGAGGAGCTCCGTGCCTGGAGGTGTGAGGGTTCGGTGAGGGGCGGCTGGAGGCCGGCACAGGCTGCAAGCAGCGGTCCGGTCGCCGCCAGGGTGAGCAGCGCGACGGCGAGGTGAGGGCGGGCCCGCATGTTCCTCCTCCGGGCAGCCGGCGGACGGCGGACTCATCGGGCATCTCCGGCATCCGCGCGTGCCGATGCCTCGCGGGTGAGGTCCGCGATCCGTGGCGCCCAGGAGAAGTCGGGCGTCACCAGGCGTCGGGCACGGACGTGGCGCATGGCCTCGGTGAGGAGGGCCCGCTCCCGGGCACGCAGCTCGTCGTACCCGTGACCGTCGATCTCGAGGGCGGGAGCGAAGTAGCGGAACGGTGGGAAGCCGTAGGCATCGTCGGTGTTCTCGATGAGCTGGTCGATGAGCACGTCGGGGGCGATCGGCTCCATCAGGTGGGCGCCGCGCTCGATGACGAACAGCTCGGCGAGCGGGACGGCGACGGCGTCCTCGCAGGCGACCAGCCGATGCACGCCGTACTTCGGTGGGGGCACGAGATACTGCGTCACCGCGTTGAGCGACATGATCGGCAGGTTGTGCTCACCGAGCCACGCGCCGACGCCCCGACCTTCCCGGGAGTGCAGCCGGCTCTGCACGGTGAGCCACCGCCACTCCGCGCGGGTGAGCTCCCCGGCGTCGACGGCACGCAGGGTGTGCTGGCTGATCGTCAGCGGCTTGGGGAAGGCCAGTGCCGTGCCGTCGGGAGAGACGATGGTCATGTCGTCGGACAGGAAGTGTGCGCGTCCCTCTCGCAGCAGCCGCAGCACGGTGCCGGTCTTGCCGGTGTCGGTGCGGGCAGACAGCAACAGGCCGCGGCCGTCGATCTCGAGGCAGGCGGAGTGCAAGAGCACCCGGCCCCGCGCGACAAGTGCGAACCGCAGGAGTGCCTCGATCACGTTGGTGTAGAGCACGTGCGGCGAGGCGACGAGCAGGGGACCGACGGTGACCCGGATGGTGTCGCCCATCTCCACGAGGAAGTCGCACCCCAGCCGGCCCAGATGCTCCTCGTAGGCCACCGCCGGCGCCGCGGCGTACTGCGTCACGCGGGCCCGTGCCCGTGCCCGATGGTTGCCGAAGTCGCCTCGTCGGATCTCGATGTCGCACGGGGCTGCGCACGGCTCGGTTCGGAAGGACTCGAGCTCGCCCAACGGGACCACGGAGGCGATGCTGAGCAGACCGTGGACGTCGTAGCGCCAGGCCGGCACGGAGTCCCGGACGCGCGCCACGACCCCGAAGGGCTCGCGAAGATCGACCGCCACGTCGGTCGGCCCGGTCCGGGAGAGAGGGAGCGACGGGTCTCGCCGCCGGATGTGGCGGGGCGTCGAGGGGGTGGTCCGCGGGGCGCGTGCAGTGATCGTCATGTCTCTCCTCGAGGTGAAAAGGAAGTGGTCGGATGCGACGAAGCGCACGGCGAAGGCCGCGATCAGGGTGAGCACGTTGCCCAGGAGGTACCGGCCTCCGAGCAGGGCGACGAGCCACGCGAGCAGCGGGAGCCGCGCGAGAAGCACCGCGTTGTTGATCGCGGCGAACCCCAGGAAGCGCTGCCACCAGGGCCGGGCCTTCTCCCGCCGGAAGACGAACCGGTCGATGAGCACGAAGTTCCAGGTGGTGGAGACCTGGGTGGCCAGCGCGGCGCCGAGCAGCACCGCGAGATGACCTCGGCTCACCAGCGCCCAGAGTGCGGCGCTGTTGACCACGATGCCGGTGGCCCCGACGACCCCGAAGCGGAGGACCGTCGCCGCGAGAGCGGCCCGGCGGCGCCGCGGCGAGATCGAGGAGGGCGGCTCTGCGCGGACTTCGACGCGGCCGTAGTCGTCGGCGAGGCGCTCGATGTCGTCCTCGCCGAAGTAGGTGCCCGTCTGCACCTCGATGAAGACGAGCACGTCGTCGCCCGCGTTCGCGATCCGGTGGGCGACCCCCGGCGCGACGTCGACCGCTGTCGCGGGGCCGACGCCACGCTCGACGCCGTCGAGCGTGACCGTCCCCCGGCCGGAGATCACGAACCAGTGCTCGGCGCGGTGCTGGTGCCGCTGGTAGCTCAGCCGCTCTCCGGGCAGCACGGCGATCCGCTTGACCTGGAAGACCGCTTCCTCGCGGTCGAGCACGTCGTAGCGTCCCCACGGTCGCACGTCGTACGCGATGCTCATGGCGCCCCCTCTCCGACGACCCGGGAGGATGGCTGCGCACCGACGCCCGGTTACCGAGACGAACCCCGGCCGCGGCCGGCGGCGCGGTCTGCCACGCCGCCGGCCGGGTGCGACCGGGCCCAGGTCTCCCGAGGAGAGGGGCTGCGAGGGCACCTGCCCGGCATCTGCGGCCGTGCGGGGCGCCCTCGGTAATCGTGCACGCTATGCACGTCCGAACCCGGCTGTCCACCCCCGAACGGCGGCCATCGGATCACCCGAAGTGCCCGGTCTAGACGCCGCTGTGCCGGCCGCTCACAGCCGGTATCGCGGGCGTCGGGCCCTTGACGAGCGGCTCCATCGGGAGTCGCATGGTCCGTGGGGGGCGTTGGGAGGCGGAGAGTTG
>JBQCCW010000049.1:0-42818 GCA_051961835.1 Marmoricola sp. | reverse complement strand
CGCGCCCCTTCGCGCACGAATCTGCTCACCGTGGCACGGCCGATCCCCGCGCCGGCCCCCGTGAAGACGACGACCTTGCCATCAAGTACACCCCTGATCGAAAGCCTTTCCTTTGTGGCCCAGGGGCCATGCAGTTGATGGTTGCCCTTCGCAGGCGCGAAGGACTACGCCGTATCCGATGTCAGCAAGCGGACGGTTCGTGAATCAGCGAGCTCGTGGCAAGACGCGGCAGCGCGCACGGGCTCCGCCTCCACGTGATCCGTGCCGGGCGATCCATCAGTCCCGAGCCGATCCCCTCGACCTGGATCCCGATGCCGGCCAGCGACAGAGCGAGCTTGTCGAACCGAAAATCGGGGTCGACCTCGAGCACGAGACCCAGGGCAGCGTCGACCAGGTGGAACTCGAGAATCTGCCTGATTCGCTCGTGCTCGCGGTCGACGACTGCCTGCAGGAACTGGCGGTCCACCTCCGTGAACTCCGCGATGCCGCGCGGCCGGGCGAAGTACAACCTCTGGGCTCGCTCGATCCGGGCGTGCAGGCTCTCGATGAGAGCGGAGAAGGCGAGTGGATAGCGATCCAGCAAGACCTGGTGGAAGCAGATGTGTGCGGTTTGGAAATCGCGGGTGGAGCATCCCGGCGACTCCATCGCATCCAGCGCGACGACCATCCGTCGTACATCTTCATCGGTGACGGCTGCGGTGATACCGGCGACCGTCGCGGGTTCGACGAGGAGCCGCATCGCATACGAGTCCTCGACGGCGGCCAGGGAGACAGGCGAGACCTCCATGCCTCGATTGGCCTCGCCGACCACCAAGCCCTCGGTCGACAGGCGCTGGAGCGCTTCTCTGAGAGGTGTGCGCGAGACCTTCATCTCCTCGGCAAGGTGCGCCTGGGACAGACGTACTCCGGGGGCCAGATCCGCTGACATGATGCGTTCGCGCAGCGCAGCGACGAGCTCGTCGACGACGGTCCCCGACCGCTTGACCTTCGACACTGCTGCGAATCCTTCTGCTCACGGGACCCGGCGGACCCTTACTACGCGAGAGTCACCCATCGGTAAGATGCATACATTCATGTATTCAGTGTGAACCTAGTGTGCGGCGCTACCCCTTGGCAAGAGGCCCGCCGGAGGTCTGGTATCAAGTGCAGTCGGTCCTCGCCGCCCACAAGACGGCTGCCGATGCCACCAAAGTCCACCACCACTACCTCAAGGGCTCGGTGTTCTGCGGCGAGTGCGGGTCTCGACTCCTCATCACGAACGCCAGGAACAGGCACGGGAGCATCTACCCGTACTTCGTCTGCGCCGGCCGGCACTCCAAGCGCACGACCTGTACCCGACACGCGGTGATGATCGAAAGCGTCGAGCGCCTGATCGAGAACTACTACGAACATGTCGCACTGACGCCCGAGCACAGACAGGCACTGGCCGGAATGCTCCGCTTCGAGTTCGACCGGATGATGGCCGCGGAGACGGAGGAACTCTCAGCCCTCACGAGCAAGCGGGATCAACTTGAGGCCGAGCAGCTCCGTCTACTCCAAGCGCACTACGCCGATGCCATCCCGCTCACTCTCCTCAAGCGCGAACAGGGGCGCATCCTGGCCGAGCTCGACCAGATCAACCACAGGTTGGAGCAGCAGCACGGCGAATACGCGACCGTGAACGAAACACTCGAGAAGTCGCTCGAACTGCTGGACGACGTCGCCGGGTTGTATCGCCGTTGCGACGACGTGACTCGGCGGCTCTGCAACCAGGCGTTCTTCACCAAGATTTACCTCGACGAGGCGGGCACACTTCGGCCGGACTAGCTCGGCCGTTTGACCTACTCCTGGACCCGGAGGTCCACGCCAGCGCCCTGACTTGGGCCAAAAAAGGACTCAGGGCTCAAACCCGGACAGACTTTACGTCTGCCCATGGTTTGAGCCCTGAGCGTAGGGCGACCCCGACGGGACTCGAACCCGCGGCCTCCGCCGTGACAGGGCGGCGCGCTAACCAACTGCGCTACGGGGCCTTGGTAACTGCTGGGTGCTGCGGTGCTCCGTTTTGCGAAGCGTCGGAATGCTAACCCATGCCGGGCCCCGCCTCCCAATCGGGGCGCCAGCGCCCCGACGCGCACCCCCAACGGGATTCGAACCCGTGCTACCGCCGTGAAAGGGCGGGGTCCTGGGCCACTAGACGATGGGGGCCCTGCCGAACCCCGCTCGGGGGTGCCGGCAGCGTCCCAGCATAGGCGAACCGGGAGACTGGCTCCCGTGGACGTGACCCCGGCGGAGTTCGACGAGGTGGTGGCCGACGCCCTCGACACCGTGCCGCCGGCCCTGACCGCGCTCCTGGACAACGTCGTGGTGCTGGTCGAGGACGAGCCGCCCTCCGAGGATCCCGACCTCCTCGGCCTGTACGACGGGATCCCGCTGACCGAGCGCGACAGCGGCTACACCTTCGTGCCCCCGGACCGCATCACACTGTTCCGCGGGCCGTTGCAACGCCACTGCGTCAATCGAGGCGAGCTGGTCCGGGAGGTGCGGATCACCGTCGTGCACGAGCTCGCGCACCACTTCGGCATCGACGACGACCACCTCGACGAGCTCGGCTGGAGCTGAGCCGGAGAGGAATCACACGCGGCTCATGACGTCCTCGGCGAACCGCTCCATCGCGTCGAGCTTCTGCTCCAGGGTCGCCTCGAGACCGACGTAGTAGGCCCACGGCATCGTCATCACGTCGGTCACGCCCCGCTCCTCGGCCTCAGCGAACTGCTCGGGCAGGAACGCGTCACCCAGGGCGACGATCACCGAGAAGTCCCCGCTCGCGCCCTGTTCCTCGCGCAGCTCGCGGAGCCGCCGTGCGTGGGCGGCGGCCTCGTCGACGGTGTAGATGTCGCCGATCCATCCGTCGTGACGAGCGGCCCGCGCGAACGCGACGTCGGAGAGTCCACCGACGTAGATCGGCACCGGGGCGCTCGGCGCGGGGTCCATGGTGAGCCGCGGCACCGAGCGGAAGGCGCCCTCGAAGGAGGTCCAGCCCTCGCTCCACAGCTCCTTGATCAGCGCCAGGTCCTCGTCGGTGCGCCGCCCTCGGGTGGAGAAGTCCTGCTCGAGCAGTGCGAACTCCTCGCGACACCAGCCGATGCCGACGCCGAGCGCGACCCGGTTGCCGGAGAGGACGGCCGCGGTGCCCACCGACTTGGCGACCTGGAAGGGGTTGCGCAGCGCCGGGACGTACACGGAGCTGAAGAACCGCACCCGGGTGGTGTGGGCGGCCAGCGCACCGACGAGCACCCACGGGTCGGGCCACGGCGTGCCCGACGCCCAGCGCCGGGCACCGTCGGCCGTGTAGGGGTACGGCGTCGCCAGCTCCTCGAGGTCCACGACGTGATCGGGAAGTGCGAGGGCGTGGTAGCCCAGCCGGTCGGCCGCCTGGGCGAGCGGCACCAGCTCGTCGACGGGGAGGAAGGCGGTGCTCAGTGAGAAGCGCACGAGCCGACACTAGAACGCGTTCTACTTCTCCTGCTAGCGTCCCGCCATGAACGACTCCTCCCGCGACCGCGTCGTCGTCGTCACCGGCGCGGCCTCCGGCATCGGCCATGCCACCGCCGCGCGGTTCGCCGCCGCCGGCGACCGCGTCTACGGCCTCGACGTGAAGGACACGGTCCCCGCCGGCGTGCAGTACCTCTCCTGCGACATGGGCGACCCCGGCGCCATCCGCGCGGCGGCGGAGGAGATCGGGCGAGCCGGACGCGTCGACGTGCTCGCCAACGTCGCCGGCGTCGTCCAGTTCGGCCGCCTCGAGACGATCACCGAGGAGGAGTGGGACCGGATCCAGGCGATCGACCTGCGGGGACCGTTCCTGCTGATCCAGGCGGCCCTCCCGCTGTTGCGCGCGTGCACCGGCACGGTCGTCAACGTCTCCTCGGTCGCGGGCCGGGTGCCCCAGCCGTACGCCGCGGCGTACTCGGCCGCCAAGGGCGGACTCACGATGCTGACGCGCGCCCTCGCCCTCGAGCTTGCCGCAGAGGGCATCCGCGTCAACTGCATCTGCCCCGGCACCGTCGACACCCCGATCGTCAGCGAGGTCGCCACCAAGCTCACCGACGACCTCGACAAGCGCGCCTTCGACCGGATGCTGATGATGCTGCCCGGCATGATCCCGCCCGGCGACGTGGCCGCGATGATCGAGCACCTCGCCTCGCCCGAGGCCCGGTTCATCACCGGCGCGGTGATCGCCCTCGACGGCGGGATGGGCTGAGGGGACCGATTTGCGGGGCGGCCAGCCCCCTCCTGTATCGTCTCCCCCGCTCGGGCAGGTAGCTCAGTTGGTACGAGCGTCCGCCTGAAAAGTGGAAGGTCGGCGGTTCGACCCCGCCCCTGCCCACGAGCATCGAACGCCTCCGCGGCCCGCCGCGGAGGCGTTCGACCGTCCGGGCCCCGGGTACAGGCGGCGCGTGCTGCCCCGGTGGACCTCAGGACCTGTCGAGATCACCCTCGTGCGCCACGCCCAGAGCGTCGGCAACGAGGCGGACGCCCGGGCCCGGGAGAGCGGCGCGGAGGTGCTCGACCTGGAGGTGCGCGACGCCGACGTGGAGCTCTCGGCGACCGGTGAGGACCAGGCCAAGGCCCTTGCCGAGTGGCTGGCGGACCTGCGGGAGGACCGGCTCCCCACGGTCGCCCTCAGCTCGCCGTACCGGCGGGCAGCGGAGACCGCGCGCACCGCGCTGGCGGCCGTCGGCCGGGAGCCGGGCTTCGACGAGCGGCTGCGCGAGCGCGACCTCGGTGCCTTCGACGGCCTGACCGGCGCCGGCATCCGCGCCCGCTACGCCGAGGAGGCGACGCGGCGACAACGGGTGGGCAAGTTCTACTACCAGCCGCCGTGCGGAGAGAGCTGGGCCGACGTCGTGCTGCGGGTCCGCAGCCTGCTCACCGACCTGCAGGCCCTCGAGGGCGAGCGGGTGTGGCTGTTCACCCACCAGGCCGTGATCATGTGCTTCCGCTACGTGCTCGAGGGGCTCGACGAGGCGGCGGTCCTCGACCTCGACCGACGGATCCAGATCCCCAACGTCTCGGTGAGCACGTTCGTCCGCGACGGCGAGCGCTTCCACTGCGAGCGTTTCGCCGCCACCGAGCACCTCGAGGACGCCGACGCCGACGTCACCCGCGAGCGCTCGCAGGGAGGCCGCGGTGACGAACAGCACTGAGGCCGATGCCGGCGACCTCGTCACGGTGACGCCCGCGACGCTGCGCGCGTGGCCGCTGCCCGCCCCCGGCGAGAGCAAGGACGCCCGAGGCCGACTGCTGGTGGCCGGCGGCACCCGCAGTACGCCGGGCGCCGTCCGGCTGGCCGGCGAGGCCGCGCTGCGAGCCGGCGCGGGCAAGCTCCGGCTGGCGACCGTCGGCTCCACGATGGCCTCGCTCGGCGTCGCGGTGCCCGAGAGTGCGACGCTCCCCCTGCCCGAGACCGAGGAGGGCGCGGTCGACGAGTGCGCGGCGAGCGCGCTCGTGGCCGAGGCGGAGCGCGCGGACGCGACGCTGTTCGGCACCGGGTTCACCGATCCCGACGCCAGCGTCGCGCTCCTGCGCCGGGTCCTGCCCGAGGTCCACACAGCGGTCGTGATCGACGCGCTCGGGTCGGCGTACCTCACCGAGCACCCCGAGGGAGTGCGCCATCTCGAGGGACGCGCGGTGGCGACCCTGAACCTCTCCGAGGTCGCCCACACCGTCGGGTGCGAGGCCGACGAGGTGGGGGACGATCCCGTGACTGCCGCGGCTCGGCTCGCGACGCGCAGTGGTGTCGTCGTGGTGTGCGGCGGGCCGATGAAGCACGTCGTCGCCCCCGACGGGCGCTGCTGGGTGGTCGAGGGCGGAGGGCCGGGCCTCGGCGTCTCCGGCAGCGGCGACGTGCTGGCCGGCATCGTCGCCGGTCTGCTGGCGCGCGGGGCGGAGCCGGCGCAGGCGGCGGTCTGGGGCAGCGCCGTGCACGCTCGGGTGGGCGAGGTGCTCGCCGCGCGGGTCGGAACGGTCGGCTACCTGGCGCGCGACCTTCCGGCGTCCGTCCCCGAGGTGCTCACCGCGCTCAGCTGAGCCTCCGGTGAGCGGGTCAGGCGGAGAGCCGCGGCACGCTCTCCACGTGGCCGTCGGGCGCGAGATAGGCGCCGTCGTCGAACAGGATCACGCCGTTGCACAGACGGCACCATCCCTGCTCGGAGTGGTCGGAGACGGCGTGCGCGTTGCAGCAGTCAGGGGCATCGGCGGTCGGACAGGCCGGTTGGTGGTCACACATCACGCGTCCCTCCCAAGCGAGTGAGTGGCTGGATCTCCCATGGAACGATCGAAAGGGACGTTTGTCAGCCGCTTCACCACAATTGTGGAGAAGTTGTTGCTCGCGCGTGACCGAGGCAGCCGACGTCCGGCGCTCAGTCGAGCAGGGCGACCTCACCGAGGCGGTAGAGCCGCAGCGCCAGCACGACGGCTGCCGGGGTGACCACCGCCATCGGGACGAGCAACAGCAGCCGGCCGGCGTCGTGCAGGGCCGCGACGCTCCCGTGCAGCCACGCGGACCACACCTCGTCGTGATGGTGCTGCGCACATCCCTCGGTCCACGGCCGTACCTCCACGCCGGCCGGAGCCTCAGCTGCGTTCCCTGCGCCGCCCACGGCGACCACCCTTCCCACGTCGTCTCGCATCCTCTTCATCGTCTCCGCGGCCGCGCAGTTGAGGAACCCCGCCGAAGAGAAACCGACCGACTCCTCAACATCGGGGCATAACCGGACGATCCGAAGGGAAATCGAGAAGCAGGGAACCAACAGCCCGCCGACCGCGGGCCGGACCGCCGGGTGGGACCGGCACAGGAGGTGGGTCATGGCGCACCTGTGGCCACTGCGCAGCACCCCCACCGGGGCGGCGAGCCCGGAGCCGGCCCCACGAGACGTGATGGTCCTCTCCGGCGGCGGCAACCGCGGCCCGGTCCAGGTCGGGATGATGCAGGTCCTGCTGGCCGCCGGCATCGAGCCGGCCGGGTACGTCGGGACCTCCGTCGGCGCCCTCAACGCCGCCTATCTCGCGGGCGCGACCACACCCGCCGAGGCTCGCCGTCGTGCCGACGAGCTCGCCGACCGGTGGCGGGCTCTGCGCAGCCGCGACGTCTTCCCCGGGGGGACGTGGAGCCGGATGGGTCACGTCGCCCGCCGCCGCGGGCATCTCTACTCCACCGACGGACTCGTCCAGCTGATCCGGACCTGGATGCCGGCGCCGCGGCTGGAGGACCTCCCGGTGCCCACGCGGGTGGTGACCACCCGCCTGGACACCGGCGAGGCGGTCCACCATGCCCGCGGGCCTCTGGAGTCTCTGCTGCTCGCCTCGGCCGCCCTGCCGGCGATCTTCCCGCCGGTGCTGTTGCCCGACGCCGACGGGTCGCTCGCGCCGCACGTGGACGGCGGCGTCGCCGACCTGGTCCCCCTGCAGGGAGCCGCCGATCTCGCCCCGACGCGGGTGTGGGTGCTGGACGCGTCGGCTCCTGCCCGACTCGGTGACCTCACCAATCCGGTCGGGGTGCTCGTGGCGAGCCTGGCCGCGGCGATGCGGGCGCGTCCGCTGGCCCCGCTCGCCCCCGGCATCACCGTGCATCACCTGCGGTGTCCCGATCTCGGCGTCCGACTCCTCGACTTCAGCCGCACGGCCGAGCACCTGGCGCTGGGCCGCCGTGCCGCCGAGGAGGCGCTGGCCGACCTGGCCGAGGTCGCCGGGCCGGCGTCGGAGACCGGCGCTGCCCTTCCCGTCGTACGACGGGGACCGTGGCGGGCGGCCTGAGGCCTGACCGCGCCATGGCCGAGAGCGACGCGCAGGACCACGAGTCCGAGGCCGAGCGCCTCGACCGCAACTGGAGCGAGCTCCTCCAAGAGCTGCGGGTCACCCAGACGGGCATCCAGGTGCTCACCGGGTTCCTGCTCACGGTGCCGTTCAGCAACCGCTTCACCCAGCTCACCGGGCTCCAGCGCGGCACCTACCTGGCGGTCCTCTGTGGTGCGGTCGTCTCGACGGCGCTGGTGATGACGCCTGCTGCGTGCCATCGCGTGCTGTTCCGGCGCAACGAGCGTCCGTGGCTGGTCGCGATGGCCAACCAGGTCGCCCGGGCGGGCCTGGCCCTCGTAGGCCTCACCACCTGCGGCGTGGCCTTCTTGGTCTTCGACGTCGTGGTCGGCGCAACCGGGGGCATCATCGCCGCCGTCGCGGCCCTCGTCGTCTTCACCGGGCTGTGGCTGGTGCTTCCGCTGCGTCTGCCCCACCCCGAGGAGGGCCGCAACGTCGGCACCGCTCCCGGCCGGCACGACTGAGGACGCCGGCGGCGCACGGGCCGGACGTGCAGAGGGCACCCCAGGAAGGCCCGGGGTGCCCTCGTCGGCTCGCGTTGCTCAGCCGGTGAGGTGCGACAGCCACTGCTGGGGGCTGTGCTTCCAGGACCGGGAGTCGAACCGCCCGTGTGCTCCGAAGTCGCGATCGGTGTCCTGCGGCTTCCAGAGGTTCCCCTCCTGCGACAGGGGCGCGTCGGAGGTCGGCTCGTTGGTCTGCTGGGACTTCAGGCCGGTGCGGGCCAGGTAGCGATCGAGCAGGCCGGGGACGACGGCGTTCGCCATGATCGTCGCCGCGGTGGTGATGCCGACCCAGCGCTCGCGCCGGTCGGGGTGCTCGATGGCGTAGCGGACGGCCCGCGCGGGGATCTCGGGCTCGTAGATCGGCGGCACCGGCTGGGGCACCTTCGGCAGGCGCGACTGGACCCAGGTGAACTGCGGGGTGTTCACCGCCGGCATCTGCACCATCACGTTGCGGACGTTGCTCTTCTCCGCGAGCAGCTCGCAGCGCACCGACTCGTTGAAACCCTGGATCGCGTGCTTGGAGCCGCAGTAGGCCGCCTGCAGCGGGATGCCGCGGTAGGCGAGCGCCGATCCCACCTGGATGATCGTGCCGCGGTCACGGGGACGCATGCGGCGCAGCGCGCACAGCGTGCCGTAGACGAAGCCGAGGTAGGTCACCTCGGTGATCCGCTTGTACTCCTCGGGCTTGATGTCCCAGCTATGGGCGAAGATCGAGGAGAACGCGACGTTGACCCACACGTCGATCGGACCGAGCTCCTGCTCGATCTTCAGGGCCGCTGCCTCGAGGGCGTCGGGGTCGGCGACGTCGGTCGGCACGATCACCGCCTGGCCACCGGCCGCCTCCACCTCGTCGGCGGCGGCGCGCAGGCCGCCCTCGCCGCGCGCGATCAGGCCGAGCCGGTAGCCGTGCTTGCCCAGCTCCACGGCCGTCGCGCGGCCGATGCCGGCGCTCGCACCGGTGACCACCGCCACCGGTCCCGTGAACGTTCCGTGGGTCGTGCCCTGGGTCGTGCCCTGCGTCGTGCTCATACCGCCACCCCTACCAATGAGTCGCGCAGCTCGCCGAGGATCCGGCTGAGCAGGCGCGAGACCTGCATCTGTGTCACTCCGATCTCGTCACCGATCTGCTGCTGCGACCAGCCGTGGAAGAACCGCAGCTCGAGGATGCGACGGTCCCGGTCGCCGAGCTGTCGGACGGCGGGCCCCAGCATCACGCGCGCCTCGCAGCTGTCGAAGCCGGGGTCCTCACCGCCCTGACGATCGGCGAACGTGACGCCGTCGCCGTCGCCCAGCGGCACGTCCAAGGAGCTCGGCGCGAAGCAGCCGTCGACGCCGAGCGCCTCGATGACCTGGTCGAGCTCGACGCCGAGGTGCTCGGCGATCTCGAAGGCTGTGGGCGAGCGCTGCAGGATCTGCGTGAGCTCCGCCTCGGCGGACCACAGCCGCGCCTGCAGCTCCTGCAGGCGGCGTGGCGGACGGACGGTCCACCCGGCGTCACGGAAGTGCTTGCGCAGCTCGCCCTTGATCGTCGGCACCGCGTAGGCGAGGAAGTCCGACCCCCGGGCGGCGTCATAGCGGCGCGCTGCGGCGACGAGACCGAGGAAGGCGACCTGCTCCAGGTCGGAGACGGGGATGCCTCGCCCGGCGTAGTGCCGGGCCAGCATCCGAGCGACGGGCATGTTGACCTGCACGATGCGCTGCACCAAGCCGTCGCGCTCGGCGTCGGTCGCCTTCTCCAGGGCGCGCAGCAGGCTCGCCGTGCGGGCGTCACGCTCGCCGCGGGAGAGGTTGTCCTCGCGCGGCCTGGCGGACGGCGCCGGCGGCGGGAGGGTGTGAGTGATGGTCTGGTCGAGATCGGGTGTTTTCACCGAGAGAACTCCGGCCTCATGTGGTGTGGCCGCGGCTCGATGGTTCGGCCGCTTGATCCTCAGCAAAGCACTCCGGTCGGGCGATTCACAAGGCGCGGAGGGGGTCGCCCGGGCGCTCTTGAGAGAGTTCTCAGCGGCCGCTCAGGCCGTTGCATGGGCGCAACTTTTTCGGGTACGCACGTAAGTTGGCGGGGCGTTTCAGCGGCTGCGGCACCGCCGTTCGACGAGGCTCAGGCGGTGGGCAGGACGCGATGGCGAACGACGTCCTCGGCGACGGCACGGAGCTTGAGGTTCTGGGCCTGGGAGTACCGACGCAGCACCGCGAAGGCGTGGTCGGCATCGATGTCGAAGCGCTCCATCAAGATGCCCTGCGCCTGCCCGATCAGCGTGCGCGCATTCATTCCGGCGCGGAGGTGCTCGCGCTCCTGCACGGCGATCAGCGCTGTTGCAGCATGCACGGCGAACACCTCGGCCAAGTCGCGGTCCTCGGTCGTGAACTCGCGCTCGCCGGCGTCGTAGAGGTTCAAGGCGCCCAGCACCCGCTCCCCGACCACCAACCGGGTGGCGAGCAGACTGCCCAGCCCCAGGTCGGCGGCGAGCGGCCCCCAGGTCGGCCAGCGTGGGTCCCGCCCCAGGTCCTGCGAGACGTAGGTGCTGCAATCCTCGGCCGCCGCGACGCACGGCCCCTCCCGCAGCTCGTGCTGGAGGCGGTCGGCCTTCTCCACGACGGGATCGCTCGGCGCCATGCTGCGCAGAGATCCGCCGCGGCCGAAGATCGTCAGGCCGGCGTAGTCGCACCCGATGGTGCGCAGCGCCACCTGGACGACCGACTCCGCGGTCTCCTCGGTCTGAGACTCGTCGACGGCCAGCGTGGCGAGCTCGCGCAGGCCGGCGAAAAACCCGGGGGCGTCCACCCCCACAGATTAGCGGTGTGGGGCCGTCCGGCGCCGGGTAAATCTGGGCCATGACGTCCTCTGGTCGCCTGGCCGACATGCCCGCCCCCGTCGACACCGTGGTGCTCGACGTCGACGGCACGCTCGTCGACTCCAACTACCACCACACCCTGGCCTGGGGCCGGGCGTTCGCGGGCTCGGGGTACGACGTACCGCTGTGGCGCATCCACCGCAGCATCGGGATGGGCAGCGACCGGCTCGTGCCGCGGCTGATCGGCGAGGAGGCGGCCGACGAGGTCGCGGACGCGGTGATCGAGGCCTGGGAGCGGGAGTTCGAGAAGCTCCTCCCCGAGATCCGGCCGCTCCCCCACGCGCGCGAGCTGCTCGCCCGGTTGGCCGAGTGCCCCGTCACGGTGGTGCTGGCGAGCTCGGGCCGGCCCCAGCACACCCCGCACGTCCAGGAGCAGCTGGACGGCGAGGACGCGGTCGACCACATTGCCCGGGGAGCCGGAGAGACCGACAGCAAGCCCGCCCCCGACCTGATCGAGAAGGCCGTCGCCGAGGCGGACGGAGAACACCCGATGGTGATCGGCGACTCGGTCTGGGACGCAGAGGCGGCCCGGCGCGCCGGCGCCCTGGCCGTCGGCCTGCTCACCGGCGGAACCGGGGCAGCCGAGCTCGAGGCGGCGGGCGCACAGACCGTCTGCGAGAACATCGCCGCGTTGCTGGAGATCCTGGACGACCTGCTCGCGGGACTCCCTCAGGAGAACGCCGGCAGCACCTCGCGGCCGTAGAACGCGATCATGTCGGCGTAGTGCGGCCCCATGTTGGCCACGTGGATCGAGTCGAAGCCGGCGTCGCGATAGCGCTCCAGCTGCTCCACGTGCGCGTCGAGGTCGCGGCCGGCCACCGTCGCCTCGCGGGTCATCTCCTCGGTCACCAGCTGCGAGGCCTGCTCGAAGTGCTTCGGCGAGTAGAGCACCTGGGCGAGCTCGCCGGGCAGGCCCGCGTTGGCCCACAGCCGGTGCGCGATCTCGACGCCCTCGTCCTCGCTGTCGGCGAACGCCACCTTGCACCCCGCCGCCGCGGGCTTGCCGCCCGACCCGTCCTTGAACCGCTGCACCAGATCCTTGTCGGGCATCGTGCAGATGTAGCCGTCTCCGATACGCGCTGCGAGGTCGGTGGACTTGGGTCCGAAGCCGGAGACGTAGATCTCCGGCGGCGTGTCGGGCAGCGTGTAGACGCGGGCGTCGTCGACGGCGTAGTGGTTGCCGTAGGACGTGACGAAGTCCCCCTCCCACAGCCGGCGGATCAGGTCGACCGCCTCCTCCAGCATCTCCAGGCGTACGTCGGCCGCGGGCCACGGGTCGCCGAGGATGTGGTCGTTCAGCGCCTCGCCGCTGCCGACACCCAAGGTGAACCGGCCGCCGGTCATCACCGCGCTGGTCGCGGCGGCCTGGGCGATGATCGCCGGATGGATCCGCACGGTGGGGCAGGTGACCGCCGTCGTGATCGGCAGGTCGGTCGCCTGCGCGATCGCACCGATCACCGACCACACCAGGGGGCTCTGGCCCTGGGCGTCGTTCCAGGGGTGGTAGTGGTCGCTGATCCAGAGTGAGGCGAATCCGGCCTGCTCGGCCAGCTGGGCCTGCTCGACCAGCTCGGCGGGGGTGTACTCCTCGCAGGAGAGGAAGTAGCCGACCTCCATCAGTCCACCTCCTCGATCCCGGCTTCCTGGCGTTGCTCGACCAGGTCGGCCTCCGACGCCTGGTCCTCGAGGTCGCCGATGGTGCCCGGCTCCTCGATGCCGGTCGACGTGGCCGGCACCGTGACGGCGTCGGCCGGATCTGCGGGCTGCTGCTGCTCGAGCTCGTCGGGGGTGGGCTCGGATGTGGACACGTCGTCCTCCTAGGCGGGTGGGAAGGCGCGCCGGTACCCCGGTGCGCGCGCGAGAATGCGGCCATGACCGTGCACACCGAGTCCGACCGCGGCGTCCTGGTGGTGACGATCGACCGTCCCGAGGTCCGCAACGCCGTCGACCGCGCCACCGCGGAGGCGCTCGCCGACGCGTTCCGCACCTTCGACGCCGACGCCGGTCAGGCGGTCGCGGTGCTCACCGGAGCCGGCGGCACGTTCTGCGCCGGAGCGGACCTGGGCGCGATCGCCCGGGGCGAGCCGAACCGGGTCGAGCCCGACGGCGACGGCCCGATGGGACCGACCCGGATGGCGCTCAGCAAGCCGGTGATCGCAGCGATCGAGGGACATGCCGTCGCCGGCGGGTTGGAGCTCGCCCTGTGGGCCGACCTCCGGGTCGCGGCGCACGACGCCGTCCTGGGCGTGTTCTGCCGCCGCTGGGGGGTGCCGCTCCTCGACGGCGGCACCGTCCGTCTGCCACGCCTGATCGGGCATTCCCGGGCGATGGACCTGCTGCTCACCGGACGGCCGGTGGCGGCGGAGGAGGCGCTCGCCATCGGACTGGTCAACCGGGTGGTCCCCGCCGGGACCGCCCGCGAGGCGGCGGTGGAGCTCGCGGCGGCGGTGGCCGCCTTCCCCCAGGAGTGCCTGCGCAACGACCGGCGCAGCGCCGTCGTGGCGTGGGGACGCACCGAGGAGGCCGCGCTGGAGGAGGAGTTCCGGCTGGGACTCGACTCACTCGACGCGGGAGCTCGACAGGGCGCCGCCCGGTTCAGCGCGGGCGCCGGGCGCCACGGCGCATTCTGAGACGAGCGTTCTGAGCCCTCGCGGGACGGGCCGGCGGTCGTGCGCGCGCCGACGTGAGGAGGGTCGACGCGACGTCGACCCTCCGATCGGTGCTGCTCAGTCCTGCGGAGCGCGCTGTGCCGGGATGCCGCTGGCACCGCCGAGAAGGGCCCGCACCTCGGCCTCGCGGTAGCGCCGGTGGCCACCGAGGGTGCGGATCGCGGTGAGCTTCCCGGCGTCGGCCCAGCGCGTCACCGTCTTGGGGTCGACGCGGAACATCGCGGCGACCTCGGCGGGCGTGAGCAGCGCGTCCGTCTCCTGGATTCGTGCATTCATGGTGTTTCTCCCTCCGGCCTTTGCCCCGGCATCCCCTGCGATGCCGGCGGATCCCCCGCGTTCTCTCCCCGGAAGAGAGAACCGGTGCCCGAGGTCTCCTAGTCTGGCCGACGTGCGGCAGTTGGTCCGGTTTCGGGCCGAACCGCCTGGTTGCAGACTAGACCACGGCCGCGCCGGCGCGGCGTGTCGGTTGACATCCGGGCGCGCCGAAGTCGTGCGGAACGCACTGGAGGGGCCGGAGAGAGACCGGATCAGTCCCGGGAGGTGTCTGCGTAGTCGCCCCAGGGATCGAGATCGCCGGGGTCGCGGTCGTCGGCCTCCGCCGACGACTGGTCCCCGTGGAGCTCCTGGGCGAGTGCCCCGAAGTCCGTCTCGTGGGTGCGGTACTTCAGGTCGCGAGCGACCTTGGTCTGCTTTGCCTTCGCACGGCCGCGTCCCATCTCGGGCGGACCCCCTCGCACACTGGGCCGGCACCCGCAGGGCGGCCGGTCGGAATCTCAACTCTTCGTGGGCCCAACCCTACCTGGGGTCCGGTCATTCCCGCACATCGGCTCGACGGCCGACTCAGGCGCGATGCTCACCCACCAGGCGCACGGAGCCGTCGCCGGGAGCGACCTCGCCGGCGACCCAGGCGGGGACACCCCGCCCGGCCAGCAGCGCCAGCGCGGCGTCGACGTCGTCGGACCCCACCAGGGCCACCATGCCGACACCGCAGTTCACGGTTCGCTCGAGATCGGGCGTGGCGACCTGCCCGACCTGCTGGACGAGGCCGAAGACGGGCGGCAGCGTCCACGTCGCCCGATCCAGGGTCGCCGAGAGATGTGCGGGCATGACCCGCTCGAGGTTGGCGGCCAGGCCCCCGCCCGTGACGTGCGACATGGCATGGGTGTCGGTCTCACGTGCGAGCGCGAGGCAGGGCCGGGTGTAGAGCCGGGTCGGCTCGAGCAGCTCCTCGCCGAGGGTGCGCCCGAGGTCGTCGACGTGCTGGTCGAGCGATCGGCCGCCACGGGCGAGCAGCACGTGGCGCACCAGGGAGTAGCCGTTGGAGTGCAGGCCGCTCGAGGCCATCGCCACGACGACGTCACCGGCCCGGACCCGCTCGGCACCGAGCAGCGCGTCGGCCTCCACCACGCCGGTGGTGGCACCGGCGACGTCGTACTCCTCCGGAGCGAGCAGACCCGGGTGCTCCGCCGTCTCGCCGCCGACGAGGGCGCATCCAGCCTCCGCGCACGCCTCCGCGATGCCGCGGACGATCGCGGCGATCCGCTCGGGCACGACCTTGCCGGTGGCGATGTAGTCGGTCATGAACAGCGGCTCGGCGCCGCAGACCACGAGATCGTCCACGACCATGCCGACCAGGTCGAAGCCGATCGTGTCGTGCTTGTCCATCGCCTGCGCGATCGCCACCTTGGTGCCGACGCCGTCGGTGGAGGTGGCGAGGAGCGGGCGGCGGTAGTCCTTGAGCGCGCTGGCGTCGAAGAGGCCGGCGAAGCCTCCCAGGCCGCCGAGCATCTCCGGCCGGCGCGCCTTCTCCACCCACTCCTTCATCAGCTCGATCGCCCGGTCGGCGGCGTCGATGGACACGCCGGCCTGTTCGTACGTGGTCATGGCGGAGATCTCCTGCCCGGTCAGGGTCGGTCGAGTGCGTCGACGGCGCCGGCGCCGGTCAGCGAGGTGGAGAGGCCGTCGGCCTCGAGGCCCGTCGGGAGCGTCTCGAGCAGGTGCTTGCCGAGGTGCTCCGGCTCGGGCAGCGGGATCGGGTACTCGCCGTCGAAGCAGGCGTGGCACAGCTTGTCGCCGGGGATCGCGGTGGCCTCGATCAGCTGCTCGAGGTCGATGTAGGCGAGGCTGTCGGCGCCGATCGACGCGCAGATCTCGTCGGTCGAGAGCCCGTTGGCGATCAGCTCGGCGCGGGTGGCGAAGTCGATGCCATAGAAGCAGGGCCACTTCACCGGCGGTGAGGAGATCCGCACGTGCACCTCGCGTGCCCCGGCCTCCCGGAGCATCCGCACCAAGGCCCGCTGGGTGTTGCCGCGCACGATCGAGTCGTCCACGACGACGAGGCGCTTGCCCTCGATCACGTCGCGCAGCGGGTTCAGCTTCAGCCGGATGCCGAGCTGCCGGATGGTCTGCGAAGGCTGGATGAAGGTGCGTCCGACGTAGGCGTTCTTGACCAGGCCGGTGCCGTAGGGGATGCCGGAGGCCTCGGCGTAGCCGATGGCCGCGGGCGTGCCCGACTCGGGGACCGGGATGACCAGGTCGGCCTCCGCGGGGAACTGCTGCGCGAGTCGTCGGCCGATCTCGACCCGCACGCTGTGCACCCGCTGCCCGGAGATGCGGGTGTCGGGGCGAGCCAGGTAGACGAACTCGAAGAGGCAGCCCTTGGGAGCGGCGTCGGCGAACCGCCGCGTCCGCAGCCCGTCCTCGTCGACCGCGACCATCTCCCCGGGCTCGACCTCGCGGACGTACGACGCCCCGACGATGTCGAGCGCCGCGGTCTCGCTGGCGATCACCCAGCCGCGCTCGAGGCGGCCGAGCACGAGCGGGCGGATGCCCTGCGGATCGCGGGCGGCGTACAGCGTGGTCTCGTCCATCCACACGAACGAGAACGCACCCCGGATCTGCGGCAGCAGCTCCGCGGCGCGGTCCTCCAGGCTCGTGTCGGGGTGGTGGGCGAGCAGCGCGGTGACCAGCGAGGTGTCGTTGGTGCTGGCCTCGAGGTTGCGGCTGCCGATGTCGAGCTCGTCGCGACCGCTCGGCATCGCCGACACCATCGCCGCGAGATCTCGGGTGTTGGTCAGGTTGCCGTTGTGAGCCAGCGCGATCGAGCCCTCGCCCGTGGGCCGGAAGGTCGGCTGTGCGTTGTGCCAGGTGCTGGCGCCGGTCGTCGAGTAGCGCGAGTGGCCGACGGCGATGTGGCCCTTGAGCGCCTCGAGGGTGGACTCGTCGAAGACCTGGCTGACCAGCCCCATGTCCTTGTAGACGAGGATCTGGCGGCCGTTGCTCACCGCGATCCCGGCCGACTCCTGCCCGCGGTGCTGGAGGGCGTAGAGGCCGTAGTAGGTGAGCTTGGCGACGTCCTCCCCGGGCGCCCAGACGCCGAAGACACCGCAGGCGTCCTGCGGTCCGCGCTCGTGGGGGTCCAGGTCGTGGGTCAGCTGACCGTCTCCGCGACGGCCGCTCCGGGGGGCGGTGGCCACGCGGCCAGTCTACGGGGGGCCGGACCTGCGGACGACCACGGCGGCCTCGAGACGTGACGCACCGGGCACGGCGCTGTATCGTCGGATTGTCGGACAATCACCGGGAGAGACGCATGACCGAGCTGCTGCACGACGGACTGTGGGGCGGGCGCACCGCCGAGCACATCGATCTGACCGAGCGGTACGCCGCGCACAACTACCACCCCCTTCCGGTGGTGCTCGCCGAGGGCGAGGGCGCGTGGGTCGCCGACGTCGACGGGCGCCGCTACCTCGACTGTCTCGCCGGTTATTCCGCGCTCAACTTCGGACACGGGCACCCGCAGCTGGTGGCTCGCGCCCAGGCTCAGCTGCACCGCCTGACGCTGACCAGCCGCGCGTTCTACAACGACCAGCTGGGCCCGTTCGCCGAGGCGCTGGCCGGGCTGACCGGCAAGGACATGGTGCTCCCGATGAACTCCGGAGCCGAGGCCGTCGAGACGGCTCTCAAGCTCGCCCGCAAGTGGGGCTACCAGGTCAAGGGCGTGCCCGAGGGCCGGGCGCGGATCGTGGTGATGGAGGGCAACTTCCACGGCCGCACGACCACGATCGTGAGCTTCTCCGACGACCCCGACGCTCGCAACGACTACGCGCCGTTCACGCCGGGCTTCACCACCGTCCGGTACGGCGACATCGACGCGCTGCGCGCCGTGATGGCCGAGGACGTGGTCGCCGTCCTCCTCGAGCCCATCCAGGGCGAGGGCGGCGTGGTCATCCCGCCTGAGGGCTACCTCCGCGCGGTCCGGGCGCTCTGCACCGAGCACGGGGCGCTGATGATGGCCGACGAGATCCAGTCGGGGCTCGCCCGCACCGGCCGCACGTTCGCGTGCGACCACGAGGACGTGGTGCCCGACGTCTACATCCTCGGCAAGGCCCTGGGCGGCGGCATCTACCCGGTCTCCGCGGTCGCGGCGGACGCGGGCATCCTCGACGTGATCACCCCGGGCACGCACGGCTCGACCTTCGGCGGCAACCCGCTGGCAGCGGCGATCGGCCACGAGGTGGTCGGGATGCTGCGCACCGGTACCTACCAGCAGGCGTCGGCCCAGCTCGGTGCCCGACTGCACGCCGGCCTGAGCGCGCTCACCGGCCAGGGTGTCGACACCGTGCGCAGCCGCGGCCTGTGGGCGGGCATCGACATCTCGGCCGAGCTGATGACCGGGCGCGCCTTCTGCGAGGCGCTTCTCCAGCGCGGCGTCCTGGCCAAGGAGGCGCACGGACAGACCGTCCGGCTCGCTCCGCCGCTGGTCGCCACGGCTGCCGACGTCGACCTGCTGGTGGACGTTTTCTCCGCAATCGTCCACGGAGGGTGACGGCCGACCCCTAGCATCGGTACGCGGGGCGGTCAAGGAGGGGCGTCCTGCCTTCTGGTGGGGGTGGGCGCGTGCAGGCACTACCGAGCACGGTCGACACGACCGACGGCCGGATCGGCCTTGTCGTGGCGGATGCCTTCTCGCGTGAGGACTTCCGGGAGTCGCTCCAGCTGATCGCCGACGGCGTGCGCGACATCGCCGGCTTCGACGTCGCCGCGGTCAGCGTGCTGCGCGACACCGACGAGTTCGAGTTCATCGCCGTGAGCGGCGACGACGACGCCCGGCACACCCTGCTCGGCGGGTTCACCCCGCGGCGCGACGTGATGGCGGATCTCGCACGAGCCGAGGACTGGGGCCGGTTCAAGTTCCTCCCCGCCGGCGAAGGGTGGCGCACCGAGCTCACCTGGATCCCCGACATCGACTATCCCGACGTCCCCGACGCCTGGCACCCCGAGAACCTGCTCTCCGCACCGCTGTGCGACAGCGAGGGCCGCCTGATCGGCATGCTCGGCGTCGACGTGCCGGCGGACGGGCGCGTGCCCGACTCCGGACGCCGCGCCGTCCTGGAGCTGTACGCCGCCCAGGCCGAGCGGGTCCTGGCCCGTGCGTTGCGCCAGGTGCGCCAGGCCGAGCAGCTCCGGCTCGCCGATGCCGCCCGAGACCTGGTCCGCCGCGCCGCGTCGTCGACCGACGTCCAACAGCTCATCGACGAGTGCGAGCCGGTGCTCCTCGACGCCTTCCGGGCACGCGGCCTGCTGATCGAGGTCTTCGAGTCCGAGGACGCGCAGACGGCGGCGGGCTCCGTGGTCGGCGCGATCGAGGAGCTGCCCGACGACCTCGACCGGATCGCCGTCCAGGTGGCCCACCTGTGCTGGGCCTCCCAGCGCGTCGGAGTGGTCTCGGCGCGGCGGTCCGCCTCCGACCTGCTCACGCCCGGCCAGACCCAGGTGGTGCTCGCGTTCCTCGAGGCGATCGGCCGGTCCTCGATCCTGCTCGCCCCGCTCGGCGCGGGCCCGGACTGCCTCGGCGTCGTCGCCTTCACCCGCAGTCCCGAGGACGACGAGTGGAGCGACGTCGAGCTCCGCGCCGCTCAGGATCTCGGCCAGGACCTGGGCCGTGTCGTCGCCAACGCCCGGACCCTGTCCCACGACCGGCAGCTCGTGGTGAAGCTCCAGGAGCTCGACCGGTACAAGGGACAGCTGATCGCCACGATCACCCACGAGCTGAAGACGCCGCTGACGACGATCCGGGGGCACCTGGAGATCATCGAGGACAGCCAACCGCTCGACCCGGTCGGGAAGATCTCGGTGCAGGCGCTGCACCGCAGCACCGACCGCTTGACCGACCTGGTGGAGAACCTGCTGCAGCTGAGCCGGGTGAGTGGCGACCGCGCGGACCGCGTCGTCGAGCCCATCGACCTCTGCCCGCTCGTCGCCGAGGCCGCCGACATGCTCGCCGTCCAGGCGGATGCGCGGCAGCTCTCGATGCACACCCACCTCCCCCCGAGCGCGACCGTGTCGGGTGCGCCGATCGAGATGCAGCTGCTCGTCACCAACCTGCTGAGCAACGCGGTGAAGTACAGCCGCGACGGCGGACGCGTCGACGTCACGGTGGAGGAGGCGGCCGATCGGGTGGCCCTCACCGTCCGCGACACCGGCATCGGCATCAGCCACGCCGACCAGGATCGCCTGTTCGACGAGTTCTACCGCTCCTCGGACCCCGAGGCGTTGAGTCGGCCGGGCACCGGCCTCGGCCTGGCGATCGTCGCCAACGTCGTGCACCGCTCCGGCGGGACGATCACCGTCGACTCGGCGCCGGGGGCGGGGAGCACGTTCCGTGTCGTCCTGCCCTCGGGCGCGAAACGCGCCGAGAGCTGAGGACGCCGCGCAGGGGATGAGCGGCGCCCTCAGCGGTCCCGAACCGCCCCGTCAGTCCTGGGGCGACATCTTCTTCGCGCCGGCCTTGATCGCCTCGCGGATCCGGCTGTAGGTGCCGCAGCGGCAGACGTTGCGGATCTCGTCGAGGTCGGCCTCGGTGATCTCACGGCCCTCCCGACGCGCCTGGCGGACCTTCGCGACGGCCGCCATGATCTGCCCCGGCTGGCAGTAGCCGCACTGCGCGACGTCGTACTCCAGCCAGGCCTCCTGCATCGGGTGCAGCGCGCCGGTCCGTTGGTCGGCCAGGCCCTCGATCGTGGTGACCTTGCGCCCCTCGACGTCCTTGACCCGCACCGAGCAGGGATTGAAGGCCTTGCCGTCGATGTGCGACGTACAGGCCTTGCAGACGTTGATGCCGCAGCCGTACTTGGGGCCGGTCACGCCGAGGATGTCGCGCAGCACCCACAGCAGCCGGACGTCACCCGGCACGTCGACCTGCACCGGCTTGCCGTTGAGGATGAAGGTGTGCTTGCTCATCGGTCTTCTCTCCTCAGTAGGTGTACTTCAGGCCGTCGGTCGGCGACGGCGGGACCGACGGCACGAAGGGCTTGGGGGTGAACGAGAGGGTGTCTTGGTTGATCGGGAACCGATTCGGAAGCGGCCGGGTCGCGCGGGTGTAGGCACAGGCCACCGCCGCAGCGGACGCGGCCACGCCGGCCTCGCCGGCACCGCCCGGCTGGTCGTTGGTCGAGGGCATCGCGATCGCGGTGAAGTCCGGGGGCACGTTCCACTGGCGGGTGTAGAAGTAGTTGTCCCAGCTGGCCTCGAGGAAGGCTCCGTCGCGCAGGTGCATGCTGCTGGTGAGCACCAGCGCCATGCCGTCGGAGAAGCCGCCCATCATCTGGGCCTCGAGGCCGCGGGGGTTCAGCACGAGGCCCGCGTCGATCGCGATGACGGCCTTCGTCACGCGCGGCCCGGTGACGGCGTGGTAGATGTCGCGGTTCACGGTCGCCGGCGTGCAGTCGATCTCGACGAGGCAGGCCGTGGCGCCCTTGTACTCGCTGTGGATCGCGATGCCTTGAGCGGTGCCCGGCTTCATCCGCCGGCCCCACTGACCCACCTCCGCGACCTTCTTCAGCACGTTCTTGACGCGCTCGTTCTTCAAGAACTCCATCCGGAACGCGTAGGGGTCCTTCTTCATCGCAGCGGCGAGCAGGTCGACGACCAGCTCGTTGGCCACCGCGACGTCGGGGGAGTAGATGTTGCGCATCGAGCCGGTGTTGAAGCGCGTGTCGGTGTCGGCCTCGTTCAGCAGCTGGGTGATCGCGCCGAAGCTGTAGGGCAGCTCCTGGGTGAGCATGAAGATCGCCTGGGAGTACGGCAGGCTGCCGATGCCCGCCGGCAGCCGGCCGCCCATCGCCGAGAGCATCTCGCCGAACCCGTGGCTGAAGTCGGTGGCGACGCTGGTGTGCCGCTGCTCGAAGGTGAGCACCTGGCCGGCCAGGTAGGTGGCGCGGATCCGGCTGGTGGCCATCGGGTGGGCGCGGCCCTGGCGCGGCTCGTCCGCGCGGTGCCACATCAGCCGGACCGGCATGCCGAGCGCCTTGGAGGCTTGGGCCGCCTCGATGGCGTGGTTGGCGAACAGCTTGTGGCCGAACGAGCCACCGCTCTGCACGACGTTGACCTTCACCTTGCTGGTCGGCAGGCCGACCGCCTTGGCGATGTCCTCCTGCGCCACGATCGGCACCTTGAGACCGGCCCAGACCTCCGCCCGGTCGGAGCGGACGTCCGCGACGGCGGCGTACGGCTCGAGGGCGGCGCTGGACTTGAACATGAACTCGAAGTCGGCCTCGACGGTCTTCGCGAGCGCCGGCACGCTGGGCACGGCGAGCGGCAGCTCGGCCCTCCGCAGCTCGGCGAGGATCGACTCGTCGTCCTCGCCCTCGACGGTGCCGGGGTTCCACTCGACCTTCAGGGCCCGCACACCGTCGATGCACTGGCCGAACGTCCTCGCCGCCACCGCCACGCCGGTCGGGATGATCGCGATCTTCTTGACTCCGGGAAGGGCGAGCACCTCCTTCTCGTTGAGCACCCGCTTCGGCGTGCCGTTGAGCTTCGGGGCGCGGCAGAGCATCACCGGCGTGGCGGAGCCGATGTGGGTGTCCATCGCGAACTTCTTGCGCCCCGTGACGATGTCGCGGGCGTCGACGCGGTTGTGCGGCTTGCCGAGGACGGTGAAGTCGGAGGTCGACTTCAGCGAGACCGAGACCTGCCGCGTCGTGGAGCTGGCGGCCTTGCTGGCCATCGCGCCGTACGTCGTGCTCCCCGTCGGACCGGTGATCACGCCGTCCTTGGACTGCAGGAGCGCCACGGCCGAGCCGAGCTCGATCGCGGCGGCGTCGAGCAGCGCCTTCTTGGCGATCGCCGCCGCCACCCGGATCGGGGTGAAGGTCGACACCGACGTGTTCGATCCGCCCGTGAGCTGGTTGAACTCCAGCTCGGGCCGGGCCGGCGCGAGGGAGACGTGCACCTTGGCGACCGGCAGGTCGAGCTCCTCGGCGATGATCATCGCCGTCGAGGTGGTGATGCCCTGACCGACCTCGGCCCGGGGAAGGGCGAAGTGCGCCTCCCCGTGGTCGTCGATCGTGACCGTGATCAGGTTGGCCGTCGGACGGGCGGCGTCGGTCTGGGCGTCCTCGAGGTCGTAGGTCTCGGGGATCTGCGGCCCCGACGGGATCGCGGCGAAGGCGGGGTCGCCCAGGCTCAGGTCGGCGGCGACCGCGAGGGTGGCTCCGCCGAGCACGTAGCCGACGAAGGTCCGGCGGCCCAGGCTCGCGCGCAGAGCTGTGCGCACCGGCCCGCGCAGCGACGAGGTGTCGGTCATGGGCAGTCCTTTCGTGCGGCCCCCGCGCACCGCTCCCGAGATGCGCGAAGGCGACTGCCCTCCCCGCCGAGAACTGTGGCACGCCTCACGAGGCTCGCGACAGCGTCCGGGCGCCCAGAAACGGGACCGCCGGGCTGGGCACTGTGCCCAACGGCGATCGCGGCGGAGGGGTCAGCCGCCCAGGTCGAGCCAGCGCAGCGCCAGCTGCATCTCGATCGGCACGACGCCTTCGACGAGCGGCACACCGACCAAGGCGGCGACGCGGTTGATCCGATTCATCGCGGTGTTGCGGTGGCAGTGCGCGAGGGCTGCCGTCCGGGTCATCGCGCCCCCGGCGGTGACCCAGGCCTGCACCGTCTGCAGCAGCACCCGCGACTCCCCGGGCGGGAGGGCGAGCACGGGACCCAGCCACCGGCTGACCAGACGGTCGGCGACCTCCGGGGAGCCCAGCAGGAGACCCGCGACCAGGCGATCGTCGTACGACGCGACCTCGGGGGACCCCGGTGGCACCGAGCGCAGCGCCACCGCTGCCTGCCGGAAGGCCTCGTCGATTGCGGCGAGGCTGGTGACCGGTGCGGACACGCCGGCCCGTGCGCCGACTCGCGCGAGCACCTCGAGCACCACCGGCAGCGCTGCGGCACCCGTCGCCAGCACGCCGACCACCGAGTCGGTGCGGCGGTGGAAGGCCGGCGCCACCCCGACGCGGCGCAGGGGCACGGTGAGGTCGTGCGCCGCCCCCGACAGCGTCACGGCGAGGTAGGGACCCTCCAGGGGAAGGTCGAGCGTCTGCGCGACCGTCGCGGCGAACGCCGGCTCCTGCGCGCGGCCGCGCAGGAGCTCCTCCCACAGGGCGGCGCTGCGCTGCTCGTCGGCGCGGACGAGGTCCCTCTCGGTGCGGTGGTAGGAGCGCGCCACGTGCGAGGAGGTGCGGTCCACCACCTCCCAGAGCTTCGTGCCGATCCGGCGGAGGTCGGTCGGGTCGATCCCGCCCTCGTCGGCGCCGGCCACCAGGTCCTCCCAGATCAGCCTTCCGCCGATGCGGAAGGAGCGGAGCACGCTGTCCAGGGGCAGGCCCTGGACCGCCCGGCGGTGCCCGGTCTCCTCCGCGGCGTCGTAGAGCTCGCCGTCCTCCACCGGCTCGCCGGCGATCGCCCGGTCGAGCAGCTGCAGCACCCGCAGGACGTTGTCGTGGCAGGATCGGCGCAGGTCGTCCAACGGCACGACCGGCATGTCGCGGTAGTCGGCGTTGTCGAGCACGATCGCCTCGACGAGCACGTCGGTGATCGCCTGGAGCCGCTCCTCGCGATGAGCGCCGAGGAAGACGCGCGGTCCGGGCACCGGAGCCTCAGCCCAGGTTGGCGAGGAGCAGTGCCTCGGCCACGAGCACCCGCTCGAACTCGGCGAGGTGGAGTCCCTCGTTCGGGCCGTGGGCGCGGGTGTCGGGATCCTCCACGCCGGTGACCAGCACGCTGGCCTCCGGGAAGCTCTCGAGGAACTCCGCGATGAACGGGATCGACCCGCCCACGCCCATGTCGACCGGCTCGGTGCCGTCCCAGGCCTCGCGGAAGGCCGCCCGCGCCGCGTCGTACGCCGGCCCGCTCGCCTCGATCGACGTCGCCTCGCCGGTGTCGACGACCGTGACCGAGAGCTCCGCGCCGTAGGGGACGTGCGCCTCGAGATGGTGCCGCAGGCAGCCGAGCGCGTTCTCACTGGTGTCGCCGGGGGCCACGCGGAGGGAGAGCTTCGCCCGCGCGGCCGGGGTGAGCGTGTTCGAGGCGCCGTCGACCTTGGGCGCGTCGATGCCTGTGATCGTCAGGGCCGGACGGGTCCAGAGCCGCTCCACGGCAGGTCCCGAGCCGACCCAGCGGGTGCCGGGGAGCGCGCCGGACTCCGCGCGCAGCCGGTCCTCGGGGTAGTCGACGTCGGCTGCCGGGCCGCCGCCGAGCCCGCTGACGGCCAGGCCGCCCTGCTCGTCGTACAGGCTGTCGAGGAGGCGGACGAGCGCCATCAACGCGTCGGGGGCGAGGCCGCCCCACATGCCCGAATGGACCGCGTGGTCGAGGGTGCGGACCTCGACGTCGACGCGCACCAGCCCGCGCAGGCTGGTGGTCAGCGCGGGCACGCCGATGTCCCAGTTGCCGCTGTCCGCGATCACGATGACGTCCGCGGCGAGCTCGTCGCGGTGCGCGCGCAGCAGGTCGGGGAGGGTGTCGGAGCCGACCTCCTCCTCGCCTTCGATGAACACCGTGACGCCGACGGGGAGCGCGTCGCCGAACACCCGCAGCGCGGCCAAGTGGGTCGCGATGCCGGCCTTGTCGTCGGCGGCGCCGCGTCCGTAGAGCCGCTCGCCGCGCTCGGTCGGCTCGAAGGGCGGGCTGTCCCAGTCGGCGTGGTCGTTCTCGGGCTGCACGTCGTGGTGTGCGTAGAGGAGCACCGTCGGCGCTCCGTCGGGGCCGGCCTTGTGGCCGATCACCGCCGGCGGTCCGTCCTCACCGTCGCGGACGATGCGCGTGGCCATGCCCTCGGCCTCGAACAGCTCCGCGACCCGCTGGGCAGAGCGCTCCACCTCCTGGCGGCGGGCCGGGTCCGCGCTGACCGACTCGATGCGCACCAGCTCCTCGAGGTCGCGGCGTACGCCGGGGAGCAGATCGGAGACGCGGGCGCGGATGTCGTCGGGAGTCAGGGGCATGACGAGGACCTTAGTCGGGGCTTGCGCGGCCCTCGGGGGGAGCCGGATCGGCCACCGCCGCGAGGAGCGGACCGAGGCGTCGGAGCTCCTCCACGTGGACGGCGGTGAGCTCGCGCAGGACCTCCTCGCCCTTGTCGGTCAGCTGCAGGTGGACGCGCCGGGAGTCGTCATCGCCCCGGAGCCGCGCCACCAACCCCGCCTGCTGGGCGCGGTCGACGAGACCCGTGGCGGTGTGGTGCTTGACCAGGAGAGCCTCGGCGACGTCGCCGATCGTGGGGCCGAGAGGATCGTCGTGACCGCGGACGGCGAGCATCAGCTGGTGCTGGGCATGGGTGAGTCCGTGTGCCTCGGCAGCGGCGCGGCTCCACTGCTCGAACCGGCGCAGGCGCGTGCGGAACTGCAGCAGGCGGTGGTACTGCGCGTCGGTCGCCATGCCGCCAGGTTAATATGTCGTATTGCGATGTGTCAGCGGGCCGTCGCGGGGCATGATCGCTCCGGCGGCTCCGCTGCGCCATGACCGGGACAGGAAGGGGCAGTCGGTGCAGGCAGACTCCGCGGGACAGGTGCGGGTCCGCGACGTACGTCATCTGGGCGACTTCTCGACCACCCCCCGGATGCTCGTCATCGCCGCCCTCGCGCTTCCCATCGGCGCCATCGCGGCGGTCACCGCCTGGGCGCTGCTGCGGCTGATCGGCCTGATCACCAACGTGATCTTCTACCAGCGGACGTCCACCCAGCTGGTCGCGCCGGGTGCGCAGCACCACTCCTGGTGGCTGATCCTCCTCGCGCCGGTGGTCGGCGGTCTGGTGATCGGCCTGATGGCGCGGTACGGGTCGGAGAAGATCCGCGGTCACGGCATGCCCGAGGCGATCGAGGCGATCCTGCTCGGCGGCAGCCGGGTGCAGCCGCGGGTCGCCGTCCTCAAGCCGATCTCCTCGGCGATCGCGATCGGCACCGGTGGGCCGTTCGGCGCCGAGGGCCCGATCATCATGACCGGCGGCGCCTTGGGATCGCTGTTCGCGCAGTTCCTGCACCTCACCGCCGACGAGCGCAAGACGCTCCTCGTCGCCGGATCGGCGGCCGGCATGGCGGCGACGTTCAACTCCCCGCTCGCGGCGATCGTGCTGGCCGCCGAGCTGCTGCTCTTCGAGTGGCGCCCCCGCAGCCTGATCCCGGTCGCCGGCGCCGTCTGCGTCGCGACGATCATCCGCTACCCGCTGCTCGGCAGCGGCGCGATCTTCCTCGCCGACGCCCCCATCCACCTGCGCCCGGCGTCCTACCTGCTCTGTCTGGTGTCCGGCGTCATCTCGGCACTGCTCGCGGTCGGTGCCACCGTGCTCGTGTACGCCTCGGAGGACACCTTCCACAAGCTGCCGATCCACTGGATGTGGTGGCCGGCCATCGGCGGACTCATCATCGGGATCGGCGGGCTCTTCGTGCCCCAGGCCCTCGGCGTGGGCTACAACGTCATCGATGCCGAGCTGACGGGGTCCATCAGTCTCGGTCTGGTCGCCGGCATCCTGGTCGTGAAGACGCTGATCTGGTCGATGTCGTTGGGCTCGGGCACCTCCGGTGGCGTGCTCGCGCCGATCTTCATGATCGGGGGCGCGCTCGGCTCCCTCGAGGCTCAGGTCTTCCCCGAGGTCGGCGCCGGCTTCTGGGCGCTGGTGGCGCTGGCCGGTGTGCTCGGCGGGGTGATGCGGTCACCGTTCACCGGCATCATCTTCGCCCTCGAGCTCACCCACCGGTGGGACGCCGTGCTGCCGCTCACGATCGCGGCCATGACCGCATGCGGCATCTCGGTGCTGCTGCTCAAGCGGTCGGTGCTCACCGAGAAGATCGCCCGACGTGGCTACCACCTCAGTCGGGAGTACGACGTCGACCCGTTGGAGATCCTCTTCGTCAGCGAGGCGATGAGCGACAACATCGTCGAGTTCGATCCCGACGTGCCGGTCGCCACCGCTCGCAAGGCGCTGGACGACCCCGAGGACGACCACGCCGCCTGGCGTCAGCAGCTCTACCCGGTCGTCGACGAGCATCAGCACATGCTGGGCGTCGTACGACGGGGGGACCTGCTCGCCGCCAGCTCCTCGGGCGACGACGACCTCCCGCTGTCGCGGCTGCTGGTCACCGACCCGGTCGTGACGCACGGCGACCAGACGCTACGCCACGCCGCGGAGCTGATGGCCGTCCACGAGGTCACCACGGTGCCGGTCGTCGACCGTGACGACCCGAACCGGCCGATCGGGATCATCACCCTCCCCCAGCTCCTCGTCGCCCGGCGCCGCGACCAGCACGAGGCCCGCGAGCGCGAACGCCTCCTCCGCTTTCGCGTCATCTCCCGCTGAACCTCCCTCCTCGCGCGAGTTGCGGGTTCTGGCCGCGCGAGTTGCAGGTTCTGGCCGCGTGAGTTGCGGGTTCTGGCCGCGTGAGCAGTGACGGATGGCCGGCCCAGTACGACGTACCGCACTCGGCCGGCCACACCTGCGAAGTGGCCGGGCCAGAACTGACAACTCGGCGGGCCAGGAGGGGCAACTC
The DNA here is from genome assembly GCA_051961835.1 of Marmoricola sp. Classification (GTDB taxonomy): domain Bacteria; phylum Actinomycetota; class Actinomycetes; order Propionibacteriales; family Nocardioidaceae; genus Marmoricola. The sequence goes on along the minus strand of JBQCCW010000049.1, from coordinate 14,127 downwards.
GCGCGGCCAGAACGAGCAACTCGACGACTCAGCGGAGGGTGGCGAGGTGGTCGCCGATGCGGCCGATGGCCTCGGCGAGCATGTCGACGTCGGGAAGGGTGACCAGGCGGAAGTGGTCGGGCTCGAACCAGTTGAAGCCGGTGCCGTGGGTGACCAGGATCTTCTTGGCGCGCAGCAGGCCGAGCACGAAGTCCTCGTCGTTCTCGATCGGGTAGACCTCGGGATCCAAACGGGGGAAGCAGTAGAGGGCGCCGGACGGCCTCACCGAGCTCACCCCGGGGATCTCGTTGAGCATCCGGTGGGCGAGCATCGCCTGCTCGTAGAACCGGCCGCCGGGGACGATGAGCTCCTCGATGGACTGGTAGCCGCCGAGCGCGGTCTGGATCGCGTGCTGGGCCGGCACGTTCGCGCACATCCGCATGTTCGCGATGAGCGTGAGCCCCTCGAGGAAGTCGGCGGCGAGCTCCTTGGGGCCGGAGATCATCACCCAGCCGGCGCGGTAGCCACAGACCCGGTACGCCTTGGAGAGACCCGAGAACGTCAGGCAGAGCACGTCGTCACCGCAGTACGTCGCCGCGTGGTGGTGCACCGCGTCGTCGAAGAGGATCTTCTCGTAGATCTCGTCGGCGAAGACCACGAGGTCGTGCCGGCGAGCGATGTCGACGAGGCCCTTGACGGTCTCCTCGCTGTACACCGCACCCGTGGGGTTGTTCGGGTTGATGATCACGATCGCGTGGGTGTTCTCGCTGATCTTGGCCTCGATGTCGGCCAGGTCGGGATTCCAGCCGTTGGCCTCGTCGCAGCGGTAGTGCACCGGCGTCCCGCCCGACAGCGTCACCTGGCCCGTCCACAGCGGGTAGTCCGGCGCGGGGACCAGCACCTCGTTGCCGTCGTCGAGGAACGCCTGCAGCACCATCGTGATCAGCTCGGACACGCCGTTGCCGATGAAGACGTCCTCCACGGCGGTCTCCCGCAGGCCGCGCGACTGGTAGTACTGCGCGACGGCCGTTCGGGCGGAGTAGATGCCGCGCGAGTCGGAGTACCCCTGGGCCTCGGGAAGGTTGTGCACCATGTCGGCGACGATCGCCACGGGCGCCTCGAAACCGAACGGCGCCGGGTTGCCGATGTTCAGCTTCAGGATCTTGTGCCCCTCGGCCTCGAGCCGCTGGGCCTCGGCGAGGATCGGTCCGCGCACGTCGTACCGCACGTTTTGAAGCTTCTTGCTCTGGATGATCCGGCGCACGACGCCGATTCTCGCAGGCGCCCGCCACCGGTTTCAGGCGAGAGGCAGGTACTCCGTGAGGTCGGTCCGCTCGCCGCTGGCCCGGACGCGACCGCCGTCCAGCGCGGCACCCCAGGACACCTCGCCGCGTGCCAGCGCCAACCACGTGTCCGCGTCGGTCTCCACGACGGCGGGCGGCGTGCCGCGAGTGTGCCGGACGCCCTCGATCACCTGCACCGCCGCGTACGGCGGGACACGGACCTCCACCGACGCCCCCGGCGCGCGCTCCTGCAGCCGCCCCAGGTAGTGCTTGACCAAGGCGCGCGTGTCGCCGGCCGACTCGGCGGCCGCGAGCTCCTGCCCGGAGAGCGGGATCAGCCGGCGCGGCATCAGGCGTCCTCGCCGGCGTCGGGCAGATCGGGGTAGGGCTGGATCAACTGGTAGATCGAGTAGGTGATCCGGTCCGCGTCGGCACCACGCGTGCGCTCACGCCAGCGGGCGATGAGTGCCTCGACGTCGGCAGCGAACTCCACCACCTCTTCCTGGGTGAACCGCAGCGAGCCGCTGGAGACCGTCTTCTCCACGCCGGGCTCGGAGGGCAGCAGGGACAGATCGACGAGGCGGTGCCCCCAGGCCCGGGCACTGCGCTGGAAGACCGCCATCGCGGCCTCGCCGCCGGGCTGGGCCAGCACGTCCTCGCTGCGCATGGTGATGCCGTCGGCATCGGCCAGCCGCCACACCCGGTCGCGCCGGTCGCGCGCCTCCTCGGGGGCCTCCACGATCAGCCCGTACTTCGCCAGCTGGCGCAGGTGGAAGCTCGCCTGATTGGCCGGGATGCCGAGCACCGCCGCGACGTCGGCTGCCCGCAGCGACCCGGCGGCGAACAGCTCCGCGAGGATCCGGTTGCGGTGCGGGTGCGCGATCGCGCGCAGGATGCGCGGGTCGTCGTACCGGGCCATGGTCGCCAGGCTAGCGAACTGCGCGCCGACCCTTGCGCACGTTTAGATGCGCATTATATCTTGCGGAACGTGACCGGCTTCCGCTCCCTGGCGCGCAACCACGACTTCACCGTGCTGTGGACCGGGCAGGCGATCAGCGAGATCGGCAGCCGGATGAGCGCCTTCGTCCTCCCCCTGATCGGCTACCAGCTCACCGGGTCCACCACGGTCGCCGCCCTGGCGGAGGCAGCGTTCCTGCTCGGCACGGCGATCACGCTGCTGCCTGCCGGCGTGCTCGCCGACCGGCTCCACCGAGGGCGGCTGATGCGCGTCTCGAGCGCGACCGGCCTGCTCGCCTACGCCACGCTGACCGCCGCGATGGCGCTCGGTCACCTGACCGTCGCGCACCTCGTCGTGGCCGCCTTCGTCGCCGGCGCCGCGGGAGGTCTGTTCGGGCCCGCGGAGCTGTCCGCGATCCGCACGGTCGTATCTCACGACGATCTGCCCGCCGCGCTCAGCCAGAACCAGGCGCGCCAGCACGTCGCCTCGCTGCTCGGCGGCCCGGTCGGCGGTGCCCTGTACGGCGTGCTGCGCTGGCTGCCGTTCGCCGCCGACGCCGTGAGCTACGCGATCTCGTTCGTGCTGCTGGGGAGGATCCGCGCCGACCTGTCGGCACCGGTGATCCAGGCCCCACCACAACGGCTGCGAACCGACCTCGCCGAAGGGTTCGCGTTCGTGGCCCGGCACGCGTTCCTCCGGGTCGTCCTCGCCTGGGCCGCGCTGGTCAACCTCACCCTCAATGCCCTGTTCTTCGTCGCGATCCTCCGCCTGCTCCAGGGCGGCTTCCATGCCGCGCAGATCGGACTGGCCGACGGGGCGGCCGCGCTGTGCGGGCTCCTGGGGGCGGTGGTCGCGCCCACCCTCATCGACCGGTTCGCGACCGGGACGCTCACCGTGGTCATCGGATGGACCTGGGTCCCGCTGCTCATCCCTCTGGCCCTGTGGAACCACCCCGCGGTCATGGCGCTCGCCCTCGGCGCCGGCTTGCTGCTCAACCCGACCTGCAACGCCGGGATCGGCGCCTACCGGGTCGCCATCACTCCGGCTGACCTGCAGGGCCGCGTCGCGGCGGCCATGCAGTTCACCTCCTGGTGCACCATGCCGCTGGCACCGGTCGTCGGAGGGGCGCTGCTCACCGGCCTCGGCGGCGCCGGCGCCATCGGCGTCCTCGCGGTGGCGACGGCGGGAACCGCCCTGATCCTCACCCTGAGCCGGTCGGTCCGGTCGGTCCCCCGGCCCGACGCGTGGGTCCTCGCCGAGCAGGCGCGGGTCCCGAGCCCGGCATCGGTGTCAGCCTGAGACGAGATCGCAGAGCACGTCAGCGCTGCACGCGCACGCTCCCGCCGCCGACGAGCGCCTCGACCTCGGCCAGCGTCGCCATCGAGGTGTCGCCGGGGGTCGTCATCGCGAGGGCTCCGTGGGCGGCGCCGTACTCGAGCGCCTCGTCGAGTCCCCTGTCGGCGAGCAGTCCGTAGGCCAGGCCCGAGGCGAAGCTGTCGCCGCCGCCGACGCGGTCGAGGATCTCGACCTCGGGGCGCATCGTCGCCTCGACGAATCCGCTCTCGGCCGACCACCCGACCGCACCCCAGTCGTTGACGGTGGCGGTGCGCACCGTGCGCAGGGTCGTCGCCACGACCGCGATGTTGTCGTAGGTGGCGGTGACCTCGCCGATCATGCTCTTGAAGCCCTCGACCTCGAGGTGGCTGAGGTCCTCGGCGTTGCCCGGCACGTGGAACCCGAGGCAGGCGGTGAAGTCCTCCTCGTTGCCCAGCATGACGTCGACGAGGGGGGCCAGGCCCCGGTTGACATCCTGCGCCCGCTCCGGACCACCGATCGCCTTCCACAGACTGGGCCGGTAGTTGAGGTCGTAGGACACCACGGTGCCGTGTCGCTGGGCCGCGGCCATCGCCTCGGCCGCGACCTCGGCGGCGCCCTGCGAGAGGGCGGCGTAGATCCCGCCGGTGTGGAACCAGCGCACCCCCTGGCGCCCGAAGAGGTCGTCCCAGTCGATGTCGCCGGGCTGCATCTGGCTGGCGGCGGTGTGCCCGCGATCCGGGACGCCGACGGCGCCCCGCAGCCCGAAGCCCCGCTCGGTGAAGTTGAGCCCGTTGCGGACGGTCCGACCGACCCCGTCGTAGGGGACCCACTGCACCGCCGAGGTGTCGACGCCACCCTGCAGCATGAAGTCCTCGACGAGCCGGCCGACGGGGTTGTCCGCGAGCGCCGTCACGATCGCGGTCCTCAGCCCGAAGCACCGCCGGAGACCCCTGGCGACGTTGTACTCCCCACCGCCCTCCCAGACCGTGAACTGCCGCGCGGTGCGGATCCGGGACTCGCCCGGGTCGAGGCGGAGCATCACCTCCCCCAGTGAGACCAGGTCGAACCGGCACTCCGCGGCCGGCCGCAGATCGAGCGCTGTCATGGGGACACCTCCGAGCGGTGGCTGAGCCGGGCGACGGTCGCCCGGGCGCGTTCTTCGATCTCGTCCCAGCGACCGGCGGCGACGGCGTCGCGCGGAGCGATCCAGGATCCGCCGACCGCGAGCACGGCGTGATGCGCGAAGTAGTCGGCGGCTGTGTCGAGGGTGACACCGCCGGTCGGCACGAAGCGGAGGCCCGGGAAGGGAGCGGCGTACGCCTCGACCGCGGCCGGTCCGCCGACCAGCCCGGCGGGGAAGAGCTTCACCGTGGTCAGGCCCGCCGCCAGCGCCCGCATGATCTCGGTGGGCGTGGCGGTCCCGGGGACCGCGGGAACGGCGCGCTCACGGCACCGGTCGACGACCGCGTCGTCGTACCCGGGACTGACGACGAAGCGGGCGCCCGCGGCGGCCGCGCGGTCGACCTGGTCCGCCGTCGTCACCGTGCCGACACCCGCAACGATCCCATCGAGCGCCAGCATCGCCTCGAGCGCTTCCCACGCGCCCTCGGCGCGCAGCGTCACCTCCGCCAACGGAAGGCCGCCGGCCAGCAGCGCCTCGCCGAGGCGCCGACCGTCTGAGGCTCCACCGACGGTCAACACCGGAAGGAAGCGATGGCGGCCCAGCAACTCCTCGAGGTCGCTCACAGGATCTTGCTCAAGAAGGCCTGGGTGCGCTGGTGCTGCGGATCGTCGAAGATCTCCCGCGGCGGGCCTTCCTCGACGACGACGCCGCCGTCCATGAACAGCACCCGGTCCGCGGCCTCGCGCGCGAAGCCCATCTCGTGCGTGACGACGACCATGGTCATGCCTTCCTCGGCGAGCGCCTGCATGACGCCGAGCACCTCGCCCACGGTCTCGGGGTCCAGCGCGGAGGTGGGCTCGTCGAAGAGCATCACCCGCGGCTGCATGGCGAGAGCGCGGGCGATCGCGACCCGCTGCTGCTGGCCGCCCGACAGCCGCGTCGGGTACTCCTCGGCCTTATCCGTCAGTCCCACCTTGGCCAGCAGCGCCATGCCGCGCTCCCGCGCCTCCTTCTTCCCGATGCCGAGCACCTTCGTGGGTGCCAAGACGAGGTTGTCGATCACCGACATGTGCGGGAAGACGTTGAAGGACTGGAACACCATCCCGACGTCACGGCGTACGGCGTGCAGGTCCGTCTTCGACGCGGTCATGTCGTGCCCGCAGATGGTGACGTGGCCCTGCTGGAACTTCTCCAGGCCGTTCAGGCAGCGCAGCAGGGTGCTCTTGCCGGAGCCGGACGGGCCGATGAGGCAGACGACCTCCCGCTCGGTGACCTCGGCGTCGATGCCCTTGAGCACCTCGAGGTCGCCGAACCGCTTGTGCAGGTCCTCGATCACCACCATGGGCGCGGAGGAGGTCGGGGACGAGTCGGCCTGCGAGAGGTCGGAGGGGCCGGTGCTCATGCGAGCCTCCGTTCATACCAGCGTCCGAAGAGGGACAGGGGGTAGGACACGATGAAGTAGAGAGCCGCGACGACGAGGAACGTGAGCAGCGGCGCGTGGTTCTGGGAGGAGACGATCTTGCCGGCGCGAGTGAGGTCGGTCGCCGCGATCACGGAGACCAGCGACGAGGCCTTGACCAGCGCGATCAGGAAGCCGACGGCGGGCGGTACGGCGATCTTCAGCGCCTGCGGAAGGACGACGTACCGCATCTTCTGCAGGTAGTTCAGCCCCAGCGCCTCGCCGGCCTCCCACTGCCCCCGCGGGATCGCCTGGATGCTGCCCCGGAAGATCTCCGCCATGTAGGCACCGGCGTACACCGACAGGCCGATGACCGCGGTGATGGTCTGGGAGAAGGTCGCGTAGGGGAACAGCAGCGGGATCTCGTAGTACAGGAACAGCAGGATGATCAGGATCGGGATCCCGCGGATGAAGTTGGTGTAGATGCCGGCGAGCCAGCGCAGCGGGGCGAACGGCGCGCTGCGCAGCACACCGAAGACCAGCCCGAGGATCGTTCCGGCCGCACCGGACGCGAGCACCAGCACGATCGTGACCACGGTCCCCCGCAGCAGCGGCGGCAGGTACTGGCCGAAGTCGAAGGAAGCCAGGGGGATCACCATCGGAAGAGGTACCTCTCCGCGAGTCGTGAGGAGCCGGCGATGATCGCGGACACCAGGTAGTACAAGACGCCGCCGGTGGTGAAGATCTCCAGCGTGCGCAAAGTCCGCTGGTTCAGGTCCGCGAGCGCCGAGGTGAGCTCGTTCAGCGAGATCACCGACCCCACCGAGGAGAACAGGAACAGCACGATGAACTGGTTCGTCAGCGCGGGCAGCACGTTGCGGATGGCGGGCTTGAGCACGATGAAGCGGAAGGTCTGGCTGAATCGCAGACCCAGAGCCGACGCGGCCTCGACCAGGCCGCCCGGGACGGACTCGATGCCTGCGCGGAAGATCTCCGCCGTGTACGCCGCATTGTTCAGCGTCATGCCGAGCAGCGTCGACCAGAACGGATCGAGGTTGATGCCGACCTCGGGAAGGCCGAAGTAGATGAGGTAGAGCTGCACGAGCAGCGGGGTGTTGCGGAACACCTCGATGAAGCCCTGCGCCAGCAGACGCAGCGGTGCGAACGCGCTCCGGCGGCCGAGGTAGACCCAGATCCCGATCACGGCGCCGATGAAGAAGCTCAGCACCGTCACCTCGACGCTCATCCCGAGCGCCTTGAGCAGCACCGGGAGGATGCTCTCGATGAAGGAGAACGAGAACGTCATCGGCTCGTCCTCTCACACCTCGGGACGGGCCCCCTCCACGCCGGCCGGCGCGGCGGCCGGTCGGCGTGGAGGGCAGCGGCTCCCCGGGGCGCCGCGGAATCGGTGCACATGTCAGGCAGCGTTGCCCTGGACGGAGACGATGCTGGCCAGGTCCTCGTGCAGCCACTTCTGGTGGAGCTTCTGATCCTCACCGGAGGCGATCAGGTTGCGGATGAAGTTGTTGAGGTAGTTGATCCACACCTGGTCGCCGGGCAGCACACCCATCGACACGAGGGACGGCTCCAGCGGCGGGTTCGAGATCGCCTTGAGATTCGGGTCCTTCTTCGCCTCCTGGGCGACGGTGTAGGAGCTCTCGACAGCGGCATCCACCTTGCCGGCCTTGACCGCACCGATCACGTCGGCGATCGAGTCGAACCGGACCACCTTGGTCTTCGGGAAGTCGTTGGTGATGATCGTGTCGTTCGTCGAGCCGCGGGCCACGCTGACGGTCTTGCCGGCCAGGTCGGCGTAGCTCTTGATGTTCTCGCTCTTGGGGAAGAGCACGCCGGCGCCGTGGGCGTCGTAGGGGATCGTGAAGCCGACCGCCTGGGCGCGTTCGTTGGTGGCCGTCCAGGCGGAGATGTTCACATCGACGCGGTTCGACTTGAGCAGGGGCAGGCGGCTGTCGCCGTCGGTAGCCACCAGCTTCAGCTTCACCCCGAGCGAGTCGGCCAAGTCCTTGGCGATGTCGATCTCGTAGCCCTCGAAGCTCCCGTCCGGCTTCTGCACCGCCCACGGCGGGAAGTCCGGCAGCACGGCGACCCGCAGGGTCTTGGCCTTGAGGACCTTCGCGAGCTGGCTGTCCGAGGGTGAGCCACTCCCGCCTCCGGACGAGCCGCCACAGCCGGCGAGAACCGCCCCCGCGGCCAGGACCAGAGCCGCCAGGGCGGCCACCTTGCGTTTCACCATCGAACTCCTTGCCTCCGGCTTACTCCCGCTTCATGGGAGTTGCTCTCATGTCATGGGAGTCTCGTCCGTGGCGCTGGTCACGTCAAGGGCTCGATGCCGTTCCGTTACCCAGCGGTCGCGTCCGCACCCCGCGAGCGCGAGCCCACCCCGAGGTCGCACCAACCGTCACTCGGTGTTGCTGTGCGCCTGCCGCGCCCGGTCGTTGTCCACGTCGCGCCGGCGGGCGACCTGCAGCGCGACCACGTCGAGCACGATGTGGGTGATCTGGTCGAAGAGACTGCTGAGCGGTTGGATGGTCGGCGCCTCGTCGGCCCGGCGGTACTTCGTCGCAGCGGGGAGCACGAGCACGTCCGCCGCCGCCTCGGCGAGCGGGGAGCCGGGATCGGTCGTCACGGCGTGGACCGACGCGCCCGCCGTGACCGCACCCTGGGCGACGCGCACGGTGCCGCCCGTCGTACCGGAGCCGGAGATCGCCACCACGAGGTCCCCGGCGCCGACCGACGGCGTGATCGTCTCGCCGACCGCGTAGACCGTCAGACCCAGATGCATCAGGCGCATCGCGAACGCCTTGCCCATCAGACCCGATCGGCCCTCGCCCGCCACGAAGACGCGGGGCGCCTCGGCGAGCCGGTCGACCAGCGCCGACACGGCCGCGCGGTCGACCTTCGCCGCCACTCCTTGGATCTCGCCCAGCACGGTCGAGAGGTCGTCGTTCTCCATCAGTCGTCCTTTCCGGCTGCATGGCGCAGCCGCTCCACTGCTGCGACCGGGTCGTCGGCAGCAGTCACCGCGGACCCGACGATCACCCGGAGGTCGGGCAGGTCCCGCAGCCCGGGAAGGTCGGCGGAGGTCAGGCCGCCGGCGAGCGCGAGGCGCCGCCCGGAAGCCCAGTCGCCGAGCAGGTCCTGGACCCGTTGTCCGGAGCCCTGGGCGTCCTTGCTGACATGGGGTGCCAGCCGGACGGCGTCGGGCAGCGACGCGGCGAGGCCGGCGACCTGTTCGGCATCCAGCCCCATGAGGTCGACGACGAGCTCCACGCCGAGGTCGGCACTCACCTCCACGGCCCGGTCGATGCTCACCCGTGGCGCGAGCCCGAGGACGGTCACGCCTCGGGCGCCGGCGTCGTGCGCCATGCGGAACTCGAAGGCGACGTCGTCAGCGGTCTTGAGGTCGGCCAGCACGGGTGTGTCGCCGGCGGCCGCGACGACCGCCTGCAGCCCGGCGGCGCCGAACTGCTTGACCAGCGACGTCCCCAGCTCGATCCAGTCGGTACGGCGGGCGACGGCGCCCGTGATGGTGACCGCCCGGTCGAGGGGGATGCGATCGAGCGCTACTTGGATGTCCATACTGGTCCTGTCGTTCGGCTGGCTGGCTGTCCCGTGGCGAGAAGAGCTCGAACGTCCTGCTGGTCGAGGCGTTCCCCGTGGGACGGCGGCGTGGCATGATCGGGACGCCGCTGCCAGATAATGGAACGTACTGCTGCGATATGGGAGGACGCAACGCATGGCCGATGCTCCCGCCCCCGACATGGTCGGCAAGGCGCTGCTGCTCCTCACCCGCCTGGGCGATCATCCGGCCGGCGCTCCGGCTGCCGAGCTGGCTCGGGAGGCGGGGTACCCGCTGAGCACGGCTCACCGCCTGCTCGGCGCCCTGGTCCGCGACGGCTTCGCCTCCTTCGACCAGCAGAGCAAGCGCTACACGCTCGGGCTACGCACCTTCCAGCTCGCCCAGCAGGTCCTCCAGGCCCGCGGCCTCAGCGGCCTTGCCCGGCCGGTTCTCGAGGAGGTCTCCTCGGTGACCAAGGAGGCGACGTTGCTCTCGGTGCGCGACGGCGAGCGGCAGCTGTACATGTACTCGATCGAGGGGCCGCAGCAGGTGCGCGTCGTCGGGGAGCCCGGCAAGCACGGGCCGCTGCACTGCACCGGCCAGGGCAAGGTGCTGGTCGCCTTCGCGGATCCGGCCGTTCGGGAGTACCTGATCGCCCATGTGCCCCTGGATCCGGCGGGACCGAAGGCGATCACGAGCCGGGCACGGTTCCGCGAGGAGATCGAGCGGGTCCGGGAGCGCGGCTACGCCGTGGCCGACGAGGAGCACGAAGCCGGGATCCGAGCGGTCGGCGTTCCGGTGTTCGGCCACGGCGAGGTCGCCGTGGCGGCGCTCGCCACCGCGGCCCCGGCGTACCGGATGACCGTCGAGGCACTGGAGGCGCACGTGCCGACACTCAACGAGGGAGCAAAGGCACTGTCGGTGCTGATGGCTCTTCAGTGAGACTGCCGCGCCTCACCCCAGTGCGGCCGGCAGCGTCGCCGCCCAGGCCTCTCGCAGCTCGTCGAGCGGGATGGCGAACCGACTCTCGACGCTCAGGGCGTCGCCGCCGGTCGACCCCAGCGGCGTGAGAGGCACCCCGTGCCGCTCCGATAGCGCCGCCACAGCGTCGGCGTCGCCCGGCGCGACCGTCACCAGCACGCGGCCCGCGGACTCGCTGAACAGCTGGACGAACGGGTCGCCGGGCAGCTGCACGGAGGCGCCCACGCCCCGGCGCAGGCATGCCTCCACGAGCGCCTGGGAGAGGCCGCCGTCGGCCAGGTCGTGTGCGGAGGTCAGCAGCCCGGCTCCCTCGACGAGCAACTGCGACAGTCGCCGCTCGGCCTCGAGGTCGACGCGAGGCGGCAGCCCCCCGAGGTGCTGGTGCACGACGTGCGCCCACTCCGAGCCGGAGAGCTCCTCGCGCGTCTCGCCGAGCAGGAACACCGGCTGTCCCTCGCTCACGAAGCCGGTCGGCGTACGGCGCGTGACGTCGTCGATGACACCGAGCACCGCCACCACGGGGGTGGGCAGGATCGCGGTGTCGCCCGTCTGGTTGTAGAGGCTGACGTTGCCGCCGGTGACCGGGATGCCGAGCGTCGCGCAGGCGTCCTTCAGACCGCGACAGGCCTCGGCGAACTGCCACATCACCGCGGGGTCCTCCGGCGAGCCGAAGTTGAGGCAGTCGCTGATAGCGAGCGGTTGGGCGCCGCCGGTCGAGACGTTGCGGTAGCTCTCGGCGAGCGCCAACTGGGCTCCGGCGTAAGGGTCCAGCAGGGCGAACCGGCCGTTGCAGTCCGTCGCGACCGCGACACCGAGGTTGCTCTCCTCGTCGACGCGCACCATGCCGGCGTCGTCGGGCTGAGCGAGCACCGTGTTGCCCTGGACGTAGCGGTCGTACTGGTCGGTGATCCAGGACTTGTCGCACAGGTTGGGGCTCGCGGCGAGGCGGAGCACGGTCGCCCGCAGCTCGTCGGCGCTCGACGGGCGCGCGAGGTCCTCGGCGCGGTCGGCCTGCAAGCCGTCCTGCCAGTCGGGGCGCGCCACCGGACGCTGGTACGTCGGTCCGTCGTGCGCCACCGATCGAGGCGGCACGTCCACGACCGTCTCGCCGTGCCAGGTGATCTCGAGCCGGCCGCCCTCGGTCACCTCGCCCACGACGACCGCCTCGACGTCCCACCTGGCACAGATCGCCATGAACGCGTCGATGTCGTCCGGCTCGACGACCGCCATCATCCGCTCCTGCGACTCGCTCATCAGGATCTCCTCCGGCGACAGCGTCGAGTCGCGCAGCGGCACCCGGTCGAGCTCGACCCTCATGCCGCCGTCGCCCGCGCTGGCCAACTCCGAGGTCGCGCACGAGAGCCCGGCCCCGCCGAGGTCCTGGATGCCGGCGACCACGCGGGCAGCGAAGAGCTCCAGCGTGCACTCGATGAGCAGCTTCTCCATGAACGGGTCGCCGACCTGGACGCTGGGCCGTCTCGAGGGCAGCGTGGGGCCGTCCCCTGATCCGACCGAGTCGAACACCTCCGAGGCCAGCACGGACACCCCGCCGATGCCGTCGCCCCCGGTGCGGGCGCCGTACAGGACGACGAGGTTGCCGGCGCCGGACGCCTTGGCCAGGTGCAGGTCCTCGTGACGCAGCACCCCGACACACAGCGCGTTGACGAGGGGGTTGCCGAGGTAGGTCGCATCGAAGACGGCCTCGCCGCCGATGTTCGGCAGGCCCAGGCAGTTCCCGTACCCGCCGACGCCGGCCACGATCCCGGGGAGCACCCGTTGGGTGTCGGCGGCGTTCAGGGGGCCGAAGCGCAGCGGGTCCATCACGGCGATCGGGCGGGCGCCCATCGCGATGATGTCGCGGACGATGCCCCCGACGCCGGTCGCCGCGCCCTGGTACGGCTCGACGTACGACGGGTGGTTGTGGGACTCGACCTTGAAGCTGACCGCGTATCCCTGGCCGATGTCGATCACGCCGGCGTTCTCGCCGATCCCCGCGAGCGTCTTGCCGCGGGGCGTCTCCTGGGGCAGCTCGCCGAACTGCTTGAGGTGGACCTTCGAGGACTTGTAGGAGCAGTGCTCGCTCCACATCACCGAGTACATCGCCAGCTCGGCGCTCGTGGGTCGGCGGCCCAGGATCTCGCGGATCCGGAGGTACTCGTCCTCCTTCAGCCCGAGCTCGGCCCACGGCTGCTCACGGTCGGGGTCGGTGGTGGCGTGGGCGACGGTGTCGAGCTGCACCGGCCCATCCTAGAAGGGCGCGGCGCCGGCCCACGCCCGGCGTCACCCGGGCGAATTACAAGACGGTAGTTCGCTGGATCGTCTGTTACTGCTGTGAAAGTTGTGATGTTCTAGGCCGGCTTCCCCCGCCCGATTCGTCCTCCGGAGACCTCCATGCGCGCCCGGCCCATCCGCCCGGTTCACCTCATCCCCGCCGTGGCGCTCGCCCTCGTGGCGGCGCTGCTCCTGGGCGGTCAGGCGGTCGCGGACCGCGCGAACGCCGCCAGCGCATCGGGAAGCAACCCCGTCACGCCCGGCACCTTCACCGGACAGGGCTTCGACCAGTGCAACGCCCCGAGCCAGAAGGCGATGACTGCCTGGCGCAAGGCCTCGCCGTACCGGGCGGTCGGCATCTACATCTCCGGCAACTCGCGCTTCTGCCGGGAGCAGCCGAACCTCACGCCGACCTGGGTCACCACGCAACTGGCCGCCGGCTGGCACCTGCTCCCCATCACGCTCGGACCCCAAGCGCATTGCCAGCCGCGGTTCCCCCGCTACGGCAAGACGATCGATCCGACCATCTACGCCAGCCGCACCGACACCTACGCCAAGGCCCGCAACCAGGCCGTCTCCGAGGCACGTACGGCGGTCGCCGCCGCCCAGCGCCTGGGCATCGTCCGCGGCAGCACGCTCTTCTACGACCTCGAGCACTTCGACACCGCGCACTCCACCGACTGCACCTGGTCCGCGGCGTGGTTCCTCAGCGCATGGACCAACGAGCTGCACGCCCAGGGCTACCTCTCGGGGGTGTACTCCGGCGCCGGCTCCGGCATCGCGCTCCTCGACTCCGTCCGACTCCGCACCCCCGCCGGCTTCGCGCTGCCCGATCAGGTCTGGCTCGCGCGCTGGGACAAGAAGAAGAACACGAGCGCTCCGGGGTACCTCAGCGACGACGGGTGGGCCGACCAGCAGCGCGTCAAGCAGTACGTCGGCGGCCACGACGAGACGTGGGGCGGCGTGAGGATCAACATCGACCGCGACTACCTGAACCTGCGCGCACGCGCGGTCCCCGCGGCGATCCCCGGCCCGCCGACCACGCCTCGCAGCACCCCCTCCCCGACGCCCACGGGGACACCGACTCCGGACCCGGCCCCCGGCTCCCTCACGGACGCGAAGTGCACCACCTCGTCGATCAGCCGCGGGACCTACCGGCGCACGGACGCCGGCCACCGTCGAGACCTGGTCGTCCCGCTCCAGTGCCTGCTCAAGCAGCAGTACCTCTACACGGCG
>JBQCCW010000048.1:0-2579 GCA_051961835.1 Marmoricola sp. | reverse complement strand
TCGACGTCGAACGTGCCCGGGCCGGCGCAGCCGCCGCGGACCAGCACCTCGCGTCGGGCCAGCCGGTGGGCCCACTGCACGGCCTGCCGTTCGCCTTCAAGGACACCCACGCCGTCGCCGGCTGGCGCACCACCTACGGGTCGCCGCTGTACGCCGACCACGTGCCGGACCACGACGACCTGATCGTCGAGCGGGTCCGCGCCGCGGGTGTCGTGCCGATCGGCAAGACCAACGTGCCGGAGTTCGCCGCCGGCTCGCACACGTTCAACCCGATCTTCGGGACGACGCTGAACCCGGTCGACCCGAGCCGGTCGGCCGGTGGCTCCAGCGGGGGAGCAGCGTGTGCCCTGGCCGCCGGCATGGTGCCGCTCGCGGACGGGTCCGACATGGGCGGCTCGCTGCGCAACCCGGCCTCGTTCTGCGGCGTCGTCGGCCTCCGGCCGTCCCTCGGCCGCGTCCCGGAGTGGCCGACCGCGAACCTGTGGGAGACGACGTCGGTCGGCGGGCCGATGGCCCGCACCGTCGAGGACGTCGCGCTGCTGCTGTCGGTGATGGCGGGCCCCGACCCGAGGTCGCCGCAGGCGCTGGGCGACCCCGGAGCGGCGTTCGCTCCGCCGCTGGGTGGGTCGCTGGCCGGGCTGCGGGTCGCCCTGTCGACCGACCTCGGGGGCGCGTTCGAGGTCGACCACGACGTCGCCGCGGTGGTGGACGGCTCGGCGCGGACCTTCACCGCGGCCGGGGCGACCGTGCGGTCGGCGTACCCCTCCCTCCCGGAGGCGGAGGACACGTTCCGGACCCTGCGGGCGTGGCACTTCCAGGCCCGGTTCGGCGCCCAGCTCGCGGAGCACCCGGAGGCGTTCAAGCAGTCGCTCGCGGACAACATCCGGGCCGGGGAGGGGCTCACCGGGGCCGACGTCGCGCGGGCCTACCACCAGCGGACGGCGCTCGCGGAGCGGATGAGGATCTTCTTCGAGTCGTACGACGTCCTGGTGCTGCCGGTCTCCCAGGTCCCGCCGTTCCCGGCCGACCAGGAGTTCCCGACGTCCATCAACGGGCGTCCCATGGAGACCTACCTGGACTGGATGCGGTCGGCGTACTTCATCACCGTCACCGGCTGCCCCGCGATCTCGGTCCCGTTCGGCACCACGGCCGACGGACTCCCGGTCGGCGTCCAGCTCGTCGCCGCGCACGGTCGCGACCGCTTCCTCCTCGAGGTCGCGGCGGCGTTCGAGGGGGCGCGCCCCTAGGGGACGGGCTGGGGGCGGCGCAGCTCCCCGCCGTGGACGGTGATCGCCCAGATCACCAGCACGTCGATCGTGATCATCATGACCGACCAGATCGGGTAGGCGGGCAGGAAGGCGATGTTGACCAGCGCGCTGAGGAACGCGACGGCCACTCCCACGATCCGCGCGATCATCCGTCCCGAGAACAGCCCGACGCCGGCGAGGACGAGGATCACGCCCATGACCAGGTGGATCCAGCCCCAGCCCGTGTAGTCGAGGTTGAGCACCAGGCGCGACTGGGTCACGACGAAGACCTCGTCGCGGAACAGGGCCACGAGCCCCTGCACGACGTGGAACGCCCCGACCAGGATGAGCATCAGGCCCGCGAACTCGACCCACGAGGTCCACCCGGACTCGCGCTGCATGTACTCCGGCTGCATCCCCGGGGCGAAGTTGCTGACCGACTGAGCCTCCTTCATGCTCCGAGGGTCAAGCTGGTTGCTGCTCATGACGACCTCCGATCGTCCGACCTGTCGCGATCGTTCCGAGCGTCGTCCCGGCGGCGGCCGTCCGCCTCCCCCGGTATGGATGAACTGCGGATCATCCGCTGTGGGCGAGGCACGCCCTCCCTCGCGCGGAGCATCGTGGAGGGATGACACCGACTGCCGCAGGCCAGGAGACCCGCCCCGGAGACGTGCTCGTCGTGTTCGGCATCACCGGAGACCTCGCCCGGGTGATGACCTTCCGGTCGTTGTACCGGCTGGAGGAGCGGGGCCTGCTCACGTGCCCCGTCGTGGGTGTGGCGGTCGACGACTGGACGGTCGACCAGCTCATCGAGCGGGCGCGGACCTCGATCGAGGACAGTGGCGAGGAGCTCGACAAGAGGATCTTCGACCGGTTCGCGGAGCGGCTGTCGTACGTCCACGGCGACTTCACCGACCCGGCGACGTACGAGCAGGTCGGGCGGGCGATCACGGGCGCCCAGCGGCCGGTGTTCTACCTCGAGATCCCGCCGTTCCTCTTCGGCCGCGTCGTCAAGGAGCTCACCGACGCCGGGCTGACCAAGACCGCCACGGTCGTGGTCGAGAAGCCGTTCGGCCACGACCAACAGTCGGCCCGCGATCTCGCCGACGAGCTCCACCAGTACATCGACGAGTCGCAGCTGTTCCGGATCGACCACTACCTCGGGAAGATGGGCCTCGAGGAGATCCTGCACCTCCGCTTCGCGAACGCGATCCTGGAGCCGCTGTGGAGCCGCAACTACGTCGAGTGCGTGCAGATCACGATGGCCGAGGACTTCGGGGTGGAGGACCGCGGGCACTTCTACGACCCGGTCGGGGCGCTCCGCGACGTCGT
>JBQCCW010000047.1:0-14024 GCA_051961835.1 Marmoricola sp. | reverse complement strand
CGGCATCGAGGTGGTTGGTGGGCTCGTCGAGCAACAAGAGGTCCGGCTGCTGGAGGAGCAGCTTGCACAATGCCACCCGGCGCCGCTCGCCACCGGAGAGGTTGTCGACCAGGGCGTCCGGGGGCGGGCACCGCAGCGCGTCCATGGCCTGATCGAGGCGGCTGTCGAGGTCCCAGGCGTTCGCGTGGTCGAGGTCGGTCTGCAGGTCGCCCATCTCGGCGAGCAGCGTGTCGTAGTCGGCGTCGGGGTCGGCAAGCTCCTCGGAGATCGCATTGAACCGGTCGAGCTTGGAGCTGACCGCCTCCACTGCTTCCTTGATGTTCTCCAGGACCGTCCGGCCCTCCGTCAGCGGCGGCTCCTGCTGGAGCATGCCGACGGTCGCGTCGGGGTCCTTGACGGTGTCGCCGTTGTTCGGGTGGTCCAGACCCGCCATGATCCGCAGCAGCGTGGACTTGCCGGTGCCGTTGGGGCCGACGACGCCGATCTTCGCGCCGTGCAGAAACGAGAGCGTGACGTCGTCGAGGACGACCTTGTCGCCGTGCGCCTTGCGGACGTTGCGGAGCGTGAAGACGTAGTCGGCCATGGTGCCCAAGCCTACGGGCCACCCGCCGCGCCGCGCACGTCGGCCCGCTCAGGCCGCGGGCGCCTCCGAGGACGCGCCCACGGACTCCTCCGGTGCCCTCGCGGTCTTCGCGAAGCTGCTGGTGCCGCGGGTGAGGTCGTGACCGATCCAGATGAGCTCGATCGCCATCGAGGAGACCTCGATGCCGGCCTTGTTCTGCCAGGTCTCGGCGCTGAGCCGGCCGTGCACCACGACCGGGTCCCCGCGACGCAGCGAGAGCGCGCAGTTCTCCGCCAGCTGCCGCCAGGCGCTCACCGAGTACCACTGGGTGTCGCCGTCGACCCAGGCATCGTCCTTGCGGCTGAAGCGGCGCGGGGTCGTGGCGACCCGGAAGCCTGCGACCGGCACACCGCCGCCCGCGTCGCGGACCACCACCTCGCTGCCGAGGTAGCCGGCCAGGGTGACCAGGGTGTCGTTCATCTCGGGGACCTCCCGCGTTGCTGGGCGAACGTGCCCGCCGGGCGGTGGGCACCTGCTCACCCTGGCAACGTCCCCGGTGGTCCGGGTCGCGCTCGACCGAGGCTGTGGAGAACCGGCCGGTCCCCCGCGCTGTGGACCCGCGAGTCTCAGGCCTGCGCGCGGCGCAGGCCGTCCCGGGCGCGGCGGTAGGCGGCGAGCTCGGCCTCGATCGGCTCCACGACGAGCTCGCCGACCACGTCGTCGACCGCCGAACGCAGCCGGCGCTCCGCGCGGGCGGCGCGGGCGCGCGCCCCCAGCGTCACGAGCCCCCGGCTCAGCACCGCGAGCAGCAGCCCGAGCACGACGCCCCCGACGAGCAGCCAGGTCGGGACCGGCAGCGACATCCACGTCGGGGTCGCCGGCTGGGGCGCCCGCAGGTAGCCGGACACCGCGAGCACGCCGAGCCACGCGGCGCCGACGACCGCAGCGAGCAACAGCACCCACTGGACGGCCCGCACGAGGCGGCACCAGGCCGGGACCCTCGCCATGCCGAGGTCGGTGGTGGCCAGCGCACGGTCGAGCCCGTCGGTCAGATCCGCGCTTCGTGCCAGCGACGCGCGGCGGACGGCCTGCGCCCACGGCCGCGACAGGGGACGGCCGACCGCGTCGGCGAGCCCGCGCACGGCGTGGTCGACCCGAGCCTGGAGCACCCGGTCCGGCGCGGGCAGCGAGGACCGGGAGACCTCCACGAGGTCGTGGGCGGCCACCGACCGGTCGAGGTGCAGACGCTTGAGCGGGTCGGGCCGCAACCGGGACAGCCACGACGTCACCGGCCACCCCGTCGCCTGCCGCGCCCGCCGTGCCGCGGCCGTCCGGACGGCGTCGACGACCACCGGCACACCGGCCGCGTCCGCGACCGCGTCGGTCACGGCCACCCGCTCGGCCCCTCGCAGCTCGCGCGGCTCGGCGTCCCCGGTGAGCGCAGCGAGCCGCTCGGCCGTCGACTGCAGGTCGGTCGCGATCCGCGCCCGGGACAGGGCCTTGTCGGCGACCCGGCGCGCGATCTCCGCGCGGAGCGTGTCGATCCCCAACCCGGTGCGCGCCGAGACGGCGATCAGCGGGACCGAGCCCAGGCCGTCGGCGACCAGCAGCCGCCGTACGTCGGAGAGCAGGCTCTCGCGCCGCTCGGAAGCCACCTCGTCGATGTGGTTGAGCACGACCAGCATCACGTCGCGATGCTCCTGCAACGGCTGGAGGAAGCGGTCGTGGATCGCCGCGTCGGCGTACTTCTGGGGGTCGAGGACCCACACCAGCAGGTCGGCGAGCTCCACCAGCCGGTCCACCTCGAGGTGGTGGCCGAGCTCGGTGGAGTCGTGATCGGGCAGGTCGAGCAGGACCAGCCCCTGCAGGTCGCTGTCGGGAGTGCCGCGGCCGGTGTCGAGCATCGAGTCGCGGGAGGACTGGTGGCGCGGCGGGATGCCCAACCACTCCAGCAGCTCACCGGCCCCCTGCTCGCCCCAGACGCAGGCCGTCGCCCAGGACGTCGTGGGCCGGCGCACCCCGACCGCGGCGAGATCCAGACCGGCCAGCGCGTTGAACGTCGAGGACTTCCCCGAGCCGGTCGCGCCCGCCAGCGCCACCACCGTGTGCTCGGCGGAGAGCCGCAGCCGCGCCGACGCGCGCTCGACGACCGCCTCGGCGGCGTCCACATCGGCGTCGTCGAGGCGGCCCCGAGATGCCTCGACCGCCTCGGCGAGCCCGCTCAACCGCCCGTCGAGATCGGTACGCCGCGACAGCACCCGCCGGGCACCCTCCAGCAACGCCGTCACAGCCTGTCCCCCGTCTCCCCCTGCCGATACCGCACGTCATCGACGCCGCGCGCGAGCTCGCGCAGCTGCTCGGCCCGCTCCCCGCTCACGCCGAGGTTGTCGACGAGGTCGGTGAAGCGGCGCTGCTCGACCTCGAGCAGGGCCGCGATCCGCACACCGAGATCGCGGCGGGCGGCGGTCGCCAACCGGCGTACCGCCTGGTCTCCGAAGACCGCTTCGAGCAGCTTCTGCCCCAGCACGGCACTGCCGCCGGCCACGCCTACCTCGGCGCCGGTCACGCCGCCGGTCGCCGCGAAGACGACGACCATCAACGACACCGCCAGCGCGTTGACGCCGTAGGCGAGGACCCGCGCGGTCGTGCGCCGGTCCGATCCCTCGCCGCGCACCATCTCGAGCACGCCCGCCTGCCAGTCGCGGACCAGCCGCTCGCTGCGCACCCGGATGTCGCGGGAGGCACGGCTGAGGTCGCCCGGAGCGAGGGTGAGCAGGTCGCGACCGGTCGCCGTGGCGCTCCACGCACCCTCGGCCCGCTCCGCGGCTCCCTCGGCGTGCTCGACGATCAGGGTCTGCAGCCCGGACTCCACGGCGACGCTGACGCGGGCGGCCGGCTGCGGCCGGCCGCGCACGGCCATCATCAACCGGTCGCGTGCCCAGCCGACGCGCGACTCCAGGCCCTTGAGCAGCTCGCCCGGTGGCAGGAGTTCGTGGGCACCGGGCGAGCACCTCGCCACGCAGCAAGGTGCCGTCGGCGCAGGCCTGGTCGACGGCAGCGGCTGCCGCCTCGTAGCTGCGCGTCGCGTCCGCCCGCAGCTGCTCGGCCGACCGCGCCTGCGCGGCGCAGGCGTCGGCGACGACGTGGGTGCGTCGGGCGATCGTGCGGATCGCTCCGCCGAGGGTCTGCCGCACGATCGCCGACCGGGCGTCGGTGTCGGCCGCCAGCGTCTCCAGCCACTCCTGGATGCGCTCCACCGAGGCAGGGGGCAGCAGGCCTGCCGGGTCGAGGTCCACCTCCGAAACGGTGAACAGCGGCGAGTCCCGCAGGCCCCGGCTGTTCAGCATCCGGGTGAGGTGTGCGGCGACCTCGGGAATCGCCCGCTCCGCGGTCCGGTCGAGCACGACCGCGACGGCCGCAGACCGCTCCGCGGCCGCTCGCAGGAAGTCCCACGGCACCTGGTCGGCGTACCGGGCAGCCGACGTCACGAACAGCCACATGTCGGCGGCCGCGAGCAGCTGCGCGGCGAGCTCACGGTTCTGCTGCTCCACGGAGTCGACGTCGGGTGCGTCGAGGATCGCCAAGCCCTCGGGCACGTGCGGTGAGGAGACGAGCTGCAGCGCTCCGGGGTCGGCCGAGGCTCGACTGGTCCGCTGGAAGTCGGGCAGGATCCGCGCCTGGTCGAACCACTCCCGATCCGCCGGGTTGTGCACCAGCACCGGCGAGCGGGTCGTCGGGCGCAGGACTCCCGCGACCGTGACGTTCTCGCCGACCAGGGAGTTCACCAGCGTCGACTTCCCCGCTCCGGTCGACCCACCCACGACGGTGAGCAGCGGCGCGTCGATCTGGACGAGCCGGGGCAGCACGTAGTCCTCGAGCTGGGAGACGATGTCGCGCTGCAGCGACCGGGCCTCCTCGACGTCGGGGAGCTCGAGGGGAAGGCGGGTGTGTTGCAGCGCCTCGTGCAGCCGAACGAGCGTGGTCAGCATGAGCGTCGCCGGCTGCTGGGAGGTGCGCGAGGACGCCATCACGCCAGGCCTCCTACGGGACGCAGCCGCGTGGGGGTGCCGCGTGGCCAGACGAGCGCCGGTCGCAGGGCACGCATCTCCTCCAGGTGCGACTGCCCGAGCTCGGCGAAGCCCGCGGGCGCGGCGCCACGCAAGTAGCGGTGGTGCAGGTAGGCCAGCTCGATCGCCTCGCGCTGGTAGGCCGCCATCGCGTCCCGGGCCGGCCTGCCGCCGACGGCGAGCGCATGCCGCCGGCACGCGCGGCGGGCGGGCAGGCGGACCAGCCACGGGATCTCCGCGGGGTGGAGGAAGCCGCGACGCGCACAGTCGGCGAGCGCCACGGCGAGCAGCCGGCCCTCACGTGCACGAGCCCACACCGCCAGGGCCGCGAAGAGCAGGAAGGCCGGCACCATCACGCCGATGTAGGTGCTCACCGCAGCACCGGCGCCGCCCACCATCGTGGCGGCGTTCCACAGCCCATGGGCGCAGACCGCGAGGAGATATCCCACCACCGGCGCGGCGACGCGGACCACGCCCCGTCGGGCGTTCACGGCGATGCCGATCCCGACGCCGGTGAAGGCGGTGAAGAGCGGGTGGGCGAAGGGCGAGAACAGGCATCGGACCACGAAGAGACCCACCGCGCTCTCGAGCCCGCCGGCGCTGCCGTCCTGTCCCATGTACGCCGAGGCGAGGTAGAGGATGTTCTCGGTGAAGGCGAAGCCGATGCCGACCATGCCGGCGTAGACGATGCCGTCGAGGATCCCGTCGAGCTCGCTGCGGCGGAACCACAGCAGGAGCAGGATGAACAGTCCCTTCGCGCCCTCCTCGGTGAGCGGGGCGACGATGACACCGGTGCTCGTCTGGTCGCCGCCGAACGCGAAGATGTCGAACGCCTGCAGGACGAGCGCGACGCTGGTGGCGACGAACGCGCCCCAGGCCAGTCCCATCACGAGCAGTGATCGCGGCTCGGGCTCGTAGCGGTCGAGCCACAGGTAGACCGCGATGAGCGGGACCACCGGGATCGCGGCGAGCACCGTGGCGACGACGAGGGCGACCGGTGCGCCCGACAGCAGCAGCACGACGCCCATCGCCAGCGCACCCACGACCAGCACGAGGCTCACCAGCACGGTGAACGTCGGCGCGTGCTGGCGACGGGTCGGCATGGTGCGTAGCGTATCGGCGCGCTGCCGGCGCCCGGACGTACAGTGGACGGGTGAGTGACCAGGCCACCCCCGCGTCCGAGACAGCGAACACCGAGAGCCACGATCCGGCCGTGCCGGAGGCCTATGCCGCCTTCATGCGCACCGGCTGGGGCGAGCGGACTCTCGACGTGTCGCGGCATCCCGTCGCCGACGTGGCGGCGCTGCGCCGCAAGCAGCTCGCCGAGCGCTTCCCCGGCGAGCGGCTCGTCGTGCCGGCCGGCACGTTCAAGGTGCGGGCCAACGACACCGACTACCGCTTCCGCCCCGACACCGCGCACACCTGGCTCTCCGGCAACCAGACCTCCGACGCCGTGGTGGTCGTCAACGCGGACGGCTCGGGCGAGGCGGTGCTCTTCGCCCGGCCGCGCAGCTCCCGGGAGACCGACGAGTTCTTCCGGGACCGCCAGTACGGCGAGCTCTGGGCCGGTCGTCGACCCTCCCTCGAGGAGATCTCCGATGCCCTCGGCATCGAGACCCGGCACATCGACGCACTGCCCGAGCTGCTGCGCAGCGGCCCTCGCACGCGCGTGCACCGGGGGGTCGACGCCCGAGTCGACGCTTTGGTCGTGGCCGCCACCGAGGACGACGCCGAGCTCGGTCGCGTGCTCTCCGAGCTCCGGCTGGTCAAGGACGCCTGGGAGGTCGAGCAGCTCCAGCTCGCCTGCGACATCACGACGCTGGGCTTCGAGGACGTCGTGCGCGACTGGGACAACGCCGTGCGCTACGGCGAGCGCTGGATCGAGGGCACGTTCTTCCGCCGCGCCCGGACGATGGGCAACGACATCGGCTACGACTCCATCGTGGGCGGCGGCCAGCACGCCACGACGCTGCATTGGATCGACAACACCGGGCCGATCACCCCCGGCGAGCTGGTCCTGTTGGACATGGGCGCCGAGGCCACGTCGCTCTACACCGCCGACGTGACGAGGACGCTGCCGATCTCCGGCACCTTCACGCCGCTCCAGCGCGACCTCTACGCGCTGGTGCTGCGCGCGCAGGACGCGGGCATCGCGGCGTTGCGGCCCGGCGTCACCTTCCGCGCCGGGCACCATGCGGCGGTGGAGGTCCTCGCCCACGGCCTGGAGGACCTCGGCCTGCTGCCGTGCTCGGCGGAGGAGGCCCTCGCCCCCGACAGCCGCGTGCACGCCCGGTGGACGCTCCACGGGGTCAGCCACATGCTCGGCATGGACGTCCACGACTGCGCGGCGGCGCCCGACGCCCTCTACGCCGAGGGCGAGCTCGCCGAGGGGATGGTCCTCACCGTCGAGCCGGGCCTCTACTTCCAGTCCGACGACCTCCTCGTGCCCGAGGAGCTGCGCGGCATCGGCATCCGGATCGAGGACGACATCCTCATCACGGGCGAGGGGACGCGGAACCTCTCCGCCGCCCTCCCCCGGGAGCCGGCCGCCGTCGAGGAGTGGATGGGCCGCCTGCGCGGCTGAGACGTTCACCGTCGAGATGGACTGCCGACACTTCGACGCCGGCCGCTGCACCTCGTGCACCCTGTTGGGCCTCCCCTACGCCCGACAGGTCCTCGAGAAGGAGGAGCACTGTCGCCGGCTGCTCGGCGCGGAGCTCGCCTGGGAGCCGGCGGCGACGGGCCCCCAGCAGGGGTTCCGCAACAAGGCCAAGATGGTGGTCGGGGGCACGCTCGAGGGCCCCACCCTGGGCATCCTCGGCCCGGACGGCGGCGTCGATCTGCGAGACTGCGGCCTGCACAGCCCGGGGATCGTGGCCGCCCTCCCCCGGCTCGCCGCACTGGTGACCGACGCCCGCATCCCGCCGTACGACGTGGCGGCGCGGCGCGGCGAGCTCAAGCACCTGATCGTCACCGAGTCGCCGCGGGGCGAGCTCATGGTGCGGCTCGTGCTGCGCTCGACCGAGGCCGTCTCGCGGATCCGCAAGCAGCTTCCGGGGCTCCGAGCGGCGCTGCCGCAGCTCCGCGTCCTCTCGGTCAACGTGCAGCCCGACCACAAGGCGGTGCTCGAGGGCGACACGGAGATCGTGCTCACCGACCTCGGCAGCCTGCCCATGCAGCTGGGCGACGTCGTGCTGCACCTGCGTCCCCGCAGCTTCTTCCAGACCGACACCGCGATTGCGGCCGAGCTGTACGCGACCGCCCGGCGGTGGGTCGCGGCCGTGGATCCGGTCACCGTGTGGGACCTCTACTGCGGGGTCGGAGGCTTCGCCCTGCACCTGGCTGCGCCCGGCCGCCGGGTCACCGGTGTGGAGTGGACCGCGGAAGCGGTCGAGAGCGCCCGCGCCTCGGCCCACCAGGCTGGGGTGGACGTCGAGTTCGTCGCCGGCGACGCGACGGCGTGGGTGAGGGATCAGGGCGCGCCCCCCGACCTCGTCGTGGTCAACCCACCCCGGCGCGGCATCGGCGCGGAGCTGGCCGGTTGGCTCGAGGCCTCCGGCGTGGGGCACGTCCTCTACTCCAGCTGCCGGGCGGAGACGCTGGCGGCCGACCTCGGCGCGATGCCGTCGTTGCGGCCCGTGCGAGCCCGGCTCCTCGACATGTTCCCCCAGACGCGTCACTACGAGGTGCTCGTGCTCCTCGAGCGGATCCCCGGCTGAGAGCGTTTGCCGGGCGGCCATCCTGGCAACCCGCACCGCATGCGCCTGGACCCCCTGAAGCCCCTGTACGACGCCGACGGCCCCTACGTCACCGTGCATCTGGACGTCAGCCGCGCCACCGCCGACGCGCTCCAGCAGCTCGACGCCCGCTGGACCACGACCCGACACGACCTCGAGCACGCAGGGGTCGACGCCGGACTCATCGAGGAGATCGGCTCCCGGCTCTACGAGAGCGTGCATGTGCCGGGCGAGGTGCGGCGCACGATGGTGGCCACCGCAGGCACCCTCGTCTTCGACCAGCTCACCCCGGGGCACACGGTGCTCCCGGAGACCGTCGCCACCGGGCCGTTGCCCGACCTCGCGGGCTGGATGAGCCTCGCGGCCCACGGCACGACGTACCTGCTCGTGCTCGTCGACCGGGTCGGCGCGGACCTCAAGCTGTTCGCCGGCCACGCGCCCACGCCGGCCAAGGAGGTCACGGTCGACGGCACCACCGAGAACATCCAGAAGGTCAACCAGGGCGGCGTCGCCCAGCAGGAGTACGAGGCTCGCACCGGGCAGCAGTGGCGCGACAACGCCCACCTCGTGGCGGAGGCCGTCCGGTCGCTCTGCCGGGAGGCGGCGCCGCGGGTGGTGCTGCTGGCCGGCGACGTCCGTGCCCGCACGCTGGTCGCCGGCGACCTCCACGGCATCCACCCCGACGTGGTCCAGCTCGAGAGCGGCGGCCGCGCGGCCGGCACGTCGCAGGAGGCGCTCGACGAGGAGGGGCAGCGGATCCACGCGGCCTATGAGGCCCACGACGAGCGCGACGTCGCGCAGACGCTGGACCGTGGGCGCGCGACCGGTGAGGGGGTGGCCACCGGCCTGGACGAGGTGATCACCGCGTTCACGCGCGCCGAGGTCGACCGCCTGGTGCTCGACCTGCAGGCGATGCACGAGCGGACGGTGCGTCCCTCGAACCATCCCGGCCTCACGCTGCCCGGTGCTGCCTCGACCGCGAGCGAGCTTCCGGCCGACCAGGTGCTCATCGCGGCGGCGGCCGCGACGGGCGCCGAGGTGGTCGTGATGCCCTCGGAGCTCACCCACGGCGGCGGTGTGAGCGCAACCCTGCGCTACTGACGCCCTAGAGTGTCCGGCGATCCGCCGGGCGCCGCGCCCGGCGGACCGGCGCGGAGGGGCGTAGATGGAGCAGGGACCAGGGCGGGGTCTGGCGCAGTGGAGACTGCACGGTGACGGACGGCTGACCGGCGACGACGCGATCGTCGCGCCCGACGAGCGGCTCTCGTGGCCGCGGACGATCGGCTTCGGCGGCCAGCATGTTGTCGCGATGTTCGGCGCGACGTTCCTGGTGCCGCTGCTCACCGGCTTCCCCCCGAGCACGACACTGTTCTTCTCCGGCATCGGCACGATGCTGTTCCTGCTGCTCACCAGGAACCGGCTGCCCAGCTACCTCGGCTCCTCCTTCGCGTTCATCGCGCCGGTGCAGGCCTCGTTGCACAGCGACGGGATGGGTGCGGCGCTGTTCGGGATCATGGTGACGGGCGCGCTGCTGGCCGTGGTGGGGCTGATCGTGACCGCGACCGGCACCGGGTGGCTCGACGTGCTGATGCCGCCGGTGGTCACGGGTGCGATCGTGGCGCTGATCGGCTTCAACCTCGGCGGCGCCGCCACCGGCAACTTCCAGAAGTCGCCCTGGGTCGCCACGATCACCCTCGCCGCCGTGGTGATCGTCGCGGTGCTCTTCCGCGGACTGGCGGGCCGCCTCTCGATCCTGATCGGTGTCGTGATCGGCTACATCGCCGCGGCGATCGGTGGGCAGCTCGACTTCTCTGCCGTGGGCAGGGCCGCCTGGATCGGGCTACCCGACTTCGCGCACCCGTCGGTGACCTGGTCGGTCGTGCCGATGTTCGTCCCGGTGATCCTCGTGCTGGTCGCCGAGAACGTCGGCCACGTCCGGAGCGTGGCGGCCCTGGTGGGCGACGACTCCCTGAACCGGCGTACCGGCACCGCGCTGCTCTCCGACGGCCTCTCGACCACGCTCGCCGGCTTCGGCGGCGGCTCGGCGACGACGACGTACGGCGAGAACATCGGCGTGATGAGCGCGACCCGGGTGTTCTCGACGGCGGCCTACTGGGTGGCGGGCATCGTCGCGGTGCTGCTCAGCCTGTCACCGAAGTTCGGCGCGATCCTCAACACGATCCCGGCCGGTGTGCTCGGCGGCGTCACCGTGGCGCTGTACGGCCTGATCGGGCTGATCGGCGTGAAGATCTGGATCGACAACCGCGTCGACTTCGGTCGGCCGATCAACCAGTACACGGCCGCCGCGGCCCTGATCATCGGCATCGGCAACCTCACCCTCAGCGCCGGTCGGATGACCTTCACCGGCATCGCTCTGGGCACGATCGCCGCCGTGGTGATCTACCACGCGATGGCGGCGCTCCTGCGGGTCAGCGACCGGGACTGAGCCGGCAGGCCCAGCACCGGAAGGCCGGCCTCGGCCCACGCACGGAAGCCGCCCACCAGGTCGGTGGCCCGGTGGAGTCCGAGCTGCTGGAGGACGGCGGCCGCCAGGCTCGAGGAGTAGCCCTCGTTGCACACCACGACGACATGGGTGTCGTAGGTCGTCCACGGGAGCCGCGCGTCGCTGCGCGGGTCGAGCCGCCACTCCAGGACGGTCCGCTCGATCGGCACCGCCCCGGGCAGCTCGCCCTCGGTGCGCCGGTTGAGCTCGGGCCGGATGTCGACGAGGACGGCGCCGTCGCTCTGCGCGCGCCAGGCCCCGAGGGGGTCCAGGCGCTGGAGTCCCTCTCGCGCGCGGGCCAGCAGCTCATCGATCGTGTGCGGTGCCGGCACGCGGTGACCTCCTCGTCGGGACGGCACAGACCTACCCGTTCGACGACGGGTTCAACCCGGTCGCGGCCACGAGAGTCACGACGGTCGCGTGCTCCTCGTCGCCGTCACGGAAGACCTTGACGGTGTAGTCGCCGGCGTCGGCGAGGGGCGCCACGAACTCGCCGTCGGCGCCGCCCTCGGCCTCGGCCTCACCGAGCTCCGCTCCGTCGGGCCCGAGCAGCTCGAGGTAGTAATCGGCCGTCGCGCGATTCTCCAGCTTGAACTCGATGCGCTGACCCACCGAGAGCGAGGTTGTGGTCGGCTTCGTCACGCGTCCGTTCGGCTCCACCTCGAACTCCAGCTCGCGGTCGTACGCCGCGGTGTTCGCGCCGTCCGTGCCGCCGCTGCCCTCCACCGACACCGCGGTGCGGATCCCCGAGCCCGTCATGCCCGGCTTGCAGGCGATCTCGTAGTCCCCGGCGGGCAGCGTGACCGTGAGCTCCTGGGTGGTGCCGGGCCCGATGTTCTCCCGCTCGCCGACGATCCTGGAGAAGTCCTCACCGTCCCTGCCGTAGACGTAGACCTCGGTGACGTCCGAGCCGACGTTCTCCACCCGGAAGACGTGCCGCCCGGCGTCGAGAGAGGTGTCCTCGACCCGGCAGCTGTGATCGCCGGCGGCGACACGGTGCACGTCGGCGTCGGTGGTCGTGTCGGCGCCGCAGCCACCGACGGTGCCGGCGACGACGAGACCACCGAAGGCGGCGACCAGGCGGGGGGTTGCGGAGAGCACGTTCACAGTGGGCCTTTCGAGGAGGGGGGACGAGGTCAGCCGCGCGCCGATGCGCGGCTCTGTGGGGTGGCGGTCGAGCGGGACGGCCACAGGAACGCCGTCATCACGGCGAGGAGGTACGCCGTCCACGCGGACAGCTCGAGATGCGTGGGGACGGGGTTCCAGTTGAAGGCGCCCTTGAGGAGGGTGCCGTACCACGACGAGAGGGGGACCTGCTCACTGAGGTCGAAGGCCGTGCTGGTCAGCCCGGGGAGCAGGCCCGCCTCCTGGAGGTCGTGGAGGCCGTAGGCCAGCACGCCGGCCGCCACGACGACGAGACCGATGCCGGTGTACTGGAAGAACCGGGCGAGGTTGATCTGGATGGCGCTGCGGTAGACGAGGTAGCCGAGCGCCGCCGCGGTGAGCAGCCCGAGTGCCGCGCCCAGGAAGGGCCGCGTGCCGCTGGTCGCCTGCGTCGTCGACCAGATGAACAGGGAGGTCTCGATGCCTTCACGGGCGACCGAGACGAACGCGATGACTACCAGGGCGAGCGGCCCCACCTCGAGGGCCGCAGCCATCTTCCCCTCGAGCTCGCTCTTGAGGAAGCGGGCGGTGCGGCGCATCCAGAAGATCATCCAGGTGACGAGGCCGACGGCCACGATCGAGAGCACGCCACCGAACGTCTCCTGGGCCCGGAAGGACATCTCCGAGCTGCTGAAGGTCAAGACGGCGCCGAAGGACACGCTCAGTGCGAGAGCCAGGAGGACGCCGACCCACACGTCGCGGAGCCGGTCACGGCGTCCGGTCTTGACGAGGTAGGCGATCAGGATCGACACGACGAGGGCTGCTTCGAGCCCTTCGCGCAGCCCGATGAGGAAGTTCGCCAGCACCGTTCGCTCCTTGCCAGGATAGGTTAGGCATACCTTAGTCATGAACCGTGCGAGCGCAAATCGTCCCCGCCCGCGCCGCCGCTCCTGGCGTCGGCGCAGGTGCGGATCCTCGATGCGCACGGGCAGCGACTACGCGGGCGGCGGCCACCCGGAAGGTCCATGTCGCGCCGACCAGCATCCGCAGACCCGGCCAGGAGACGGCCCATGCGACGGTGGCACCCAACGGGATCACCACGCCGACCGCGTAACCGAGCACCGCCAGCACCGACGGACCTGGGCGCCGAGCATCTGCACGGAGGCGCCCAACGCGTCGCCCCACTGGCCGCCGTAGAGCCGGTGGCCGCCATCGGACCAGTGCTGGGCGACGTAGAGGTAGCCGCCCTCGTCGTAACCGAAGGTTGCGGCCAGGAACGGCAGCCGCAACGCACAACCGAGCGCGAGCGCGACCGCGAGGCCACGGCCCGGACGCTCGATCAGCCACGCCAGGCCCGGTCGAGCCAGGCGCGTGCCCTGCGGACCCGGAGCCTGGACGAGGAGGCGTTCACACCATGCTCCTCTGCCAGTCCGCGCCGACGTCGTCCCCGGCACGTTCGAGGACGTTCTCCACGCCCCCATCGAAGACGCCCCGCGTGAGCCCAGCGTGAACGACGCCTGCCGACAGTCTCACGCCACTGAGGCATAGTTAGCCCTGAGGACCGGCCGCTGGGCCCCGGACCGACGCTCGGGAGTCGTCCCGAGGGTTCTCCGGACCGAGCTTCCGATCCCTCGCCTCCGTAGCTCAGCTGGACAGAGCAGCGGCCTTCTAATCCGCCGGTCGCAGGTTCGAATCCTGCCGGGGGCGCTCAGCATTGCCGCAGGTCAGACGGCCGCAGGGCCGCTCTGGCTAGCCAGCCGGACCGGCTTGGAGCCGTCCGCAGTCCGCAAAAAATCCGCACGAGCTTCCTGAGCGGCCAAATCGAGCCGCTCAGCGACCCCGTCCAGCTCGTCGTCAAAGAGGCCGGCGTACACGTCGAGCGTCATAGACGCCGACGCATGACCAAGCATCTTCTGAACGGCCTTGACGCTCGCCCCGGATGCGACCGCGAGGGAGGCGGCGGTGTGCCGCATCTCGTGCGGGGTGAGGCCCTTGATCCCGACGGCGGCTGCGGCGTCATCGAACCAGCCGACCCGGTAGACGTGGTTGCG
>JBQCCW010000046.1:0-6755 GCA_051961835.1 Marmoricola sp. | reverse complement strand
GGTCAGGAGAGACCGGGGAACCACAGCGCGATCTCGCGCCGGGCCGACTCCTCGCCGTCCGAGCCGTGCACGAGGTTCTCGCGGTTGGACAGGGAGAAGTCGCCGCGGATCGTCCCGGGCGCCGCCTTGCGCCCGTCGGTGGCGCCGTTGAGCGCACGGACCACCTCGATCGCCTCGTCGCCCTCGAGCACGAGCGCCACCAGAGGACCACTCGTGACGAAGTCGCGCAGCGGCGGGTAGAAGTCGCGCTCGACGTGCTCGGCGTAGTGCCGGTCGGCCATGGCGGCGTCGATGTGCCGCTGCTCCATCGCGACGATCTGCAGCCCCTTGGACTCGAAGCGCGCGAGCACCGCCCCGACCAGCCCGCGACGGACCGTGTCGGGCTTGAGGAGGACCAAGGTGCGCTGCTTCTGCTCCTGCGTCATGGCCGCAGACTAGTCAGCCGTCGCGGGCCGGCCCGAAGCCGCCTGGCGCTGGGCGGCGTCGCGCACCTCCCACTCGGCACGCTCGCGTTCGATCTTCGCGCCCAGGAAGTACGCCGTCGCCCACAGCGCAAGGAAGACCGCCCCGAGCACGTACATCGCGCTGATCACCGTCCCCAGGCCGATCGCGACCAGCTGCACCACCCAGCCCAGAGCGTAGGCCCAGCCGAAGCGCATCAGGCCGCAGAGCAGGATGCAGGCCGCCATCAGCCCCAGGCCGATGCCCAGGGCGGCGCCGGTGGAGACGTCCACCAGCGGCAGCAGCACGAGGGTCGTCAGGCCGAGCAGGATCGCCTCGAGGGAGAGGATCGCGACACAGAGCCGTCGCCGCATCAGCGCTCGGCTTCCGTCGTACGGCGGGAGGCGGGGCGGAGCAGGGCGCGGGCCTCCCCGACCGTGACGACCGAGCCCGTGATCAGCACCCCTCCGGACCCGACGCCCTCGCCGAACACGCCGCCGGCCTCGGCCAACGCCGCTGCCTGGTCGATCGCGTCGTCGAGGCGCGGAGCCACGCTGACCCGGTCGTGCCCGAAGATCCCCCGGGCGATCTCGGCGAGCTGGTCGGCCGGCATCGCGCGCGGCGTCGAGCTCTGCGTGCACACCAGGTGGGCGAAGAGCGGCTCGAAGGCCGCGAGAACGCCCTCGGCGTCCTTGTCGGCCATCACCCCGACGACGCCGATCAGCGGGCTGAACGTGAAGGCGTCCTCGATCGCGGTCACGGCGGCCGCAGCGCCATGGGGGTTGTGGGCGGCGTCCAGGACGATCGTCGGGGAGCGACGCACCACCTCGAGCCGACCGGGCGAGGTCATCTGGCCGAACGCCTCCCGCACGGCCTCCGCGCTCAGCGGCTCGCCACCGGGGTCGCCGACGAGCGCCTCGACCGCCGCCAGCGCGAGCGCGGCGTTGTCGGCCTGGTGGGGACCGTGCAGCGGCAGGAACAGCTCGTCGTACTCGCCACGCAGCCCCTGCAGCGAGACCTGCTGGCCGCCGACGGCGGCCACCCGGGTGCGCACGCCGAAGTCGCGCCCGCCGAGCAGCAGGGTCGCGCCGACCTCGGCGACCCGCTGCTCGATGACGGCCTGGACATCCTCGTCCTGGGCGGCGCTCACCACGACCGCGCCGGGCTTGATGATCCCGACCTTCTCCCGGGCGATCTCGACCGCGGTGCTGCCGAGGTACCTCTCGTGGTCCACGGCGATGGGGGTGAGCACGGCGACCTCCCCGTCGGCGACGTTCGTGGCGTCCCACGTGCCCCCCATGCCGACCTCGACAACGGCCACGTCGACGGGAGCGTCCGCGAAGGCGGCGTACGCCATGCCCACGACGGTCTCGAAGAACGACAGCGGGTGGTCGTGCCGGCCGTCGACCAGGTGCGTGTAGGGCGCGACGTCGTTGTACGCGGCCACGAACGCGTCCTCGCCCAGGGGCTCGCCGTCCACGACGACGCGCTCGCGCATCGTCTCCAGGTGCGGGCTGGTGAACCGGCCGGTGCGCAGGCCCAGGGCGAGCAGCAGCGTCTCGACCATGCGGGCGGTCGTGGTCTTGCCGTTCGTGCCGGTCAGGTGCACCACGCGGTAGCTGCGCTGCGGGTCGCCCAGCAGCTCCACGAAGTCGGTGATCCGGTCGAGCGTGGGGTCCAACCGGGTCTCGGGCCACCGCGACAGCAACGCGTCCTCGACCTCGGCCACCGTCTCCGCCGGCCGCGCCCCGCCCGCGCCCCGCGCCTCGTTCTCGGCCATCCCTCCCGATTCTACGCGGCCCTCCCTCCCGCCGAGTTGCGGGTTGTGGCCGCGCGACTTGTCATCCGTGGCCCGCCCAGTTGCGAGTCGTGGCCCACCGAGTCTCATCCGGCGCCGCACCGAGCCACGGAGAACGACTCGTGGGGCCACAAGGGGCAACTCGCGGGGCCACAAGGGGCAACTCGCGGTCAGGGGCGGGCGAGGAGGAGTTGGTTGACCTGGTCCTCGACGGGGCGGAAGCCGAGGCGTTGGTAGAGGGCGTTGGACGTCGGGTTGGCCTGGTCGGTGAACAGGCAGGGGCGGACGCCGTCGGCGAGCATCCGGCGGGAGAGTTCGGCGACGGCGGCACCGGCATAGCCGCGGCCCCGCAGGGACGCCGGCGTGTACACCGGCGCGATGCACGAGACGCCGTACGCCGGCGGCCGCACGCCCACCACGGACACCGGCCTGTCGGTCTCGTCGACCCACACCCACACGCCCCCTGACCGGATTCGCCGCAGCATCGACGCCTCGTCGGCCTGGGGTCCCGGGTGCGGCGGGTCGCGACCGGCCTGCTCGGCGGCAGCGGCGTCGAAGGCCTCGTACCACCCGAGCATCTGCTCGGTCTCCTCCTCGCGGGCCTGCCGAAGACGGCCGGCCGGTGCGTGGGCGGGCTCGGTCAACGCACGCAGCTCGAACAACCGCAGGTGCTCGGCCACCGTGACCCTCTGCCGCCGGAGCCGCGCGATCTCCTCGGCGCACACGGTCGCGGCGGGGAGCGCCCCGTTCAGGCCGCCGACCTCCTCGCCTCGATCGACGAGCGCGCGCGCCAGGTCGACGGCGGCCTGCTCGGGCATCGCGAGCAGGTACGGCGGGTACGGCGCGAACGGCGCGGTCCGCATCGCCGCGCCCACGACCGCGCCGGCGTCGTCGCGCACGACCATCCACCAGTAGTCGTAGCCGCCACCGCGCGGGACCCCGTCGGCGTCGGCGGTGATGATGCGCGCCGTGGTCGAGGCCGGGATCGTGCCCTGCACCGGTCGCGCGGCGAGGAACGCCGACGCCACGTGAAGAAACTCGGCGGGATCGGCGAGGAACTCCAGTGTCGGGGGCACGGTGGGAGACGGTAGAGCCCCTGGCGTCGCTGCCGAACTGGTTTTCGGCCGCCCCGTGGGCTTCCGTAGCATTCGCCCCATGGCCGACCCCCAGCAGATGCGATCCGAAGCGACGACCGACCCCGCGCGCGGCGTCGTCGTACCGGAGAAGCCGGCGCTCGAGGGGCTGGAGCAGAAGTGGTCGGGGCGTTGGAAGGCCGAGGACACCTATGCCTTCGACCGCACCCAGCCGCGCGAGAACGTCTACGCGATCGACACACCCCCACCCACGGTGAGCGGCAGCCTGCACGTGGGTCACGTCTTCTCCTACACCCACACCGACCTGATCGCGCGGTTCCAGCGGATGCGCGGCAAGACCGTCTTCTACCCGATGGGCTGGGACGACAACGGCCTGCCGACCGAGCGGCGCGTGCAGAACTACTTCGGCGTCCGCTGCGACCCCTCCCTGCCCTACGACGCCGACTTCACGCCGCCGGCGAAGCCCGACGCCAAGAAGCAGATCCCGGTCAGCCGGCCGAACTTCATCGAGCTCTGCGAGCAGCTGGTCGAGCAGGACGAGCAGGTCTTCGAGGAGCTGTGGCGCACGCTCGGCCTCTCGGTGGACTGGAAGCAGCACTACACGACGATCGGGCCGAAGGCCCGCACCGTGAGCCAGCGGGCGTTCCTGCGCAACCTCGCAAGGGGCGAGGCGTACCTGCAGGAGGCGCCGACCCTGTGGGACGTGACGTTCCAGACCGCGGTGGCGCAGGCGGAGCTCGAGGCGCGGGAGTACGCCGGCGCCTACCACCGGGTCGCCTTCCATCGCCCCGACGGGACGAGCGTGGCGATCGAGACCACCCGCCCCGAGCTCATCCCCAGCTGCGTCGCCCTGATCGCCCACCCCGACGACGAGCGCTACCGGCCGCTGTTCGGCACCACGGTGGCCAGCCCCGTCTTCGGCGTGGAGGTGCCGGTGCTCGCCCATGTGGCGGCCGAGCCCGACAAGGGCGCGGGGATCGCGATGTGCTGCACGTTCGGCGACCTCACCGACGTGCAGTGGTGGCGCGAGCTCGACCTGCCGGTGCGCACCTTGATCGGCCGTGACGGGCGACTCTCCCGCGAGACGCCGCCGTGGTTGGAGGCGCCTGCGGCCGCGGCTGCCTACGAGGAGTTGAAGGGCAAGACGGCGTTCAGCGCGCGCGAGGCGATGGTCGCGCTGCTGCGCGAGCACGGCGATCTCGAGGGCGAGCCGAGGCCCACCCAGCGGATGACGAACTTCTATGAGAAGGGCGACAAGCCGCTCGAGATCGTCGCCACCCGGCAGTGGTACATCCGCAACGGCGGCCGGGATGCGGACCTGCGGGCGGCCATGCTCGCCCGCGGCGAGGAGATCGACTGGATCCCCGCGCACATGAAGCACCGCTTCGACAACTGGGTGAGCGGCCTCAACGGCGACTGGCTGATCTCCCGCCAGCGCTTCTTCGGCATCCCCTTCCCCGTCTGGTACGCCCTCGACGACGAGGGCGAGCCGGACTACGACCACCCCCTGCTGCCCGACGAGGAGCAGCTGCCGGTGGATCCGTCCACGGAGGCCCCCGACGGCTACACCGAGGACCGGCGCGGCGTCCCCGGGGGCTTCATCGGCGACCCCGACGTGATGGACACCTGGGCCACCTCCTCCCTGACGCCGCAGATCGCCGGCGGCTGGGAGACCGACCCCGACCTGTTCGCGCGGGTCTTCCCGATGGACCTGTGCACGCATGCGCACGACATCATCCGCACCTGGCTGTTCTCACGCGTGGTCCGCGCGCACTTCGAGAACCACGCGGCCCCGTGGACGCACGCGATGATCTCCGGCTTCATCGTGGACCCGGACCGCAAGAAGATGTCGAAGTCGAAGGGCAACGTCGTGGTGCCCTCGGAGATCCTCGACAAGTACGGCGCCGACGCGGTGCGCTGGCGGGCGGCGATGGCGCGGCCCGGACTGGACTCGCCCTTCGACGAGACCCAGATGAAGGTGGGTCGCCGGCTGGCGATGAAGGTCCTCAACCTGTCGCGCCTCGCGCTGGCCAACCTCGGCGCCACGACGACCGATGCCACGCTGGTCACCGAGCCCTTGGACCGGGCCCTGCTCGCCCGGCTCGCCGACACCGTGCGCCGCGCGACGACGGCCTTCGCCGGCTATGACTACACGACCGCGTTGGAGGCCACCGAGACGTTCTTCTGGGACTTCTGCGACGACTACGTGGAGCTGGTCAAGGAGCGGGCGTACGGCGAGCCGGGCACCGGCGCCGACTCCGCGCGGGCCGCGATCGCCCTCACCGTCCACACCGTGCTGCGGTTGTTCGCGCCGTACCTTCCCTACGTCACCGAAGAGGTGTGGTCGTGGTGGCAGGACGGCTCGGTGCACCACCAGCCGTGGCCGACGGAGGCGGAGCTGGCCACGCCGGAGCCCGGTGACCCGGCGCTGCTCGCTCCGGTCGGTGTGGTCCTGGCCGCGCTGCGCGGCGCCAAGTCGAGCGCGAAGGTGGGGATGCGCACCCCGGTGAGCGGGCTCGTCGTCACTGCCGCCCCCGACACCGTGACCGCGCTTCGAGCCTGCGAGGGGGATCTGCGGGCGGCCGGCCGGGTCAGCGGCGACGTCGTCTGGGCGCCGACCGAGGACATCGCGAGCGCTGCCGAGCCGCGGGTCGACGTCACCCTCGACCTCGAGCCGACGCCCTGAGGACCGGCTGACCGACTCCGGAGCATCCACCGCGCTCCCGGCGCAGCCGGCCGGGAGGGAGTCAGCGCGGGCCGACGCCCCGGCCGTGTCCGTGGCCGGCGCGATCGCGGTGCTTGAGATGGCCCGGTGCCATCCCGGAGCGGCCCGGCGCGGCCGCGTCCGAGTGCCGGGCGTGCCCCGCCGAGCCGTGCGACAGGTCCCTCCCCTTGGCGTGCCCGCGCAGCTGCCTCGGAGCCTGCTCGACGTACCCCCGAGAACCCGAGTGCCCGGGCGCCTGTGCGTGGCCGTGACCGCGCTGGTGGCCCGGCGCCTGTCCGGAGTGTCCGGGAGCAGCGTGGCCCGGAGCAGCGTGGCCCGGAGCAGCATGGCCCGGAGCAGCATGGCCGGGAGCAGCGTGCCCGGGCGGCCGCGGCGCGTGCGCCGGAGGGGGCCGGTGCGCCGGGGCGCGCCGAGGGGGATGCCGAGGGGCGTGGGCCGGGCTTCGACGAGCCGCCGGGTGAGCGGGGCGCGCGGCCCGGCCGGACGGGGCCGCGACGGGGGCGGTCCGGGAGCGCTGCGACCGCAGAGCGGTCGTCACCGGCGCGTCCAGAGCGATGCTGAGCACGTTCCCGGTGAGCGGCACGTCCCGCGGCCGTGGCGCGAGGACCGACCCGAACCGGACCTCGGGCCCCAGGTGCGCCACCTGCGCGGCCTCCACGGTTGTCACCGTCGCATGCGGATGGCGCGCCATGTTGGC
>JBQCCW010000045.1:0-28449 GCA_051961835.1 Marmoricola sp. | reverse complement strand
CGCCGGTGGACGTGGCGGGAGTTCGACCACGAGGTCGACCAGGTCGCCCGCGGACTCATCGCCGCGGGGGTCCAGAAAGGCGACCGGGTCGGGGTCTGGGGGCCCAACAGCGCCCGCTGGACGCTGACCCAGTACGCCGCGGCGAAGGCCGGCGCGATCCTGGTCAACGTCAACCCCGCCTACCGCACCCACGAGTTCGCCTACGCGATGAACCAGTCGGGCACCACCCTGCTGGTCGCCGCGAGCGGCTTCAAGACCAGCGACTACCGGGGCATGGTCGAGGAGACGCGGGCCGGCGGCTCGATCACCCCGGGGGTGCTCGAGCGCGTGGTCTACCTCGACACCGGCGACTGGGACGAGCTGGTCGCTGCCGGCGAGGGTCTGGACGCCGACGCGCTGACCGCCAGGCAGCGCACCCTCGAGCCGACCGACCCCATCAACATCCAGTACACCTCGGGCACCACCGGCTATCCGAAGGGCGCGACGCTGAGCCACCGCAACATCCTCAACAACGGCTACTTCACCACCGAGCTGATCGGCTTCACCGAGCAGGACCGGCTCGTCATCCCGGTGCCCTTCTACCACTGCTTCGGCATGGTCATGGCCAACCTCGGGTGCACGACCCATGGCGCCACGATGATCATCCCGGCGCCGGGCTTCGACCCCGCCCTGACCCTGCGGGCGATCGAGGAGGAGCGGGCGACCGCGGTGTACGGCGTGCCGACGATGTTCATCGCGATGCAGAACGACCCGTCGTTCGCCGAGGTGGACCTGAGCACGCTGCGCACCGGGATCATGGCCGGCTCGATCTGTCCGGTCGAGGTGATGAAGCGCTGCATCAGCGAGATGAACATGGCGGAGGTGTCGATCGCCTACGGCATGACCGAGACCAGCCCGGTGTCCTGCCAGACCCGGACCGACGACGACCTCGACCGGCGGCCGGCCACGATCGGGCGGGTGCACCCGCACGTCGAGATCAAGATCGTGGACCCGGCGACGGGAGAGACGGTCGAGCGCGGCGAGCCCGGCGAGTTCTGCACCCGCGGCTACTCGGTGATGCTCGGGTACTGGGACGAACCCGAGAAGACCGCCGAGGCGATCGACGCGGACGGCTGGATGCACACCGGCGACCTGGCCGAGATGCGGGAGGACGGCTACTGCAACATCGTCGGCCGGATCAAGGACATGGTGATCCGGGGCGGCGAGAACATCTACCCGCGCGAGATCGAGGAGTTCCTCTACACGCACCCCGACGTGGAGGACGTCCAGGTGATCGGCGTGCCCGACGAGCGGTACGGCGAGGAGCTCGCGGCCTGGATCAAGATGAAGGCCGGTCGTGAGCCGCTCGACGCCGACGCCGTGCGCGCCTTCGCGTCCGGCAAGCTGGCGCACTACAAGATCCCGCGCTACGTCCTGCTGGTCGAGGAGTTCCCGATGACGGTGACCGGCAAGATCCGCAAGGTGCAGATGCGCGAGGAGACCGCGCAGCAGCTCGGACTCGTCGGCACCGGCCACGACAGCCGGTGACCGCAAGCCCGCGGATCGTCGTACGTCCCGCGCTCGGTGAGTGGCGCGACGCCTGGGACGCCCTGGTGTCCTCCGCGCCCCTGCCCACGCCGTTCCTACGCAGCTGGTGGCTCGAGGCGGTGTCGCGTCGGTCGCAGTTCGTGCTCGTCGTCGACGGCGAGCGGCTCATTGGAGGGTTGGCCCTCGAGGTCGCTGGTCGGTTCCCGGTGCGGCGCGTGCAGGTCGGCGGTGGAGGGACCCTCACACCCGACCACCTCGACCTCGTCGCCGCCAGCGACACCCGCGACGTCGTGGTGGTGGCGCTGCGCGCGTGGTGGACGCACCAGCACGGCGTCGCCGCGGACCTGCGCGGGATACGCGACGGCGCCGACCTCCTCGAGGTCGTCGCGCCGGCGTCCGTGGAGGCCGAGGACGTTGCGCCCTACGAGCCGGTCGTCTCCTACGAGGAGTGGCTCGAGCGCCGGTCGGGCTCGTTCCGCAAGCGGTTGCGCCGCCTCGAGCGGCACGCCGCGAGAGCCGGAGTCGTGCTGCGCGGCGTCGAGGACGACGAGGTGGCCGGAGTCCTGGACGCCTTTGCGGCCTTTCACGCGGCCCGAGAGGACCGCGCGCAGCTCAGCCGGGAGATACCGCGGCTGCGCCGTGCCGTCGAGGCGGGGCACCGTGCCGGCGAGGTGGTGCTCGCCGTGGCCGAGGCCGACGGCCGCTACGGGTGGGTCGGCATCGCCCTGGTCGCGGGGCGGCGCCTGTGTCTCTACCAGTCGGCTCGGTCCGGCGACCCGATCTTCGACGGGCTCGGGACGCTGCTGGATCGCGAGCTGATCCGGCTCGGCCTCGACCGCGGCGTCACCGAGGTCGACTTCCTGCGAGGCGCCGAGGCGTACAAGGCGTCGTTCGTGGCGGAGGAGCGCGCGCTGCTGCGGATCAGAGCCGGGAGGGGTCCGGTCGCGGAGGCGTCACTCCGCCTTGTGCGGGCGGCCGGGTCGCTCCGCCGGGGGATCGGGGCGGTGTCGACATTTGTGCGTCGGCGCATGGATCACCGGCGCTCCTGACCGCACCAGTGGGGCATGTTCAACCGCGCCAAGGCATCCCCCGGGCCTCGGGACGAGGGCCGAGCGCCGTCCGGGACAGGAAGGGACCCCATGCCAGAGACCCCGACCGGTTCCACCCCCGAGCCGGCCCCCGCCGATCGGCCGGCTGATCAGACCGCAGATCAGCATGCCGACCAGCCGGGCGAGCCCGCGGCCGCTGCGTCCGCTGGGTCCGCTGGGTCCGCTGGTGCGGCGCCCGGTGGTGTCCGCGCCCAGCTGAGCGACGTGCTGCGTCGCCTCGAGCAGGCCGGCGCCGCCGACGGGCCCGACGCGGCCCCCGCCGGTGGTCTCGCTGCCGCCGCCGACGCCCACACCGAGGCGTTGCGCGCGACGCTCGAGGCGAAGCGGGAGGCCGAGGAGCTGCTGGCGCGCGCGACGAAGGTCCACGGAGACGCCACCGAGCAGGCCGAGCGGATCCTCAGCGAGGCCAAGGAGGTGGCGCAGGGCCTGCACGCCGAGGCACGCGCCGAGAGCGCCCGCCTGCGTGAGGAGATGGGTCGTTGGGCGGCCGAGCGACGCAGCAGCCTGGAAGCCGACGTCAGCGCTCTTCTCGACGCGGCCCGGAAGGAAGCGGCCGAGATGCGAGCCGACGCGCTGAGCAAGGCGATGCCGGAGGCCGAGGAGACCGCACGACGCTACGTCGCGATGGCGCGGGCGGCCGGTGAGCAGGACGCCGAGGCGCTTCGCGAGGAGGCCCGCGGCGTGTTGGCCCACGCCGCCGAGGCGCTGACACGGGCGCAGGAGCACGCCCGGGAGCTCCGCGAGCTCCTCGCCACGCACGCGACCTCGATCGACGAGCAGGTCGACACCCTCGCCAGCCTCGCGGACGCGGCCCGTGCGCGCTCCATCGGCACGGACGACGCCGTCGGAGGCACCGCCGGGAGCGCGAGCGGGTCCGAGCGCCCCGACACCGGTACGTCGGTCGCCGTGGTCACCGAGACGACCTCGATGTCGGCCGTCACCGAAGGGGAGCGAGGCGCTCTTCCGCGGCAGCGCACGTCCTCGGAGGGAGGTCCGCTGGGCTCGATGTTCGGCCAGCTGAATCCCGAAGACTCCTGAGCGGCGACGAGGACGGGATCGATCCATGCGCGTGCTGCATGTCTCCGAGGCGTTCGGCGGGGGTGTCGTCTCCTCGTTGCTGGCGATGGCCGAGGCGACTCCGGAGGTCGACCACCACCTGCTGGCCCACGAGCGTGAGGGCCACGACACCGGCGCCGAGCTGAGCGGCCGGTTCTCCTCGATCGCCGCATTGCCCACCGACCCGGTGCGCGCCGTGGCGGCCGTTCGCAGGTCGGTGCGCGAGCTCTTCCCGGACGTGGTGCACGCCCACTCCTCGATCGCAGGCGCCGTGGTCCGCGTTGCCGGGTTGGACGGTCCACGCATCGTTTACAGCCCGCACTGCTTCGCCTTCGAGCGTCGCGACCTCGGCCGGACCGAGCGCCTCGCCTACCGGACCGTCGAGCGGGTCCTGGCGCGGCGCACCCATCTCCTCGTCGCCGTCGCTCCGCACGAGATGGAGCTCGCCGCGGCCCTCGGTCACCGGCGCATCGCCTACGCGCCCAACCGCACCACAGCGACGATCGGCGGTCGCGCGCGGTTCGCCGAGCGGCCCCGCATCGTGGCGGTGGGCCGCATCTGCCGGCAGAAGGACTGGCGCTACTTCCTGCACGTCAAGCGCTACGCCGAGGAGCAGCTCGGTCTCGACGCCACCTGGAGCTGGCTGGGCGGGGGAGAGGCAGCCGCCGAGGCCCGGCTCACCAGTGCCGGCGTGGAGGTGACCGGCTGGATCGACCGGGGCGCGGTGCTCGCCGAGCTCACCCAGGCCCAGATCTACCTGCACACGGCCGCCTGGGAGGCCGCGCCGATCAGCGTGCTGGAGGCAGCGGCGTTGGGGCTGCCGCTCGCGTTGCGCTCGATCGCGCCACTGTGCAGCCTCGGCCTTCCCGGCCTCGCCGACACCGTGCCGGCTCTCGCCGCCCGGCTCCTGGACCTGCGGGCGGAGCGCGGCTGGACAGCCGCGCAGCGTGCGTCCCTCGCCGTGGGCGACAAGCACTCGCGCC
Organism: Marmoricola sp.; assembly: GCA_051961835.1. Lineage (GTDB taxonomy): Bacteria > Actinomycetota > Actinomycetes > Propionibacteriales > Nocardioidaceae > Marmoricola. The sequence continues at coordinate 23,774 of JBQCCW010000045.1, read as the reverse complement.
GGGTCCAGGGCGAGCACCTCCTCCAGGCCTACGCCGAGGTCTGCGGCACTCCGCTCGTCCCGGCGGTGCGCGTGCCGGCGCAACGCCGCTCCCTGGACGGGCCGGTCCTTCCCACGACCGCCGCGGCACCCCGCACCGCGCCTCGCTCGGTGGGCTGACGGTGCTGCTCCCTCCCGCCTCCGTCGACACGAGCACCGCCGACGGCCCCGACGAGGCGCTGAGCCGGGCAGAGCTGCTCCGGATCGGCGACCGGTTGGTGGCGTTCACGGTGCTGCTGCCGCGCGTACCGAGCGGCGAGGTCGCCCTGCTCGTCGCCGAGCCGCTCGCGTCCGCGCTGGCCCACCGCTTCCCGGCCGCGCGCCGCGGCCGACAGGGCCCGTCGGAGGCGGACGGGAACGGGTGCGCCCTGGTGATCGTCGAGGAGGGGTACGCCGATCCCGACGCCGCGCGAGCGCTGCTGGCGCCCGACGGCGTGTTGGCGGTGCTGGGCCGCCGCGGCCGCTACGTGATCTACCCCGATGCCGCCGCGCCGCAACACGTGTGGCGCCGCGGATGGCCGCTCCCGGGAGCAGTCGGCGGGGCGGCCGACCTGCGCCGGCGGGCGGGGGTGCTGCTCCACGGGCTGCGCTCCGCGACCTGCCTGGACGTGCGCGGGCCGGCGGGGCCCTCGCTGGCCGACGAGGTGGCCGCCGCCGTGGGGGTGGCGCTGGACGACACGTTCACGGTGGTGGGCATCGTGGCTGCCGGCCACATCGTGCTCCGCCTCCGGGGCCGTCGGGAGATCGCCGTCCGCCTGTCCTGCGGTGATTCCCACAGCGATCCGGTGCGCAGCGAACGGGTCGCGGCCGATGTACCGGCGGCCGCCCCGCTGCTGCCGGAGGTGCTCGCGCACGGCCGTCTCGGGGGTATGCCCTGGGCGGCAACGCCCTGGCTGCCCGCCCGAGGGGTGCCGGTGCTGGACGGCGTACGCCGCTCCCGGGCGGCCACCCCGGCCCTGGGACTGCTGGCCGAACTGCTCGCCGGCTGCCCCACGGGCCGCACGTCGGCGGGCTGGGCCGCCGCCTGGGTCGACGCGTGCACGCTCGTGCCCGCGGAGCGTCGGGACCGCTTCGTGACGGCTCTGGCCGTGTTGGAGGGCGGCGTCCCGACGGGCTGGTGCCACGGCGACCCCTGGGCGGGCAACGTGCTCGTCGGACCGGGCGGTCCGGTCGTCATCGACTGGGACACCGCTGCCCCCGACGCGCCGCTGGGCCTGGACCGCCTGCTCCTCCTCGCGCTGGAGCGGGCGCAGAGCGAGGGGACCGACATGGTCACCGCCTGCGCGGTGTTCGCCCGACAGCCGGCGCTGCTCGACGCCGACATCGGAGGGCACGCCTGGGTGTCCTGGTCGCCGAGGGAGCGCGCGGCGCTCGCGCTCGCCGCGGCCCTGCTCCACCTGCGCAACCGGGCGTTGCACGATCTGGGTCACGAGGGCCTTCGCGGCGCCCTCGGCACCCTGTCGGACTTGCTGAGCGCACCCATGGACACCGATCCGGCGACCGAGCCAGAGATCCAGCCGGAGATCCAGCCGGAGATCGCGCCGCAGATCGAGCCCGAGCAGGAGGGGCTCGAGGCGCCGGCCACCCGCGGCGCCGGACGGGGCGCGCTCTGGCTGGCCGCCGGCGCCATCGCCACCAAGACGTATCAGACGATCATCCAGCTGGTCCTCGCTGCGGTTCTTGCACCGTCGGCCCTCGGCGTGCTTGCCGTGGGTGCCCTCGTCACCAACGTCGTGAGCACGCTGACCGACATGGGGAGCAGCACGGCGCTGGTGCACTGGCGGGGAGACCCGAGGCAGCCCGCGCGGAGCGCCCTCACCGTGGCGCTGGGGACCTCGCTCCTCGCCACCGTTCTCGGCTGGCTCCTGGCGCCGTGGCTGTCCGCGACCCTGGGCGCCGGCCACGACGGCGTGGGGGTGATCCGCGGGCTGCTCCTGTGCGTCCCGCTCTACAGCGTGGCGAACGTGAGCCTCGAGTTGATGCGGCGCGACCTCGCGTTCGCCCGGCGGGTGACCCCCGACATCGCCTCCGCCGCGGTGGGTCTGGGCGTCTCTGTGGTGCTCGTGCTCCACGGAGCGGGCGTCTACGCCCTTGTTGTCGGGCAGGTCGCGGGGGCGTCCCTGCGGATGCTCGCCTGCTGGGTGCTGGCGGCTCCGGTGCGTCCGGGGTGGTCGCTCGCGCACGTGCGCGAGCTCCTCGCCTACGGCCGGCACCTCGCCGGTGCCAACGCGGTGCAGCTGCTGATGCTCAACGTCGACTACCTGCTCATCGGCCACCTTCTCGGCGCCGGCCCGCTCGGCCAGTACTCGCTGGCCTTCCGCCTCGCCTACATGCCGCACCTTATGGTGACCGTCGTCGTCTGCGGTGCGGCGTTCCCGTATCTGTGTCGGCTGCGATCCGACGAGGTCGCGGCGGCGGTCAGCCTGTTCGGGCGGCTGCTGGCGGCTCTCCTGGCGCCGGTCTATGTCGCGATGCTCCTGCTCGCCCCGGCGATCGAGCTGCTGGGGACCCAGTGGGCGCCAGCCGTGCCCGTGCTTCGCTGGCTCGCCGCCTACGGCCTGCTCCTCAGCGTCGTGCAGGTCGCTCAGACGACCTTCAACGCCGTGGGGCGGACCCGGCTGACGTTCGTCCTCAACATCGCGCACCTCGTGGTGCTCGCCGGGCTGCTCTGGCTGCTGGTGCCGACCGGCATCACGGCGGCGGGCATCGCCCAAGCGGTCGCCGGCGCGGCTGTCGCGATCCTGGCCGTGGGCCTGCTGCTGCGCGTGGTGTCCCGGACCGCGCCCGTCGGCTGGCTCGTGCGCGACGTCGCGACGGCCCTGGCGGGTCTGCTCGCGATGGCGGCGGTCTGCATCGCCGTGCGTGCGGCGCTGCCGGACATCGCGCACTCGCTGCTCTCCGCGCTCGTGCTGGGCTGCCTGATGATGCTCGCGTACGCGGGGGTGCTCGTGGCCGGGCTCGGACGCCGGCGCGTGCTTGCGCTGGCCGGGACGGTGATGTCCCGATGAGGGCGGCCACAAGATTCCTCGGCGCCGTGTCCCGGTCGGCGCTCCCCGCGAGCAGCATCCGGACCGGGACGGGCCTGACCATCGTCGGTTGGCACCGCATCGACCGCGGACCCACCGGTCTCTCCACGTCGTTCGACGACTTCCGTCGCCATCTCGACGTGCTGGAGGAGCGGGACTTCACGGTGCTGCCGCTGGTGGCGGCCGTGGACGGCCTGCGTGTCGGCACGCTGCCTGAGCGCGCCGTGGTGCTGACGTTCGACGACGGGTACGCCAGCGTGCTCGAACGCGCCTGGCCCGAGCTGCAGCGCCGGGGCTGGCCGGCCACGCTCTTCGCCGTGCCGGGCTACGTCGACACCAATGCCCGCTTCCCGTGGGACGCCGATTGCGGCCCGCACGACCGGGTGAGCATCGCCGCCAGCGCCGACCTCGTCGCTGCGGCCGAGGAGGGCCTCGAGATCGGCTCCCACACGATGACGCATCCCTGGCTCCCACACCTGCGGCGTCAGGAGGTCGCCGTGGAGGTCCGCTGCTCCCGGGACCGCCTCGAGCAGATGCTGCAACGCCCGGTTCGCACCTTCGCCTACCCCATGGGCGGGTGGAACGCGCAGGTGCGCGACGAGGTCGAGGCCGCCGGCTACGAGGCCGCCATCACGGTGGACCGCGGCGTCAACCAGCCGACGCAGGATGCGCTGGCGCTGCGGCGGGCCTTCGCCTTCGACCGGGAGCGCGACTTCCGCTGGCAGCTCGACGGCGCCTACGACTGGATGCGTGCAGTGGAGCGCTGGCGCACTCGGAACGGGCCACGATGACCGGCGCCCTGTCGTCGCGGCGGGTCGGGCTGCTCGGCCTGATCGTCCCGGTCGCGGTCCTCACCGGACTGGTCGCGCTGCGGGCGCCGGTGCTCTCCCTCGTGGCGGTGTGCGGCGCCGGCGTGCTCGCGGTGCTCGTGCTCCAGCTGGAGTGGGCAGTGCTGCTCTACGTGGCGGCAGAGCCGTTCAACGACTATCTCCGCCTGCTCGATCCCGCTGCCCTCAAGGGACTGGGCGCGTTGGTCTTCTTGGCCTGGCTGCTGCGTCTGGCCACCCGGACCCGCCCGCTCGCGCTGCGGCATCTGGCGACCGCCGCGGCGGCCGTTCTCTTCGTCGCCCTGCTCGCGTCGACGGCGTGGCACCCCCACGGCTCGGACTCGGTCGTCGTCGCGACCCGCTACGTCTCCTACCTGGCGATCCTCGTGGTCCTCGTCGACACCATGCGCACGACCCTCCCGCCACGCCGCGTGATGGCCACGTTCGTGCTGTCCTGCACGGCCGCGGCGGTGGTGGGCCTCGGGGTCTTCCTCACCCGGGGTGGCCGCGCCGGTGGGCCGGTGAGCGACCCGAACGATTTCGCGTTCTTCCTCCTCTGCGCCTTCGCCCTGGCGCTGGCGCTCGGCGGGCCGCCCGCGCGCCGGCCCCTCGGCTGGCAGCTCGCGGCGGGGGTGTTGCTCGTGGGGATGCTCGCGACGTTCTCGCGCGGGGCGGTGCTCGGCCTGCTCGCCGTCCTCGCCTACGGCCTCGTCGTGCGCCTGATCCGTCCGGCCGCGGTGATCGTCGTCGCCGTGCTCGCCGTCGTCGGGATCTCGGCCATCGTGCTCGCCGACCCGGCGCTCGTCCGCAGCAGCGTGGAGGCGAAGCAGCACATCGCCGGGCAGAACGTCGACGACCGCTACGCCACCTGGGCGATGGCCGCCGAGATGACGGCCGACAGTCCGCTGCTCGGCCAGGGGCCCGGGGGGTTCAAGGCCGAGTACGACCACTATGTGGGGACGCGGGCTCTCACCAGCGACCACTTCGACGTGGCGCACGAGATGTACCTCGACGTGGCCAGCGAGCTCGGCCTCCTCGGGGCCGGGGCCTTCGTCACCATGCTGGCCGCCGGGGCCCTCGCCGCCGGTCGCGGCGCCCGCTCGGGGACGCCGCGGCTGGCGCGCGGGGTCGTCGCCGGCTTCGCCGGCACCCTGATCGCGGCCTGCTTCCTCACCGAGCAGTACTACCTGCCGATCTGGTTGCTCACGGCGCTCGGCGTCGCGCTCGATCCGCTCGCCGCGGCCGGGAGCGCTGCCGCTCCCGGTCCGAGCGCCCTCGAGGGCCGAGCGCCGGCGCCGACCGCCGCGAGCCGAGGAGTCTGAGGTGCGGATCCTGCAGGTGATCACCCAGGAGCGTGGCGGTCCGGTCGACCATGCGCTCGACGTGGCGGAGGCGCTCGCGTCCGCCGGTCACGAGAGCCACGTGGCGGGTCCCGCCGGGGCGGCCGGGGGTCGCGGGCCCGCGCTCGCCGCCGCCGGGGTGCGGTGGCACCCGGTGGACGCGCGCTCGAAGGTCGACCTCGCCGGTGCGCGCCGGGTGGCCCAGGTCGTCTCGCAGGTGCGGCCCGACGTCCTCCATGCCCAGGACCGGCGCGCCGGCCTGTTCGGCCGCGTCGCCGCGCGGGCACTCGGGGTGCCCTCGATCTACACGCTGCACGGCGTACCCGACGGCCTTGCGGGGCTGGTCCCCGGCAACGTCGCCGTGGCGGGTGCCGACCGACGCACGCGTCTCGGGTGCCTCACCGGTGAGCGCTGGCTGGCTCGGGCCACCGGATCGCTCGTGGTCACCCCCTGCGCCGCGGTCGGGCGGTATGCCGTGGACGCCGTCGGTCTGCCCGCCCGGCGGGTGCGGGTCGTGCCCAACGGCGTGGTGGTGCCACCGTTCCCGGCGAAGACTCCCGGGCACGGGCGGGACGGGGACCCGGTGCACGTGGTCTGGGTCGGTGTCTTCCAGCCCGTCAAGCGCCTTCCGTTGCTGGTCGACGCGGTCGCCCGGTGTCCGGAGGTGGAGTTGACGCTGGTCGGGGACGGCCCGGAGCGCACCGGGGTGGAGCGCCAGATCCGCCGTCTGGGCCTGCGGGAGCGCGTCCGGCTGACCGGCTTCCTGTCCGACCCCACGCCCGAGCTCGCCGGGGCCGACCTGGCGGTGCTGCCCTCGGCCGCGGAGGCGTGCCCGATGGCCCTGCTCCAGGCGATGGCGCTCGGTGTCCCGGTGCTCGCCTCGCGGGCGGGCGGCATCCCCGAGATCGTCCGCGACGGTGTCGACGGATGGCTGGTGGACACCGCGGACGTCGCGGCGTGGGAGGTGGCGCTGCGCAAGCTCGCGGGCGACGCCGTTCTCCGGACGGCGCTCGGCGCCGCTGCGCGCAGTCGGGTGATCGACTCCTTCACCCTCGAGCGCTGCGTCGCGCGGCTCCTGGACCTCTACGCCGAGGCCGCGGGGACGAGCCGATGAGGGTCCTCAGCGTGATCCCGCAGCTCGGTGCCGGGGGTGCCGAGGCGGTGGTGCTGGCTTTGGCCGAGGACGCGCGGCGCGCCGGTCACGAGACCCTCGTCGCCAGCAGCGGCGGCTTCCGGGTGGCCGAGCTCCGTGCGGGCGGCACCGGCCACGCGGACCTCGCGCTGGTCGGACGTCGCCCTGCGGACCTCGCCACGTCGGCCTGGCGAGTCCGGCGGCTGCTTCGACGGTGGCGACCCGATCTCGTCCACGCTCACAACGTCAAGGCGGCGGCGGTCTGCCGCGCGGCGACGGGACGGCGGGTGCCCCTCCTCGTCACCGTGCACGGCGTCCCCGACCGGGAGTACGCCGGCGCGGCGCGCATCCTGCACCACGTCGGGGCCGAGGTCGTCGCGGTGTCGGGCGACGTCGCCGACCGGCTGATCGCGGAGGGCTTTCCCGCCGGGCGCGTCTCGGTCGTGGAGAACGCGGTCGTGCCACCTCGGCTCCCGGACCGGTCCGCCGCGCGCGCGGCTCTCCGTCTGGACGCGGGCGTGCCGGTCGCCAGCACCATCGCCCGGCTTGTGCCGCAGAAGCGTCACGACCTGTTGCTGGAGGCGTGGGCCGGCGTCGACCCCGCCGCGATCCTGCTCGTGGTGGGCGACGGACCGCTCCGGGCGGCGTTGGAGGAGCAGGCCCGGCACCTCGGCCTGGGGGAGCGGGTCCGGTTCCTGGGCGAGCGCGACGACGTGGGTCGTGTCCTGGCCGCGACCGACGTCGCCGTGCTGGCGACCGACTGGGAGGGCCTCCCGATCAGTGTGCTGGAGGCGATGGCGGTCGGCGTGCCGGTCGTCGCCTCGGCCGTCGGAGCGCTGCCGCAGGTGCTCGCCGGCACGGTCTCGCTCGTGCCACCGGGCCGACCCGGCCCGCTTCGGGAGGGTCTGGAGGATCTCCTCCACGACGAGCAGGCCCGCGACCGGTTGGCCGCCCGCGCGCGCAGGCTCGTGGCGGGCCGCTTCGGTGCGGATCGGATGGGCGCGGACTATCGGGCCCGGTACGACGCACTGGTGCAGGGAAGCCACCGAAGGGAGCTCGTCCCGTGATCTACCGCGCGGTCCCCGCGCTCCTCGTCACCCTGCTGCTCGGTCTCGCCGGCTGCGGTGGGGCACGCCCTCGTGCCTCGGTGGTGCCGCCGACGCCCCCCACGCCGGGGGTGCCGTCCGGTTCTGCCGGCGGGAGCGCGGGGGCGACGGTGTCGGGCCTGCCGTCGACCACGGGAGCTCACGCGCCGCCGCGCGATCCGCAGGTGGTCGCCTGGGGGCGCGACGGGAGCCTGGTGTCGATCGTCGTGCGCAACGTCGACGCCCGGCAGATCGAGGAGGGCCTGGTCCGGATCGCCCTTTACGACCGGGGCGGTCGGATGCTCCTGTCGACCACCGGGCTGCGTGGCTCCAAGTGCTGCACTCTGCTGTCGGTCCCGCCGGGACACCGGTTCGGGCTCTTCCTCACCGCGCGAGGCGTCGGCCCGGTCGCCCAGGTGCGCGTCAGCTTCGCCCACCCGTCCCAGGTGAGAACGAGGCCCTGGCCCGCCTCGAGCCGACCGCGCATTCGGGTGACGGACGCGCGGTTCGTCCGCACGTCGCACGACGCCGTGGTGACCGCGACCTTCGAGCCGCGCCGCACCGTCCCTGCGTACGTCGCCGGTCAGGCGTTCCTCGTCGATCGTCGCGGTCACCTCGTCGCGGTGATCTCGGGTCGGTTCTACTGCTTCGACGGCCCGCAGCGGCACCAGGTGCGCATGGCCCTGCAACACCGGGTGCCGCCTGGCACCCGGTTGGGCACGGTCGTGGCCTATCCCATCCCGCCCCGCGTGCGTCCGCACGTCCCGTACTCCTGCACATCGGAGAAGCCGTGAACACATCGACCGGTCGGACAGCTCCCCCCGCCTCGAACCTGCGGGCGTTCTTCGCGCTGCTCTGGCGCCGCAAGGGTGTCGTCCTGCTCGTGTTGGTCCTGGTCGGTGTCGTGGTGGGACTCGGCCTCGGCTCGGCGCCGCGCCAGTACACCGCCGTGGCCCGTGTGGCGGCGACCCCGCCCCAGACGCTGTCGCAGTCGGCCGCCAACTACAGCGACCTCCTCGGCACGCTGGCCGACGTCGCGTCGTCGCGACCGCTGCTCGAGGACGTGCACCGCTCGATCGGCGTCCGCAGCATCGGGACGCTGCAGGACGAGGTGTCCGGCGCGGTGCTCTTCGGCACCGTGATCGTCCAGATCTCGGTCACCGACCGGGACCCTGTCGTGGCGGCGCAGATCGCGAACGCCGTGGCGAACGCGCTGCCGGCGCATGACCCGGGCAACGGCTACTTCGAGTTCGCCACCACCCAACCCGCGGTGGTCCCCACCACCTTCAGCTCGCCGAACCTGCGGATCGGAGGTCTTGCCGGTGCCGTGCTCGCCGTCGTCCTGGCCGTCGCGGCGGCCGTGCTCTACGACCGGGCCACCCGGACCGTCGACACCGCGGAGGACGCCGCGGCACTGACCGGCAGCAACGTCCTCGGCGTGGTGCGCAAGCCGCGCGGCTGGGAGGGGGTGCCGGCCGCCGAGAGCAGCAGCGCGGCGTACCCGTCGCTCCGGGCGCTGCGTGTCGCCCTGGAGTTCGCCACCACCGACGAGCCGACCCGGACGCTGGTCGTGGCGCCCGCCGTCGCGGACCCCTCGGGGGGATGGCTGGAGGTGAATCTCGCGGTCGCACTCGCCGAGGTCGGCCACCACGTGCTCCTCATCGACGCCTGCGCCGACGGACGCCGGCGTCACCCGGCCCTGACCGCGCCGGAGTCGCCGGGGCTCTACGACATGCTCGCCGGCTCGGTGTCGCTCGACGGTGCGCGCATCGAAGGGCCGGTCGACAACGTGAGCGTCGTCCCGGTGGGGAACGTCGACCTGGCCGCTCCGAGCCTGTTGGAGATGCGCGTGCGCCGGCTGCTCGACGACATCGACCAGAAGTACGACGTCGTCCTGGTGCGGGCGCCGGCCATGAGCGAGTCCGACGACGCGCGCATCGTCGCGATCGACGGCTCGCTGCTCCTCACACTGCCGGTCGGGCGGGTCCGGCCCGCCCTCCTGGAGACGGTCGTCGAGGATCTGCGCGAGGTGCGGGCCCGGCTGGTCGGCTCGGTGCTGGTCGGGGCGAAGATGCGCCGGACCGCGTCGGGACGCAAGGCATGAGGGGCGCGCCCTGCGCGGGGAGCGAGACAGTGCCGTGAGCCCGACCGAGCCGACCGCCGGCACCAGCCCCGCCTGGTCCCCGCACTTCCCGCACGCCCACATCGACGCGTTGCTCGCGCAGCTGCGCGAGGCCGAGGGCTGTGACCTCCCCGCGGCCAGGGCGGTGCTGCTGCGCGTTGCGGAGGAGGCCGAGCGGCTGCGCCGGACCGTGGCCGAACTCGCCAGCCGCCGGCTGGCGGAGGCGGAGGCGGAGGCGGAGGCGCTCATCGGCGACGCCGCGCGGACGGCTCAGGAGCTGCGCGCTGCCGGTCGGGCGGCGCTCGACGCGCGGCTCGCGGAGTGCGAGCAGCTGAGCACGGCCACCCGCGACCTGCTCCGGCAGGAGGCGGAGGAGGCCGATCCGCTCCTTCCGTCGCCGCGCCGGCCCCCGTCGGCTCCGCCGGTCACCCGAACCGAAGCGCCGAGGTGAGCGCGCTCCGGGCCAGGGGAGCGGAGCGGGTCGCGCCCCCGCCGCCTCCGGTGGTCACTGCCTCCGGCTCGCCGATTCCCGTCCGCATCTCCGTGCCGACGAACGCGCACGACACCCAGGTGGCCGCCGGGTTCCAGCGGCTGGAGGATGCCGGTGTGGTGCGCTGCGCCTGGCGCGAGCCGGCGGCCTCGCCGCTCGGGATGGAGGTCGACACTCCGGAGGTCCGGCTGTACTACGACATGCACGACGGCCTCAACTGGCTGCGCGCCGATCGGGCCACCAACCTGACGTGGTTCGCCGAGCACGCCCCGGCCGGAGTGCTCTTCAAGCGCAGCTTCGAGCCTGAGCTGCGCGAGCTGGCGCCCGCGCGTTGCCGCGTCGAGCCGTACGGGTTGAACCTGCAGGTGGACCCGCCTCGCCGGCTCCCGGGAGCGGGCCCTCGCGGGCGGCGCGCCGCGGAGCGCCTGCGGAGGTCCTCCACGCTGCGACGGATGGTGGGCGCGCCGAGCCCCCGGCTTCCCGAGGAGGAGCTCGTCGGCATGCCGCAGCTCACCGGCACGCATCGGATCCTCTTCTACACCCGCCTCTGGGATCCCGACGACCCGGCGGTGACCTGGGACGACGCGCGGGAGGAGCGCGTCGAGATGAACCGGAGGCGTCAGGAGGCGCTGCGCGCCTGCCGGGATCATCTCGGGCCGCAGTTCGACGGCGGCCTCGTCGCCGACGCGTATTCCTCCCGCCGTGCCGACCCCACCCTGCTGCTCAGTCGCGCCCAGACGGAGCGGCACCGTTTCCTGGCGGCGGTCAAGCAGCACGCCATCTGTGTGAGCACGGCCGGCCTGCACCGATCGACCGGCTGGCGGTTCGCCGAGTACGTCGCCGGCGCGCGCGCGATCGTCTGCGAGCCACTCCACTTCGATCCCGGCCCCGGGGTCGTCGAGGGTGAGAACTACCTCTCCTTCGCCGACACCGACGGCCTGGTCACGACGTTGGAGGCGTTGCTGGCCGACCCCGAGCGGGTGGGCGCAATGATGGAGGCGAACCGGCGGAGCTACCGGTTGCACTGCTCGCCCGAGGCGATCATCCATCGGTCGTTGGCCACGGCGCTCTCACCGGACCGCTGAGCGCGGCGCCCCGCCCCGGGGTCAGTGCGCGAAGGTGTCCCCGAGCGCGGTACGCGGAGTGCAGGTCAACCGGAACGCCGCCCAGTGGAACGGGTCGGGATCGTCGCCGGCGACCTCGACACGGGCCCGGGCGACGGCGTCCTGCAGGGACCGGCCGACGGCGACATGCCGGTAGAAGCACCCGACGAAGCGCGACGTCGCAGCGTCGTCGACGCTCCAGGTGGCCGCGAGCACGGCGCGAGCCCCGGCGGCCAGCGCCGACCAGGCGAGCCCCGCCGGCGCCCCGGCATCGTCACCCAGGCGGCCACCTTCGCAGGCGGCCAGGAAGAGGACGCTGTCGTGGAGATCCAGGGACCGCAGCGCGCCGCCGTCGAGCGGTCCGTCGCCGAGCGCCAGTGTCGAGGCCGCCGGGTCGGTCGCGTCGAACGTGGCATGGCACGCCAGGTGGATGAGGTCGCGTCCGCGACTGCGCTCACGCAGGACTGCTGCGGTGGCGCGCGCGCCGACGTGGACCTCGGCCTCGGGCCGGAGCGCGGAGATCACCATGGCGTCGTGCAGGACAGCAGGAGCCTGCTGGTCCGGGACGGCGAGGACCAGGGTCGACTCCCGAGCGCCACTGATCGACGGGGGGGCGATCGTCGGGTCCGGCGTCAGCGCCGGGGCGAACGTGAGCGGGTAGCGCAGACCGAGCGGCTCGTCGCCGTCGCACGCGAGCGCCTCGAAGGGCACCGAGGCCAGATGGCCCGGTGCCACCACCAGCAGGGGTGTTCCCGGCACGTCCTCGAGGAGGTCGGCCACCGGGTCCAGCAGCAGCGACTGCAGTGTGGTGAGGGCGAGCCGGCCGGTCCGGCCGGCGGTGCCGCGCCCCCCGTCCCCGCCGGCGAGTCGACGCAGCGCACACGCACGCCGCCAGGCGTCCACCTGCCGGCGGCTCTCCGCCAGCGCTCCGGGCAGCCGGCGGGCGTGGACCTGGGCATCGCGCACCACGAACGCCACCAGGTCCGCCCCGACGGCGTGGTACTGGAGCACCGGACCCTCGAGCAGTGGCAGCTCCTCGGGGTCCTGCCAACCGCGGGCGACCGGCTGGCGGCCGCTCAGCTCCTCGACGAGGTGGGCGTTCGACCAGCTGGCCCAGCGCCAGGCCGCGACGGTTCCGTCGCGGGTGCCGGACCTGAGCAGGACGTCGAGCAGCTCCCCGAGCGCCTCGTCGCGGGCACCGCCGCGGGAGGGCAGCATCTCGGCCGGCCCGCGGGGCCGTCGTACCCCCCGCCGCTGGCGCAGCAGTGTCGCGCGAAGCCGCCCGGCGGCGGCGGTCAGGTCGCCTCGCCGGCGATCGACCCGCGCCCGTCCGAGGTCCAGCCGCGCACGCAGGGCCGGCACGTCGAGGGACTGGACGAGCTCGACGGCACGGTCGAGGTGGGCGCGTGCCTCCGTCACGTCCTCGGCGAGCTCGGCGAGCAGCAGGTGCGCCTCGCAGGCGGTGACGTTGTCGCGCATCCTCTCCAGGAGGGCGGCGTGCTCGACGAGGACCTCGGCCGCCTCCTTGCGGCGGCCGGCGGCAGCCTCGAGCCGCCCGCGCACGATCTGCGCCGCTGCCTCGGCCGGTCGGTTGCTGGTGCCGGCGAAGAGGCTCAGGGCGACGCCGATCTCCTGGATCCCGCGCTCGAGGCGACCCTCGAGGTGCGACGCCCAGGCCGCGACCGCCATGGCCCTCGCCGCCTCGCTCACCATGGTGAGCTCGGTGAAGCGCTCGTAGGCTGCGAGGGCCTCGGCGTGCGCCTGGTCCGGTCGGCCCAGGTCGCAGAGCGCCCGGGCCACGACCACCGCGAGCCGTCCGAGGTCCGGGACGGCGCCGAGGTCCTCCAGCCGACTGCGCACCGCGCTGAGCAGCCACAGCGCGGTCGGAGCGTCGTCGAGTGCGAGGTGGGCGTCGGCGAGGTCGATCTCGGTGTGCAGCGCCATGATCTCGTGGCCCTCGGCCCGCAAGGCGCGGACCGAGGCGCCGAGCTCGGCGAGCGCTCGGTGCGCCATGCCCAAGCGCAGATAGGTCACGCCCCGATTGGCGTCGGTCTCCGCCCGCAGCCGACGCCACCCGATCGCGCTGTAGAGGTTCGCGGCCAAGTCGTAGTGCCGCAGTGCCTCGTCGTGGTCGCCCAGCCCGGACCAGGCGTTGCCGAGGTTGTGGTGCGCCCGGGCCCGCACCGACATCGCGTCCTCCTCGCGCTCCGGCGGTACGCCGGCCGCGGTCAGCCGGGTCAGCAGCGTCTGGCTGACCGTCACCGACTGCTGGTGCTCGCCGACGTCGACGAGCACCGTCGCGCGGCCCAGGTCCGTCGCCAGGGCGTCGAGGACGCTTCCCCCCGCCAGCCAGTCGCGCCGAGCGGCCCTGATCGCGCCGAGGGCGTCGTCGTACCAGCCGCGCAGCGCCAGCAGCCGGGCGCGCAGGTATCCGATCCGCGCGGCCAGTCGCGGCTCGCGCGATCGGAGGGCGTGCAGGTCGAGGCCGTCGAGGAAGGCCAGCGCCACCTCGGGGTCGCGCAGCGCGACGTCCTCGGCCTCCTCGACGGCAGCGCTCAGCCGCGCGTCGTGCTCGTTCACTGCGGATCCCGCCGTCGGTCCGGCTCACCGCAGGGCGAGCTCGACCTCCGCTCGGACCTTGCGGCCGTGGCCCGCGTCGAGCCAGACCTCGTCCACGTGTGCCGGGACGAGCACCGCGGAGAACCGTCCGTCCGGCCCGGTGGTCACCCGGCGCAGTAGCCGACCCTTGCTGGTGAGGGCGACCGAGGCGGCCAGGGGGCCGGGCCGGCCCTGGCTGACGTCGGGGTCGGCGGCGGGGTCGGCCACGGTGATCGTGCCGTGCACGGTGAGCCCGTCCTCGGTCTGCTCGGCCACCTCCAGGACGAGGCGGATCGCGTCGCGCTCGATCACGATGCGCCGGGCCTCGGCCAGCGCGGCCGGGCTCCCGCCCCGGAAGCCGACGGCCCGCGGCAGGTCGCGGCTGTCCACCACGGCGTGCGGCGGGAGGTAGCCCGCCGACTCCCACGGCCGTTGGCGGTCCCGGAAGAGCGCCCGGAGCCGGTCCTGGAGATCGTCGGGAACCGGCGTGTGCTGCAGGCTGCCGCTGTCGCGGTGGAACGCCCGGATCCAGGCTGCGGCGTCGAGCAGCTCGTGGTCGCCGATCCGCTCGGCGTCCCCCACCGCCGCCGCCACATCGGACGCGCGGTCCTCGGGCAGCCGGTCCTCGAGCCAGTCGACGAGCTCGGTGAAGCTGGGTCGTCGGGTCATCGGTCGTCGCCCTCCTCCATGATCTGGCGCAACTTGGCGAGACAGCGACCCCGCATCGGTCCGATGCCGCCGATGGCACGGCCCATGCGGTCCGCGATCTCGGCGTAGCTGGGCTCCTCGGCCTCGAAGTAGAGCGCGACGAGCAGCTCCCGGCACGGGTCCCCGAGGTCGGCCAGCGCGTCGTGCAGGACGGTCGCGGTCTCCCAGTCGGCGAGCGGATCGTCGGTCTCCTCCGGCGCGTGCTCGAGCGGACTCAGCCGGCGCGCGGCGTTGCGCACCCGCCAGGACTGGCGGCGCGCCACGGTCATCAGCCAGGAGGCCAGGCGTTCGTCCTCGCGGAGCCGGCCGAGCGAGTCGTAGAGGGACACGAACGCGATCTGGGTGATGTCCGCCGCGTCCTCCCGGCTGAGCCCGTTGCGCAGCGCGACCGAGAACGTGAGCCGCTCGTAACGGCGCACGATCTCGTCCCACGCCGACGCGTCGCCCTCCCGACATCTGTCGAGCAGCGCCGCATCGGTGGGTGGCGGTTGCTGGCCCCCGCTGCGCGGCCGGAGCACCCGGACCTCGGCCCGCGTTGCGCCGGTCGCAGGAGACGCCTGGGCCGATACGTCGCCTCGCCCGCGCTGAGCGCGCGCGGGCGACGGGGTCGACGCGTCGTGCGATGCCGCCTCGAGCACTGCCCCTCCCTGGACGCCGGTGTCGTCGTGTTCGATCGCCGCGCCCGAGTTGCGGTCTCGTCAGTTCAACCTGGTGAAGTCCAGAAGGTTACGGGGCGGGGACGAAAACGTTCGGCGTTCCCGGCGGCCGCCCCGTCGGACTTCCGGTGGGACCCCGCGACGGCGACGTTGCTCGTCGTGGCAGGGATCACCGGGTGCCCTGGCGGCACCAGTGGGGCGACCGTCGCGGCGCGCGGCGGTCCGAGGAGGAGGTGCGGGCGGTGTCGGAGTCCCTCAGGGTGGATGCCGAGGGCGCGGCCGAGCCGCTGGTGCTCCTCCACGGTGGCCGGCGCGTGCGCCGCTCCCAGCGCGCGCTCGACCTTGTCCTCGGCACGGTGCTCCTGGTCGCGGTGCTGCCGGTCCTGGTGCTGGTCGCCGGGCTCGTGGCCCTCACCAGCAGGGGGCCGGTGCTCTACTGCCAGCTCCGCGTGGGCCAGGACGGTCGAATGCTGCGGATCCGGAAGTTCCGCACCATGGTGGTCGACGCCGACGCCCGTCGAGCAGCGCTCCTGGACGCCAACGACGTGGTGGGCGGCCGCCTCTTCAAGCTCCGCGCCGACCCGCGGGTCACCGCGGTGGGGCGGGTGCTGCGCAGGCTGTCGCTCGACGAGCTTCCCCAGCTCCTCAACGTCGTCGGCGGCTCGATGTCCCTGGTGGGACCGCGACCGGCGCTTCCCGAGGAGGTCGCCATGTACGACGCACGCGAACGCGGCCGTCTGCTCGTGCGACCGGGACTCACCGGCCTGTGGCAGGTCAGCGGGCGCAGCGACCTGTCCTGGGAGGAGTCGATCGCCCTGGACCTCGAGTACGTCTCGTCGGCCAGTCTGGGCCGCGACCTGCGGATCCTGGCGCGGACCGTCCCGGCGGTGCTCCGCGGTCGCGGCGCCTACTGAGTCGCGAGGGCGTCCAGAGCCTGCTGGGCCTGCGGAGCTGGGGGGACGGTGCTCGCCGTGCCACCGAGCAGCACCAGCGCGGAGTGGGCGGGGACGGACTGCCCCGGTGTCGTCGCGCGACCGGTGGAGTCGACGTACCCCTGGCTCAACTCGGTGGGCAGCGGTGCGGCGGTGCCGGAGGACGGGTTGAGGACGACCGCGCCGCCGGTGAAGGTGCGCACCCACAGGCCGCCGCGCTGCTGGATCCCGCTCGTCGGCGTGCCGGGCTCCGCCATCCACGGCGCTGCGGCGGGGTCGCCGCTGTCGCAGGTGCGCAGGAAGTAGGCGCTGCGGCTCGTGCCGTCCCAGGTGAGCAGGAAGCTGGCGCGTCCGTAGATCATCGTGGCGACGTCGGAGCGTGCGGTGTTGGTGTCGACGTAGTCGACCGAACCGAGGGCCGCGCCGGCGCTCTGGGCCTGCCGCTGGAAGTCCTCGATCATGCTCAGCGGCGGATTGCCGGCCGACGCCGGGTCGGTGAACAGCGGGGAGTAGCCCCCGCAGCTGCCCCAGCGCACGGTGAACTCCCGGTTCAGCACGTCGACGTGCGCGGCCAGGCGCAGCCCGGCCGTGACCTCCCAGGGGACCCACGGGTCGATGCCGGCGTTGGCCATCGCGACCAGGCCGGCCGCGCGCAGGTGGTCGCCGATCCAGGAGCCGAAGTCGGCCATCGCGTTGCCGTACTGCTGGTCGGTCCACCCGGCGATGCGGCCCGACAGGTCGTGGGAGACCCCGATGAGGATGTCGTCGAAGAGGATGCCGTCAAAGTGGTTGGCCCGGGCGAGCTGGACGGCGTTGTCGAGCCACAGTTGGCGGTACGCCGGCTGGCTGACGTCGATGGCGACGTACTCGGGGTAGTCGGCGAAGTGCAGCGGCCGGCCGGTGGAGTCCCGCAGGAACCACTCGGGGTGGTTGCGCTGGACCCAGCAGTAGTTGACCGGCGCGGAGTCGTAGTCCACGTGGGTGGCGTAGCCGGCGGTGGCGCAGTCCTGGTCCCGGACGGCGGCCGCCTCGAAGTAGGCGACGGTCTGGGTGGTGGGGCTGGTGGCGTGGATGCGGTCCACGACGTCGCCGAACCAGTGCTGGAGGGCGACGTAGCGGTAGGGCCGGACGTCGCCGAGGTGCTGGGGCTCGTCGTTGCCGATGGCGAGCAGGCCGAGCGTGCTGGCCGACGGCCCGGCGGGAACGGCCGGGACGGTGGTAGCGCCCGTTCCTGTCGAGCTGCCTGTCGTGCTGCCTGTGGTGGGGCCTGTCGTGCTGCCCGTCGTCGGTGTGGTGTGGTGCGAGGGCTTCCGGCGGTCGGGCACGTGGCGGCTCAGCGCGCGGTCCGCTGCCGGGCGTCGCTTCGCATGGGGGTGGCGGTGGTGCCGGTGGTGGTGCCGGTGGTGGTGGCGGGCGTGGTGGCGGGCGTGGTGGCGGGCATGGTGAGGGGCACGATGACGACCATGGTGCCGCGTCCGATGGCGGGTGTCCCCCGCGCGGGTGCGGGGAGCGGGTCCCTCGTCGGCCGCGCTCGTGGTCGCGGTGTGCGACGGGGTCCCCTCGGCGCCGCTGCGGGCGATCGCCGGCCCGGTGCCGATCATCGCAGCCACCAGCGCTCCCGCGCTCAAGAGGGCGACGAGGACGGTGCGCGTTGCGCGGTGGTTATCCACGCCGTGGTCCGTCTCTCCGTGGCGGTGTCTCTGCATCGGTTGTCCCTCCCTGAACGCCCGAAAGGAAACGGTATGCGGTTAATGTCCGATTCGTCTCGTTTTTCGCAATCCGGCTCGGAGAAGGGGCTCGGGACAGGTCCACTACGCTGGTTGCGGCGTCCGGGCGGACCGCGCGCCGTTCGGACCCGCGCACGAAGAGGAAGAGGTCGTCGAGGTGCCCACCGGGAAGGTCAAGTGGTACGACGCCGAGAAGGGCTTCGGCTTCCTCTCGCGCGAGGACGGCGACGACGTCTACGTCCGCGCCTCCGCCCTGCCCGAGGGCGTCACGTCCCTGAAGGCGGGCACGCGCGTCGAGTTCGGGATCCTGTCGGGACGCAAGGGCGACCAGGCGCACCAGGTGCGCGTCCTCGACGCCCCGCCCTCGGTGGCGAAGGCGCTCCGGCGCCGCCCCGAGGAGATGGTCGGCATCGTGGAGGACCTGATCCGGCTGCTGGAGAACGTCGGCGGTGCCTACCGGGCTGGCCGGCACCCCGACCCCCGGACCGCGAAGCCGACGGCCAAGCTGCTCCGCGGCCTGGCCGACGAGCTGGAGATCTGATTCGATCCCAGGGGCGAGTGCGGCGCGGGGCGCGCTGCGCTGGGGGGCGGGGCGGCGGGTGGGAATGTGCCGCTTTCCCTGTTCGAAGTGACCGGGTGCCGGGTAAAGGCGCCCCATGAGGAGGACGAGGTGCGCGCGGACCGTGCTGAGGCCGTGGTGACGCGCCGCTTCGTCGCGGGCGCTGCCGGCGGTGGGGTGGCCGGCGGTGGGGTGGCCGGCGTTGTGGCCGCCGGATGACCGCGGACCTCCAGGACGGCCTCGTGCACGAGGCGCTGCTGTATCGCGATCGTGACGACATGGTGGCGGGCGTCGGCTCCTTCGTCCGCGAGGCGCGGGCGCAGGGGCGGCCGGTCCTGCTCGCCCTCCCACCGTGGAGCGCGGAGGCGGTCCGCGCGGACCTCCCCGACGCCGGTCCCGACCTGGTCCTGGTGGACATGACCGAGCTGCGCAACCCGGGGCGGATCATGTCCGAGATGCAGTCGTTCCTCGACGGGCACGCCGGCCGTCCGGTCAGCGTCGTCGGCGAGCCGGCCTGGGTCGACCGCGACCCCGACGAGCTCTGCGAGGTGGCCCGTCACGAGGCGCTGGTCAACGTCGCGTTCGCGTCCGCGCCCCTGCACACGCTCTGTTCCTACGACGCCGCTGCCCTCGACGCCCACGTCCTCCACGACGCCGTCCGCACGCACCCGCTGCTGCGTGAGCACGGCGAGCTGCGGTCCGTCGACATCGCCGACCCGGTCGCCTTCTGGCGCGAGCGCGGACGGCTCCCGGCGCCCCCCGAGACGGCCCTGACGCTGCGGCTCGACCTGCGGGGACTGAGCACCATGCGGCGCCTCGTCGCCGATCACGCCCTCGTCGCGGGGATCGAGCCGGACCGGGTCGACGACCTGTTGGTGGCGGTGTCGGAGCTGGTCAACAACGCCGTGCGGCACGGCGCCGGACATCCCGAGCTCCGGTTGTGGACGGAGCCGGCGTCGATCGTGGTGGAGGTGCACAACGACGGCGTGCTGGCCGATCCGCTGGCGGGCCGGCGACGTCCCGACGAGGTGGAGGGGCGCGGGTGGGGCCTGTGGCTGGTCAACCAGCTCTGCGACCTCGTGCAGCTCGACACCGGCGACGGCATCACGAGCGTGCGGGTCCGCTTCAGGCGCTGATCGCTCTCGGGTGGCGCTGCACCAGCACGAGCACCGTCCACGTCGTCATCACTGCGGCCAGCACGCCCAGGCCGATGCGGGGCACGAGCGGAAGCGCGATGCCCAGGAAGCCGCCGACGACCCATCCGAGCTGCAGGAGCGTCTCGGACCGCGCGAAGGCGGAGGTGCGGTTCTCCTCGGGCACGTCGTGCTGGATGGTCGCGTCCAGGGAGAGCTTCCCGAGCGCCTGGCAGATGCTGGCCGTCAGTCCGAGCAGGCAGGCGACGAGGAGCCCGTAGAACACCGCCGCCAGCACCGCCATGGCGGCGTCCGCGAGGAGTGTCAGCACCACCGTCGTGGCGGGCCGCACCCTTCGGAGCACCGACCCCGCCCCGATCCCGATCGTGTTGCCCAGGCCGGCGGAGCCGACGACGAGCCCGATGAGCAGGGTCGAGCGCGTCTCCCACCCCGGCAGCGGGTGCTGCCGCAACAGGAACGCCATGTACATCGTGAGGAACCCCGAGAGGACCCGCAGCCCGCTGTTGCAGCGCAAGGCGAACACCACGTCGGCCGGCAGCCGGAACCGGTGCGGGCGAGTGGTGCCGATGCTCACCGGCTCCTCGTCGTGGCCGGCGTCGGCGCGGGCCGGCAGCAGGATCGCGAGGATGGTCGCTCCGGCGAAGACGACCGTCGCGTAGCGCAGCGACCATTCCACGCCGAACCGTGACGCCCCGACCGCCAGCGGACCCGACACCGCGGCACCGACGACGCCGGCCAGCGAGATCCGGCTGTTGGTCCGCACGAGCGTCAGCCCGGGAGGCTGGAGGCGTGGGACGGTCGCGGCCCGCGCCACGCCGTACGCCTTGGAGGCGACGAGCACCCCGAGTGCGCACGGGAACATCGCGATCGAGTCGGCCGCGACGGCGTCGGCCATCAGCCAGCACAGCACCGCGCGGATCGCCATCGTGCCCCCGATCGCCCAGCGTCGGCCGTGGCTGAACCGGTCGAGGAACGGTCCGAGCAGCGGCGCGACCACGGCGAACGGCAGCATCGTCAGCGCGAGGAACAACGCCACGTGGCCGCGCGCCTCGCCGGGCTGGGCGAAGAAGAGCGTCCCCGCCAGCGAGATCGCCACCGCGGCATCGCCCGCGGCCCCGACCGCGTGCAGCTCGATCAACCGGAACAGTCCCGACTCGCCGGCGCCTTCGGCGTGGGACGCGCGGCGCGCCTGACGGAAGGTGTAGCTCGCGCCATGGCCCGTCGCCCTGCCCACGCCGCGCAGGCCACGGCCCGCCGCGCGGGCGCCGCGACCGGCGGCATCCGCGGTCCGGCGGCCGCGGCCGCGGGGATGCCGGTCGCCCGGGGGGCGGTCCGGGCCCACGGCGGGTCCGGACGCGTGCTCCACCATGCCGGCATCCTCTCAAGCCGGAGCCCGCCCGGGACGACAGCACGCGCGGGGATGAGGGATGATCGCTGCGTGATGACCTCCGTGGACCCGGCCGCCGTGGCCCGCAACGCGCTGCTGGAGCAGGTCGGCCCCGACGTCGTCGGCGACCACCTCGGCGCTCAGGAGGAGCCGCGCCTGGGCGCGGAGCGAGTGACCACGCACTCCTTCGTCTGCACCCAGGCGGGATACCGCGGCTGGCGCTGGGCGGTGACGGTCGTCGCGCTCGACGACCAGTCCACGCCCACGGTCGACGAGGTCGTGCTGCTGCCCGGAGCGGATGCGATCGTCGCGCCGGCGTGGGTGCCCTACCGGGAGCGGATCCGCCCCGGGGACCTCTCGCCCGGCGACCTGCTGCCCACCGACGAGGACGACCCGAGGCTGGTCCCCGGCTGGCTTGCCGGCGATCCCGAGCCGCAGGACGAGCTGGAGTCGCGGCAGGTGCGCTCCGTGGTGGCCGAGGTCGGACTCGGTCGCGCGCGGGTCCTCTCGGTCGAGGGCCGCGACGAGGCCGCGCAGCGGTGGTACGACGGCGACGCGGGGCCTCAGGTGCCGTTGGCGCAGTCGGCGCCGGCGCGGTGTGGCAGCTGTGGCTTCCTCGTCCGGCTCGCAGGGCCGCTCTCGGCGATGTTCGGTGTGTGCGCGAACGCGTTCGCCAACGACGACGGCCGGGTGGTGGCGCTCGACCACGGCTGTGGGGCCCATTCCGAGGCGCAGCTGCGCCGCAAGCAGCTGCCGCCCCCGCTGCCCGAGCCGACCCTCGACTCGCTCACGCCGGAGGACCTCGAGCGGTTCTAGCTCCGGACGCCGCCGCCCACCTCAGCCGGTGAGACCGGCCGCCCGCCGCGCGTTGCGTCGACGGCGGCAGTGGTCCCAGCCGATCAGGCCGAGGCCGAAGCCGGCGGCGCAGGTCCACAGCCACCACAGGTGACCGTCGGCCCGCAGCCGGCCCCAGAACGGCAGCAGCAGGACGAAGGCGAGCGCCCAGAGCGCCGTGCCGACCTGGAGGGTCCGCACGCCGTCCACGTCGAGGGGCGCGACGTCGGCGACGACGTACCGGCGGCTGCCGATCTCGTAGTCCTCAGGCTGGTCGTTCTCCAGGCGCACGTCACTCAACCTACCGTCGCGGCCGCGAGCGGCCCCGCGCTCTGACACTATGTGCGCCCGTGGACTCCTTCTTCAAGATCACCGAGCGCGGCTCCACCGTCGGCCGCGAGATCCGCGGTGGTGTCGTCACCTTCTTCACGATGGCGTACATCATCGTCTTGAACCCCATCATCCTCAGCGGAGTCAAGGACGCCTCGGGGCACCTGCTCGGCTCGGACGCGGGTGACAACGGCGCGATGATCGCCGCGGGGACCGCCCTGGTCGCCGGCGTGATGTCGATCCTCATGGGCCTGATCGCGAACTTCCCGCTGTCCATCGCCACCGGCCTGGGCCTCAACGCCTTCGTCGCCTACTCCGTGGCGAGCAAGATGACGTGGGCCGACGCCATGGGTCTGGTGGTCATCGAGGGCATCATCATCCTGGTGCTGGTGCTCACCGGCTTCCGCACGGCGGTCTTCCGCGCGGTGCCCGGGCAGTTGAAGATCGCGATCTCGGTCGGGATCGGTCTCTTCATCGCGCTGATCGGCTTCTCCGACGCCGGCTTCGTCGGTCCCGGCGCGGGCACGCCGGTGCAGCTGGGCGCGACCGGCGTGCTGTCGGGCTGGCCGGTGTTCACCTTCCTGTTCGGGCTCGCCCTCGTGGTCGTGCTGTGGGTCCGCCGGGTCAAGGGCGCGATCCTCATCTCGATCATCGTCACGACGATCCTGGCGATCATCGTCGAGGCGATCGGCCACCAGGGCGTGAAGTCGGCGAAGAACCCCGACGGCTGGGGCCTCAACGTGCCGAAGGTGCCCCACAGCATCGTGAGCACGCCCGACCTCGGCACCGTGGGCCACTTCCACCTGCTCGGGTCGTTCCAGTCGGCCGGTGTCGTCACCGCCCTGCTGCTGCTGTTCACGCTCGTCCTCGCCGACTTCTTCGACCTGCTCGGCACGATG
The DNA here is from genome assembly GCA_051961835.1 of Marmoricola sp. Taxonomy (GTDB): domain Bacteria; phylum Actinomycetota; class Actinomycetes; order Propionibacteriales; family Nocardioidaceae; genus Marmoricola. The sequence goes on along the minus strand of JBQCCW010000045.1, from coordinate 827 downwards.
ACCGCGATCGGTGCCGAGGCCGGCCTCCTCGACGAGCACGGCATGCCGCCGCGCTCGCGCAACATCCTGGTCGTCGACGCGCTGGCCGCCAGCGCCGGCGGCATCGGCGGCGTCTCGTCCAACACGGCGTTCATCGAGTCCGCCTCCGGCGTGGGGGAGGGCGCGCGCACCGGCCTGGCGCCGGTGGTGACCGGCATCCTCTTCCTGCTCGCGATGCCGTTCGCTGCGCTGGTCAACGTGATCCCCAGCGAGGCCGCCGTGCCCGCCCTGGTGCTCGTCGGCTTCCTGATGATGCAGCAGGTCAAGGGCATCGCCTGGGACGACATGGAGATCGCCATCCCGGCGTTCCTCACCATCGCCCTGATGCCGTTCACGTACTCGATCACGGTCGGCATCGGCGCCGGCTTCATCAGCTACGTGCTCATCAAGCTCGTCCGCGGCAAGGCGAGCGAGGTGCACTGGCTGCTCTGGGTGGTCAGCGCCTTCTTCGTCGTCTACTTCGCGATCAACCCGATCCAGGACGCGCTGGTCGGCTAGCTGGAGCTGCTGACCAGGTGGTGCGGGCGCAGCCGGTGCGTCTTCCCGAGGTCTGGGTGGTGGCTCTTGCACACGACGTGCTGGACGCCGTTGGCGTCGACAGCCGTGTGCAGGCCGATCCGCCAGCAGCCGTGGATGAGGCAGGTGTGCTTGCGGTAGAACATCGCCGCCGCTGTGAAGATGGTCAGGTTGCTGAACATCCCTGACCACCAGAGGTACCAGCGGCCGCCACCGTTGATGACGCCCAGCACGTTGAGCACCTGATCGATGAAGGACATGCCGGGAAGGTA
>JBQCCW010000044.1:0-2362 GCA_051961835.1 Marmoricola sp. | reverse complement strand
CAACGTCTCCAGCAACCGACAGCAGCTCGAGGCGCAGCCCCTCCAGGCGCGCCAGCTCGCGCTGCACGGCGACCAGCGCCCGCTCCTTGTCGCGCGTCGGGAGGAAGGTCGGGTCGAGCGTGGCCACGTCGTCCAGGGCAGCATCCACCGACGACAGCGCCCGCAGCAGCGGGTGCTCATCCAGGGGCGGCCTCGTCGACATGCCAGGAGCGAATCAGCCCCCACCGACATTCAGACCGATGTCCACAGGGCATTTCTCGCCCTTCGAGATACTCCACAGAAATTGGTCCAAACGCTCTCAACCGAGCCACTTTCCGTCCACAGATGCGACAGCCCCGGCCCAGAGAAACGCGCTGTATCCACCGCCGCCGACGACCCTCCTGATGAGTGACCTTCCACGACCGTCAGGGGGCCCGCGATGCCGGGTTGGTACGTGCACATGGACGCCGCGCGACAGACCGCGGAGCGACTCCGGGCAGGACAGGTCCCGCCCGCCCTCGGCATCGATCCGGCCGACGCCCAGGAGCTCGGCGAGCTGTGCCACACCTGGCGCAACTACCTCGCCCTGGGTGCGCTCGGCCCCGACCTCTTCTACATGCTCCCCGACTTCGCCAACACCAAGGGCTGCGTCATCCGGCAGGTCATCCAGTGGGCGATGGACGTGTGGGAGGAGATCGACGCGGAGTTCATCGCGCGCTGGGAGAAGTGGATCGAGCCCATCAGCACCAACGCCTCCCAGCTCGCCTCCCAGCTGACCGGCGGCCTGTCAGCCCAGCTCGGCCAGATCCTCCACGAGCTGGCGTCGGCGATCATGACGGCGTTCAAGGGGCTCCTCGCCACGATGGGCGACTGGTTCGGCGTCCTCACCTCGGGCCCGCCGCAGGCTCTCGGCGACGAGGCCTTCTACTGGAGCGACATCTTCCACTACCGCAAGACCTACCAGTTCCCCTTCGTGCTCTACCGGCAGGCCCGTGAGGCGCTCGCCGCGGCCGCCGACGACGACGCCCGCAAGGACGCCGAGGCGCGGCTGGCGTTCGCGGTCGGCTGGATGTCCCACTGCGCGACGGACGTGACCGGCCACCCGTTCACCAACGCCAAGTGCGGCGGCCCCTACCGCGACCACTGGCAGCGCCACCACTTGGTGGAGAACCACTTCGACTCGCAGAACTACGACGCCGCCCACCCCGGCCCGCTGTACGGCGAGTTCGGCACCAGCGCCCTGCACTTCTGGGTCGCACTCCGCCACCGCGACGACTCGCCGTACGACGGCCGCGACGACGCCCCGGCGTACGACTACTTCAGCGGCTTCCCGGCGTACGACGACGCCGACGGCCCGACCCACGCGGCCAACCGCGCGGCGTTCTTCGACCTGGACTCCGGCGAGCTGCCCGAGCACCTCACCGATGCGCTGCTCGACGCGATGGCCGACGTCCACCCGCACGGCCCGAAGATCCTGACCCAGGACCCGCAGTACTCCGCCGACGACACCGCCGGTCACCCCGACGGCCGGCCGAACGCCGACGCGATGGCGCAGATGTGGGCGATAGTCTACGGCTACCTGAAGATGGCGTGCCGCGACGGGCTGTCGCCGCGCATGCCCCAGCCGCCGAGCGTCTTCACCGACCACTCGTTCCCCACGCCGCCGGGTGGTGGCGGTGGCGGCGTGGACGACGACCCCTCCCGCGGCGCCGATGTCGACGACGATGACGACTTCAGCCTGATCGACCTGCTGCTCGCGATCTTCGCCTGGGCGGTCTACATCGCCGAGGTCGCGCTGTGGCTGGCGACCGTGCTGCCGGGTCTAATCCTCGACATCGCCACCTTCCCGGCGCGCGAGGTCATCTACTGGACCGTCGTCATCCCCGCGTGGAACCTCTACATGCTGTCTCGTCGACCATCGCGCGGTAGTCGCTGGTCTTGAAGCTGCTCGCCGCGACGAGCAGCTTGGTGCCCGACTGGTTCATCGCGTAGGAGAACTCGGAAGTGCGGTACGCCGGGTTGACGTTGACCAGGATCGCGCCGATGTTCGCCGCGGCGTACTGGGTGAGGGTCCAGCGAGCGCTGTTGGGTCCCCAGATCCCGACCCGGTCACCCTTCTCGATGCCGGCCGCCATCAGCCCCCGCGCGAGCAGGTCGACGTCGTGGTCGAGCTCGCGCCACGTCCACCGCCGGCCGGTCGCGAACTCCACCATCGCCTCGCGGTCGGGGTACGCCGCCACGGTGCGCTCGAGATTGGCCCCGATGGTCTCCTCGAGCAAGGCCGGCTCGGTCTCACCCTTCGCGTAGGACTCCATGGTCCGGAACCTACTCCCGAGGGAGCTGGCCGGCGCCGACGAAGGAGGTGCCGGCCAGCGCCAGCGAG
>JBQCCW010000043.1:0-6971 GCA_051961835.1 Marmoricola sp. | reverse complement strand
GAACACCTGCTGCAGCGCGGGCTCGTCGGCCAGTGTCGGGTTCGCCGTCCCCTGGTGCCGCCACCCGTAGGCGAGGTCGAACACCGGGTGCGGGACGAGGCGCCGCCAGGTCCGGAGCATCGCCCGCTCCTGGCCGGGAGTGGGCAGGCGGTAGTAGTGCTCGTCGGGAGCGTTCTCCTGCCCGAACGCCTGGTACACCGGCACGATCGCCGCCAGCGGGATGCCGCCACGCCGCGCGAAGCGCACCTTCTCGCCGATCTTGCTGTCGTCGCATCCGGCGACCGAGCAGGGGTAGGAGTCGATGCCGATCAGGTCGAGGTGCGTGACCGCGGGCCGCAGGGCGCGGGTGTCGCGGTACCCGGCGTTCCAGTCCGCGCTCGACTGGCTGATCACCACGAAGCTCTTCTGCCGACCGTGGGTGACCGACCGGATGACGTCGGCGCGACTCGCCAGTCCGCGGGCCGCGCCCGGGCAGGTCCGCAGGTGCGGCTCGTCGGAGAGGTAGTAGGCGAAGACCTTGGGGTTGTGGGAGAGCGCGCGGACGGTACGCCGGAACGCGGCGTCGGCCGGCGTCGGGCAACCCTGGCCCAGCCAGACCAGACCCTTGACGCCGGCGGGGAGGGCGTTGACGGCGGCGCGCGAGGCACCGACGTCGAAGATGTCGAAGCCCAGGCGGGCCGGGCGCGTGGAGCCGCCGAGGTTGACGACGGCGTGATGGGTGACGGTGTGTGTCGTGACCGGGCGGCTGGTGGCCGCCACAGCGGTGCTCCCCGACGTGGCGAGGACGGTGGTGCCCCCTGCGGCAAGCAGGGTCAGGGCGAGGAGAGCTCGGAACGGACGCATGCGGTTGCTTTCGATACTGACGCGATGATCCCCGCCCGGGATCGTACGGGACGCTGCGCGCGGTTGCCCGGGGCCCCGTCGCGCGTCACTCTTCAGGGGTGCCCCGACCGACCCTCGTCCGCGTGGGCCGGTTGGGTCCGTCGGCCGAGGCCTGGGACCGGCTCGTCGCCTCGCAGCCGGTGCCGTCCCCGTTCGCGCGCAGCTGGTGGCTGGAGGCGATGGCCGCGGCTCTTCCCCGGCGGGTCCGCCCCTGCCAGCTGCTCGTGCACGACGGGGATCGGCTGATCGGGGGTGTCGCGCTGGCCGAGGACCGCGTGCTCGGGGTTCCCCGCTACCGCTTCCTGGGGCAGGGCGACCTGGCGCCGGACCACCTCGACCTCGTCGCCGCCCGAGGCTGCGAGCGGCTCGTCGCGGAGTCGTTCACGGCCTGGCTCCAGCGTCCCGGCGCCCGCCTGTTGCATCTCGACGGCGTCGACCAGACCGCGCTGGTGCGCTCGGCGGTGGCCGGGAGGTGGCAGCCGATCGAGTCCGCGCCGTACGCGCCGCTCCCGACCGACGGCTCGGCCTTCCTCGCGGGCCTCTCGGCCAGCTTCCGCCGGACCGTGCGCCGCTCCGCACGCCGGTTGACCGCAGCGGGCCACGTCCACCGGCGGGTGCCCACCACGGACGCCCCGGCCGCGATGGCGGCCTTCTGGAGGCTGCACCGGGAGCGCGGCGACCGCGAGCGCCTCCTGTCCCACCGCGCCGCCGTCGACACCGCCGTGCAGGCGGGCCTGGCTCGCGACGAGTGCCGGATCGACGTGCTCGACGGCGTCGCGGGGCCGATCGCGGTGGCGGTGTCCTTCGTGGTCGCCGGCCGGCTCAGCCTCTACCAGGTCAGCAGGTCGCTGCGCCGCGAGCACGCCGGTGCCGGCACGGTGCTGCTCGTGGAGCTCATCGAGGACGCGGCGGCTGCGGGATGCCAGGAGGTGGACCTGCTGCGCGGCGACGAGGCGTACAAGCAGCACTTCGCCCGGGAGGTGCGCCCGATGCTGGCGCTCAGGGCTGCGTACGGCGGTCGCGCCCAGGCCCTTGCCCGGGGACAGCAGGTGGCCCGGGCCGCACGGCGGCGCTGGTCCTCAGCGCGAGCGTGAGACCTCGCCGTCGCGGCGGCGCAGGACGGCGTACCCGCGCATGGCGGCGGCCTTGGCACGATCGCGCACCGGCGCGGTGCCGTAGGGACGCGGCCTCAGACCCCAGGTGCGCAGCCGCTCGTTGAGCACCTGCACGTCGGCCTCGGCCTGGTTGGAGCGCTCGTAGAAGGTGACCGTCAGCGACGAGGAGGGGGCGTCCTCGTTGGTGATCCAGTGCGGCGTGAACGGGGGGATGTACGCGCCGGCGCCGGGCTCGAGGGCGACCTCGGAGACGGGCTCGGGCATCACCGCCATCCGCCCGAAGGAGCCCTCGCTCCAGAACCGCCGCACCTCCGTCTCGCGGTGCGTGGGCGTGCGGAACCGGCCGAAGGACAGCGTGCGTCGCCCCCGGACCTGGAAGAGCAGGCTGTGCTCGGTGTCGAAGTGAGCCGCGGTCACCGCGCCAGGAGAGCTGGCGAAGACGAAGCCCATCCGGCGCCGCAGCGCCGTGCGCGGCATCCCCGAGCGGTCCGCGACACCGTCGAGGATGTCGTTGACGAGCGCGGCGTAGCGCGGGTCCTGCTCGATGTTGAGCAGGGTGAACCAGGACTCGGTGTCGGTCAGCGTGCGGATGCGCTCCGCCACCGCCTCCGCGGTCAACGCAAGGAACTCCGGGTCGGTGTCCAGCAGGGGCTTGGCGGCCTGGAGTGCCGAGATCGACTCCGGGGCGAGCCGCTCGGCCAGCCCGGCGATCGCCTCGACCTCGAGGAGCGGGTGCTCGGCGAGGTCGTGCCGGTAGGGCATCGGCGTCCGCGATGCGACGCATCCGGCGAAGGAGCGGTCGACGTCGGGGCCGGGCAGAGTGCTCATCGCGGGCGCGCTCCTGTGAACGGTGAGGGGTGGGCTCCCCTCTCGTGCACCCGGACCTGCCCGGTGATCCGCAGGAGCCGGTCAGGCTTCCCGGCCCAGTCGCAACGCGACCTGCACCGTGTCGCCCTCCACGATCCCGACGACGGTGCGGACGGCGCCCCGGAGCGGCAACAGGTACCGGCCGTCCTTCGGGAACAGGGCGGTGCTGAACCCGTGGTTGTCGATCTGCGCCGTGACCGGCACCTGCCCCCAGTACTCCATCCCCTTCGCGGCCGCCTTGATGTCCTCGCTCTCCTCCACCGGGATCGCGACGAACAGGTACGGCGCCGGCCCGCGCCACTCGATCACCTCGCCGACGAAGACGAGCGGCCAGCCATTCATGCGCCCAGTGTGGCGCCTCGCGGAGGAGCCGCAATCCCTCGTGGACAACGGCCTCCTGGCTCGGTTCGAGTGTCGGTGGCGACCCCTATATGTTCCGATGGACGAGGGCGGCCCACCCGGCCAGACCAACCCCGAGAACCTCAACCCGTTATGTCGACGGCACCAGAACGCGCCGACGAAGTCGCTGCGCGGACGTAGATGTAAGACCTTCACCGCCTGGCGCTACCGGCGCCTCCCCGACGGGGACTACCTCTGGACCGGCCCCGACGGGGCCACCTACACCGCCTACGTGTGAAGCACGGGCGGTCTCGCCTGCACTCGACCAGCCGACCGGTCAGTCGCGCAGCTCGCGCTTGAGGATCTTCCCGGTCGGGCCCTTGGGCAGGCTGTCCAGGAGCGTGATCTCGCGGGGGTACTTGTAGGCGGCCAGCCGCTCCTTGCAGTACGCCGTGATGTCGTCGGGGGTGGCGGTGGCGCCGGGGCGCAGGGCGACGTACGCGACGACCTCCTCCCCCAGCCGCTCGTCCGGCTTGCCGACCACGGCCGCCTCGACCACGTCCGGGTGCTCGTAGAGCACCTCCTCGACCTCGCGCGGGTAGACGTTGTAGCCGCCCCGGATCACCAGGTCCTTGAGCCGGTCGACGATGTAGAGATAGCCGTCCTCGTCGGCGTAGCCGAGGTCTCCGGTGTGCAGCCAGCCGTCGCGCAGCGCCTCGGCGGTGGCCTCCGGCCGCTTGTAGTAGCCCTTCATCACGTTGTGCCCGCGGATCAGGATCTCCCCGACGTTCTCGGTCCCCGGGGGCAACGCGCGGCCGTCGCCGCCGACGACCTTGACCTCCACGCCCCAGATCGGCTTGCCGATCGAGAGCACGCGGCGCTCCTCGGCGCTGATGTTGAAGGTCGCCGTGCTGGCGGTCTCGGAGAGCCCGTAGCCCTCGAGGATCACGACGCCCTCGAACTTCTCCTCGAACGCGCGGATCACCTCGCCGGGGATCGACGCCCCGCCCGACACGGCGGCACGCAGGCTGGAGAGGTCTCGGCCGGCGGTGTCGGCATGCAGCAGCGCGACGTACATGGTGGGGACACCGGAGAAGATCGTGATCCGGTGCCGCTCGATCGCGTCCAGCACGCTTTCGGCGTCGAACCGCGGCAGCAGCACCATCGTGCCGCCGAACCGGACGGTGGTGTTCAGCACGCTGGACAGCCCGAAGACGTGGAACAAGGGCAGCACCGCCGTCGACACGTCGTCGTCCTCGAAGTCGAACAGGCCGCCCGCGATCGTGCAGTTCATGTAGAGCTCGAAGTGGGTGAGCTCGGCACCCTTCGGCTTGCCCGTCGTGCCGCTGGTGTAGAGCAGCACCGCGGTGTCGTCGGAGCCGAGCGCCTCGAAGACGTCACGGTCCTCCGAGGCGAGCAGCTGCTCGAACGCCAGCGCGCCCTCGGGCACAGCCGCACCCGAGACGCTCACGACGTACGTCGGCACGCCGCCTGCCTCGGCAGCACCGCGCATCGCGGGCTCGGCGAACATCTCGAACGTGACGAGCAGCCGGGCGTCGCTGTCGCCCAGGTGGTAGGCCACCTCGGGCGCGGTCAGCAGCGGGTTGAGCGGGACCATGACGAGGCCGGCCCGGAGGATCCCGAAGTAGGCGATCAGGAACTGGGGCAGGTTCGGCAGCTGCACCGCCACCGTGTCACCGCGGACCAGCCCGAGGTCGAGGAGCGTCGCGGCGAACCGCCCGGAGAGGTGGTCGACCTCGGCGTAGGTCAGCGTGCGGTCGGCGATGTGCACCAGGGGCTTGTCGGGAGTCGCCCGGGCGGACTCCCGCAGCATCGTGGCCAGGTTGAAGGACATGGCTCAGGCCCTTTCGAAGGCTGTGTTCTCGAAAAACGTGCGCGGCACCTCGACGAGCATCGTGTCGATCTGCTGCTGGGTGACGCCATGCTCGAGCACGTAGGGGAAGACGTCGTCGAACAGGTGCGTGTAGTGCCACTGGGGCAGGAACGCCATCACGTTCGGGTCGATCCAGTCGATGTAGCACGACGCGTCCTGGGACAGCACCATCCGCTCGGTATAGCCCCGGCGCACCATCTCGGCCAGCGTGTCGGCGCGCGCCTCGAAGGTGGTCTCGAGGTTGATGCCGAAGCGGTCCATGCCGAGCACGAAGCCGGCGTCGGCCAGGGCGCTGAGGTGGTCGCAGTCGGTGGTGTCGCCACTGTGACCCAGGACGATGCGGCCGGGGTCGACACCTTCCTCCGCGCACATCACCCGCTGCACGTGCAGCCCGGCCTGCGACCCGGGGTGGGTGTGCACCGTGATCGGCACGCCGGTCTCGTGGTGCGCCCTCGCCACCGCGCGCATCACCCGCTCGACCCCCGGCGTGAGGCCCGGCTTGTCGATCGCGCACTTGAGCATGCCGGCGCGCACGCCCGTGCCGGCGATCCCGTCGCGGATGTCGCCGACGAACATGTCGACCATCGGGTCCGGCACCTCGGCGCCGAGTGCCTCGTTGAGGGCCGGGCCGCGGTGGTGGAAGTAGAACGGCACGTCCTCGTAGGTGTAGACACCGGTCGCGACGACGATCTGCACCGGGGTCTGCTCGGCGATCCGCTGGATGCGCGGGATGTAGCGCCCGAGCCCGATCACGGTCGGATCGACGATCGTGCGCACCCCGGCGTCGTACGCGCGTCGGAGCTTCCCGACGGCGTCGGCGATGCGCTCCTCCTCCGACCCCCACTCCTCGGGGTGGTTCTGCTGGACGTCGGGGGTCAGCACGAAGACGTGCTCGTGCATCAAGGTGACGCCGAGGTCGGCGGTCTCGACCGCCCCGGTGACGGTCTGGACGGTGCTCACGGGGCTGCTCCTTGGGTCAGAGGTTGACGAGGTCGGCGAGGCGGGCGCGGTGCGCGCCCGGCGTGCCGAGCGCGATCTGGTCTGCCTTGGCCCGCTTGAGCCGCAGGTGGGTCGGGTGCTCCCAGGTCATCCCGATACCGCCGTGCAGCTGCAGCGCCTCCTCGGCCGCCCGGACGGCGAGATCGCTGCAGAAGCTCTGCGCGAGCGCGGTCGCCACGGGGAGGTCCGCGCCGCCCTCGGCCAGTACGGCGGCCGCGTACGTGGCGACAGCGGAGCCGGACTCGACGGCGGCGTAGAGGTCCGCGAGCCGGTGCTTGAGCGCCTGGAACCCACCGAGGACGCGCCCGAACTGCGTGCGCACCTTCAGGTACGCCGTCGTCTCCTCCAGACACCAGCGCGCGACGCCGACCTGCTCGGAGGCAAGCAACGCCGCCACGGCGGTCAGCCCGCGGCGGATCGCCGCCTCCGCGTCCTCCAGGACGACTTGACCCACATCGTCGAGACCCACGTCGGCGAGCTGGCGGGTCATGTCCAACGAGGTCACGGGCGTCAGCTCCGCCTCCTCCACGGGTACGGCGTGCAGCGCGATGCGCTCGCCCGCGGCGACCGGCACGAGCAGCACGTCCGCCTCGAGTGCACCGGCGACGCTCGTCACCGGCTGCCCGGAGACGGCGGTCGGGATCGGATCGTGCGGACTGGTCGACCAGGGCACGAGCAGCGCCGCGGTCCGCTGACCTGATGCGAGCTCCTCGAGCAGCGAAGAACCGGAGTCGAGTAGCACGGTGGTCGCGAGCACCGCGCTGGTGAGGAACGGCACCGGAGCGACCGCGCGACCGAGCTCCTCGAGCACCGCTGCGGCCTCCCGCGCCGACGCGCCGGCACCGCCCCGCTCCTCGGGCACCAGCAGGCCGGCG
>JBQCCW010000042.1:0-26217 GCA_051961835.1 Marmoricola sp. | reverse complement strand
CGTCGAGTGCTCCGCGATCGCGCGTGATCGACTCGGCGGCCCCGTCGACGTGCAGGGCGGCGGCAGCGACCTCGTCTTCCCCCACCACGAGATGTCCGCCGCGGAGGCGCAGGTCGCCGACGAGCAGCCGTTCGCGCGGGCGTACGTCCACGCCGGCATGGTCGGGCTCGACGGCGAGAAGATGTCGAAGTCGCGGGGCAACCTCGTGCTCGTCTCCACGCTCCGGGCCGAAGGCGTCGACCCGATGGCGATCCGCCTCGCGCTGCTCTCCCACCACTACCGCTCGGACTGGGAGTGGACCGCCGCCGGCCTCACCGAGGCCGAGGGTCGGCTCGTCACCTGGCGCAAGGCCGTCGACGGCGACGCGGGAGCCCCCTCGGGCCCCGTCGTGCAGGCTGTGCTCGGCGCGTTGGCCGACGACCTCGACGCGCCGGCGGCGTTGCGGGCGGTCGAGGACTGGACGCATGCCACGCTCGCAGGCGACGCGTCCGAGCCGGGAGCACCCGCGAGGGTGCGGGCACTCCTCGACGCCGCGCTGGGCTTCGCGGTCTGAGGCGACGCGCGGATCATGACGGCGATCAGGCAGGCGGACCCTCGCCGCCCCGGTCGCGGCGCTTGAGGTAGCGCTCGAACTCACGCGCGATCGCCTCGCCGCTCGCCTCCGGCAGCTCCGCCGCGTCGGTCGACTCCTCGAGGTTGCGGACGTACTCCGCGATGTCCTCGTCCTCCTCGGCGAGCTCGGCCACGCCACGATCCCACGCGCGGCTGTCCTCGGGCAGGTCGCCGAGCTCGATCGGCAGGCTCATCAGGTCCTCGACCTGCTCGATCAACGCGAGTGTCGCCTTCGGGCACGGGGGCTGAGGCAGGTAGTGGGGCACGGCGGCCCAGTAGGAGACAGCGGGGATGTCGAGGCGCGTGCAGGCGTCCTGGAGCACGCCCACGATCCCGGTCGGGCCCTCGTAGGTGGACCGCTCGAGCTTGAGGCGATCCTCCAGGTCGAGCTCTGTGGCGGTGCCGGTGACCTGGATCGGCCGCGTATGCGGCACCTCGGCGAGCAGCGCTCCGAGGGTGCACACGAGCTCGACACCCAGGTCGTCGGCGGCGGCCAGCAGCTCCGCGCAGAACTGACGCCACCGCATGCTCGGCTCGATGCCACGCACGAGGACGACGTCCTGGTCGGCTCCCGGCGGGCGCGCGACGTAGAGCTGGGTCGAGGGCCACACGATCTGCCGCATCCCCTGCTCGTCGGTGCGCACGGTGGGCCTGTTGACCTGGAAGTCGTAGAAGTCCTCCGGATCGAGCGCTCCCACCAGGCGGGCGTCCCAGACCTCGACGAGGTGATCGATGACACCCGTGGCGGCGTTGGCGGCATCGTTCCAGCCTTCGAACGCACAGAGCATCGTGGGCCGCACCAGCCCCGGGACGTCCTCGAACTCGATCACCCCACCAGCCTAGGCAGACCACGCGGCGCCGGCGTGATCACGATCCGGAACCGATCGGCGTGTTCGCCCTGGCCGCTTAGACTGGGGTCCGTCGAGAGGCGTTGCAACGGCCCCCACCAGCGGCCGCCACGCTCGACCCTGTTGCCAAGGACGCCTTCCGTACGGAAGGAGCGCACGTGACGGACCGGCTGCTGCCGCCGGAGGCCCACCGGCCCGACTGCACCGAACAGCTCAGCCGCGCCCTGCGGGAGCGGATCCTGGTGGTCGACGGCGCCATGGGCACCGCCATCCAACGCGACCGCCCGGACGAGGCCGGCTATCGCGGCGACCGCTTCGCCGACTGGCACCAGGACGTGGTCGGCAACAACGATCTGCTGACGCTCACGCAACCCCACATCATCGAGGGCATCCACGAGGAGTACCTCGCCGCCGGTGCCGACATCGTCGAGACGAACACCTTCAACGCCAACGCGATCTCCCTCTCCGACTACGGCATGGAGGAGCTCGCCTACGAGCTCAACCTGGAGGCGGCGCGCCTCGCTCGCCGGGCGTGCGACACGGTGGCCACTCCGGAGCGCCCTCGCTACGTCGCCGGGGCGCTCGGCCCGACCACCCGTACGGCGTCGATCTCCCCCGACGTCAACGACCCGGGTGCGCGCAACGTCACCTTCGACGAGCTGGTCGCGGCGTACACCACGGCCGCGCGCGGTCTGCTCGACGGCGGTGCCGACCTGCTCTTCATCGAGACGATCTTCGACACCCTCAACGCCAAGGCGGCGATCTTCGCCGTCGAGACCGTCTTCGAGGAGTACGGCCGCAGGTGGCCCGTGGTGATCTCGGGGACGATCACGGACGCGTCCGGCCGAACCTTGTCGGGTCAGACCACCGAGGCGTTCTGGAACTCCGTGCGGCACGCGCGGCCGCTCCTGGTCGGCCTCAACTGCGCTCTCGGCGCGGACCAGATGCGGCCGTTCCTCGCCGAGCTGGCGCGCGTGGCCGACACCTTCGTGCATGCCTACCCGAACGCCGGCCTGCCCAATGCGTTCGGCGAGTACGACGAGGCTGCCGAGCAAACGGCGGCCGTGGTCGCGGAGTTCGCCGAGGCAGGTCTGGTGAACCTCGTGGGGGGATGCTGCGGCACCACCCCCGCTCACATCGCGGCGATCGCCGCCGCGGTCGACGGCAAGGCGCCGCGCGTCCCCGTGAAGGTGGTTCCCGCGCTTCGTCCCTCCGGCCTCGAGCCCGTCACCGTGACGCCCGACTCGCTGTTCCTCAACGTGGGGGAGCGGACCAACATCACCGGCTCGGCCCGCTTCCGGAACCTGATCAAGAGCAACGACTACGACACCGCCCTGTCGGTCGCGGCCCAGCAGGTGGAGAACGGCGCCCAGGTCATCGACGTCAACATGGACGAGGGGATGATCGACGGCGTCGCGGCAATGGACCGGTTCCTCAAGCTGGTCGCCAGCGAGCCGGACATCTCACGGGTCCCCGTCATGGTCGACTCCTCGAAGTGGGAGGTCATCGAGACCGGGTTGAAGTGCCTCCAGGGCAAGCCGATCGTCAACTCCATCTCGATGAAGGAGGGCGTCGAGAAGTTCGTCGCCCAGGCGCGCCTGTGCCGCAAGTACGGCACCGCGGTCGTCGTGATGGCCTTCGACGAGGACGGCCAGGCCGACAACCTCGAACGCCGAAAGCAGATCTGCGAACGGGCCTACCGGATCCTCGTCGACGAGGTGGGCTACGAGCCCACCGACATCATCTTCGACCCCAACGTCTTCGCCATCGCCACCGGCATCGAGGAGCACGCCAACTACGGCGTGGACTTCATCGAGGCCACCCGGTGGATCAAGCAGAATCTGCCCGGCGCCCTCGTCTCCGGCGGCATCTCCAACGTGTCCTTCTCCTTCCGGGGCAACAACACGGTCCGCGAGGCCATCCACGCGGTCTTCCTCTTCCACGCCATCCGCGCCGGACTCGACATGGGCATCGTGAACGCGGGCGCGCTCGTCGTCTACGACCAGGTCGACCCCGAGCTGCGCGACGCCATCGAGGACGTCGTCCTCAACAGGACCCAGGATCCGCAGGCGGCGACGGAGCGGCTTCTCGAGCTCGCCGAGCGACACCGCTCCGACGGCGCCGAGGTGGAGGCCGCGACCGAGGCCTGGCGCGAGCTCCCCGTCGCCGAGCGCATCACCCACGCCCTGGTCAAGGGGATCGACGCCCACGTCGAGACCGACACCGAGGAGCTGCGTCGCGAGATCGCCGACCGGGGCGGCCGCCCGATCGAGGTGATCGAGGGCCCCTTGATGGACGGCATGAACGTCGTCGGCGACCTCTTCGGAGCCGGCAAGATGTTCCTGCCGCAGGTGGTGAAGTCCGCCCGGGTGATGAAGAAGGCGGTCGCCTACCTCATCCCCTTCATCGAGGAGGAGAAGCTCACCAACCCGGCCCTGGCGAGCCAGAAGGACACCAACGGCACCATCGTGATGGCCACCGTCAAGGGAGACGTCCACGACATCGGCAAGAACATCGTCGGCGTCGTCCTGCAGTGCAACAACTACGAGGTGATCGACCTCGGCGTGATGGTGCCGGCCCAGAAGATCATCGACACGGTGAGGGAGGTCGACGCGGACATCGTCGGCCTGTCCGGCTTGATCACGCCGTCCCTCGACGAGATGGCGAACTTCGCCGCCGAGCTCGAGCGCCAGGGCCTGGACATCCCGTTGCTGATCGGCGGCGCCACGACGTCTCGTGCGCATACCGCCGTCAAGGTCGCACCGCGCTACCGCGGCGGTCCCACCGTCTGGGTCAAGGACGCGTCGCGATCGGTGCCGGTCGCCTCGGCGCTGCTGTCCTCGGACCGTCGAGGCGACTTCCTCGCCGAGGTCGAGGCCGACTACGCCGGCCTCCGGGAGCGGCACGCCGCCAAGCACGACCGTCCGCTCATCCCGCTGGAGGAGGCGCGTCGGCGGCGGACGCCCGTCGACTGGGCGGGCTACACCCCGCCGGCTCCGACCTTCACCGGGGTGCGGACCTTCAGCGACTACGACCTCGCCGAGCTGCGCGAGTTCATCGACTGGCAGCCGTTCTTCAACGCCTGGGAGATGAAGGGTCGCTTCCCCGACATCCTCAACAACCCGACGACGGGCGAGGCCGCCCGACGGCTCTACGACGACGCCCAGGACATGCTCGACCGGCTGGTCAAGGAGAAGTGGCTGACCGCCAACGGCGTGATCGGCTTCTTCCCCGCCAACGCCGTCGACGGGAGCGACGACGTCGAGCTCTACACCGACGAGACCCGCACCGAGGTCCTCACGGTGCTGCGCAACCTGCGCCAGCAGGGCGAGCATCGCGAGGGCGTCGCCAACAAGTCCCTCGGCGACTTCGTCGCGCCGCGCTCGACCGGCCTCCCCGACCACGTGGGGGCGTTCGCGGTGACCGCCGGCCTGGGCTCGACCGAGCGCATCATGGAGTTCAAGGCGGCTCTCGACGACTACTCCGCGATCCTCCTGGAGTCGCTCGCCGACCGGCTGGCGGAGGCCTTCGCCGAACGGATGCACCAGCGGGTCCGCACGGAGCTGTGGGGCTACGCGACCGGCGAGGATCTGGACAACGACGCTCTCATCGCCGAGCGCTATCAGGGCAT
This sequence comes from Marmoricola sp., assembly GCA_051961835.1. GTDB lineage: Bacteria > Actinomycetota > Actinomycetes > Propionibacteriales > Nocardioidaceae > Marmoricola. The sequence continues at coordinate 21,126 of JBQCCW010000042.1, read as the reverse complement.
CCGGCCGGCTCCCGGCTACCCCGCCTGCCCCGAGCACACCGAGAAGCGCACCCTGTGGGAGCTTCTCGACGTCACGGCCAACACCGGCATCGAGCTCACCGACTCGATGGCGATGTGGCCGGGCGCGGCCGTGAGCGGCTGGTACTACAGCCACCCGCAGTCGCAGTACTTCGTGGTCGGGCGGCTCGCGCGCGACCAGGTCGCGGACTACGCCCGGCGCAAGGGCTGGTCGCTGACAGAGGCCGAGCGCTGGCTCTCCTCCAACCTCGGCTACGAGCCCGAGGACTGAGTGACGCCGGCTGCCGCGCGGCTCCGGGATGCTCCGGACGCCGCCTCGTGGGGCGTGCTCTTCGACTTCGACGGCACGCTCGTGGACACCGAACCGGCCTGGATCGAGGAGGAGTTCGCCCTCGTCGAGTCCTTCGGCGCCCGCTGGTCGCAGCAGGACGCGCTGGAGCTGGTCGGCAACGACCTGCTCGCCTCCGGCCGGTACATCGTGAGCCGCACCGGCATCCCGTTGACCCCTGCCCAGGTTGTCGAGCGGCTCGTGGACGGGGTCGCACGGCACCTGGCGACCGCCGTGCCGTGGCGTCCGGGCGCTCGCGAGCTCCTGGCCGCGCTGCGCGCGCAGGAGGTGCCGTGCGGGCTGGTGACGATGTCCTACGCGCGGCTGGTCACCCCGGTCCTCCAGGCGCTGCCACCGGGCACCTTCGAGGTGATCGTCACCGGCGAGACCGTCGCCCGCGGCAAGCCGGACCCGGAGCCGTACCTGACCGGGGCGCGCCTGCTCGGGCTGGACCCGCGCGACTGCGTCGCGGTCGAGGACTCCAACACCGGCGTCGCCTCGGCGCTCGCCGCCGGCTGCCGCACGCTCGCCGTGCCGAACCACATGGTGGTCGTGGACCGTCCGCGGCTGCACCGGGCCTCCTCGCTGGCCGACCTCGACCCCGACGCGCTGCGCTCGCTCGGATAGCGTGACGCCGTGCCTCGCGACTCCGCCGGTGACCCCGGGACGCAGCCGCCGTACCCGTCGGGGACCATCCGGATCGGGTCCGTCGGAGGCGTCGCGGTGCTCGTGCGGTCCTCGTGGATCCTCGTGGCACTCCTGCTCGCCTGGGTGCTCGCGCCCCAGGTCGAGCGGGTGGAGCCGGGGCTGGGCCCGTGGAAGTACGTCGCCGGGCTCGCCTACGCCGTCCTGCTCTACCTCACGGTGCTCCTCCACGAGATGTCGCACGCCTTGATGGCACAGCGCTCCGGACTGAAGGTCCGGTGGATCACCCTGAGCTTCCTCGGCGGCATGACCGCCATCGAGGGCGAGTCCCCGACACCGGGGCAGGAGTTCCGGATCGCGGTCGTCGGACCGCTCACCTCCATCGCGGTGGGTGCGGTGGCCTTCCTGCTGCGCGGCGTCCTGCCCGGAGGCCTGATCGGGATGGCCATCGACGGCGTCGCCTTCTCCAACCTGGTCATCGGCGTGCTCAACCTGGTGCCGGGCCTGCCGCTGGACGGTGGGCGCGTCCTGCAGGCGGCGGTGTGGAAGGGCACGGGCGACAGCGGCAAGGGCACCGTGGTCGCGGCCTGGTGCGGCCGCGTCGTCGCGGTGCTCGTGCTCGTCTGGCCCGCGGCTCGGGAGTTCCTCGGCATGGGCCACGCCGACTTCGTCGACTATCTGCTCGCCTGGGTCGTGGCCGCCTTCTTGTGGGGCGGCGCGACCGCGGCGCTCTCCGGTGTCCAGGTCCGGCGGCGCCTGCCGGCGCTGCAAGCGCGCCGCCTGGCACGTCGGGTGATCGCGGTGCCGGAGGACCTCTCGGTCGCCGAGGCGGTACGCCGCGCTCAGGAGGCGGGTGCGGGCGGCATCGTGCTCCACGCCGGAGACGACCGGTTGAGCGGTGTCGTCAGCGAGGCGGCCCTGCTCGCCACCCCCGAGGACCGCCGCCCGTGGCAGCCCGTGCGGTCGGTAGCCAGGACGGTCGAGGAGGGTCTGCTGCTGCCCGCTGACATCGCAGGGGAGGACCTGGTCCGCGCGCTGAGCGGCACCCCGTCGGGCGAGTACGTCCTGATCGAGGAGGACGGCAGCATCTACGGCCTGCTGAGCAGTGCCGACGTCGACCGCGCGTTCGCGGCAGGAGGGAAGAACCGGTGACGGAGTCCGACGAGCAGCACCACTGGTCGGGGGTGCGCACCGGGCCCCTGCGAGCGGGGGAGTGGGTTCGGCTGGTCGACGGCAAGGGACGGCGCCACAACATCCGTCTGGAGCCCGGGAAGGCCTTCCACACCAACCGGGGCGGCATCGCCCACGACGCGATCATCGGACGTGAGGAGGGCTTCACGCTCACCTCGGGCTCGGGAGGGGAGTACCTCGTCTTCCGGCCGCTGCTGAGCGAGTTCGTCGTCTCGATGCCTCGCGGCGCAGCGGTCGTGTACCCCAAGGACGCGGCGCAGATCGTCGCGATGGCCGACGTGTTCCCGGGCGCCACGGTGGTCGAGGCGGGCGCCGGTTCGGGAGCGCTCACCTGCTCGCTGCTGCGCGCGGTGGGCCCGCACGGGCGCGTGCACTCCTTCGAACGCCGCGGCGAGTTCGCCGAGGTCGCCCGGCGCAACGTCGAGCAGTTCTTCGACGGTCCGCACCCGGCGTGGACCCTCACGGTCGGCGACCTGGCGGAGGAGCTTCCGGCGCTCCCGCCGGGCTCGGTCGATCGGGTCGTGCTCGACATGCTGGCGCCCTGGGAGTGCGTGCCCGCCGTCGCCGACGCGCTGCGCCCCGGGGGCATCGTCATCGGCTACGTCGCCACGACGACCCAGCTGGGTCGACTGGTGGAGACGCTGCGTGCCCACGGCGAGTTCACCGAGCCGAACCCCTGGGAGACGCTGGTCCGGGAGTGGCACGTCGAAGGCCTGGCCGTGCGACCGGCCCACTCCATGAACGGCCACACCGGCTTCCTCGTCACCTCCCGGCGGATGGCGCCGGGTGAGAGCGCGCCTCGCAAGAAGCGGCGCCCGGCACCCGGGGCGTACGGCGCCGACTACGTCGGTCCCCGCCCCGCGGACCTTCCCCCGGAGGTCACCGCGGAGCCGTTCGACGACCCTCGCTGAGACGCGAAGCCCGGGAGAACCGCCCGCGGAAATGCCGCGTGCCGGCTGGCACCCGTGGGTAGGGTCGAGAGACAGAGACACCTTCCGCCACAGGAGGTTCGGCGATGACCCAGTCCGAAGCGGCTCAGCTCCGCAGTCAGGTCTCCCTGCTCGAGGCGGAGGTCGCGGACCTGCGCCGGCGCCTGGCCGAGCTGCCCACCGGCGGACCCCGGGCCCTCGAGCAGCGGCTGGTCGACACTCAGCGGTCCCTGGCGGCCGTGACCTCGCAGAACGAGCGGCTCGCCCAGACGCTCCGCGAGGCCCGCGAGCAGATCATCACCCTCAAGGAGGAGGTGGACCGGCTCGCGCAACCGCCCACCGGCTTCGGCACCTTCCTCGGAGCGAACGAGGACGGCACCATCGACGTCTTCACCGGGGGCCGCAAGCTGCGCGTCAACGTCAGCCCCGCCGTGGAGGCCGAGGAGCTGCGTCAGGGCCAGGAGGTCATGCTCAACGAGGCGCTCAACGTCGTCGCTGCCCTGGAGTACGAGCAGGTCGGCGAGGTCGTGATGTTCAAGGAGCTCCTCGCCGACGGAGATCGGGCCCTGGTCATCGCCAACGCCGACGAGGAGCGCGTCGTACGCCTCGCCGAGCCGCTGCGCGGCGCGACCCTGCGCGCCGGGGACTCAGTGCTGCTCGACGCCAAGTCGGGACACGTCTACGAGCGGGTGCCGAAGTCCGAGGTCGAGGAGCTCATCCTCGAGGAGGTGCCCGACATCGCCTACGAGTCCATCGGCGGCCTGGGCGCCCAGATCGAGGCGATCCAGGATGCCGTGGAGCTGCCGTACCTCTACCCGGACCTCTTCAAGGAGCACCAGCTCAAGCCGCCCAAGGGCGTGCTGCTCTACGGCCCGCCCGGGTGCGGCAAGACGCTGATCGCGAAGGCCGTGGCGAACTCCCTGGCCAAGAAGGTGGCGGCCAAGACCGGTGGCGAGGGGGCCGCGGGGAAGTCGTTCTTCCTCAACATCAAGGGCCCCGAGCTGCTCAACAAGTACGTCGGCGAGACCGAGCGGCACATCCGGCTGGTGTTCCAGCGCGCCCGGGAGAAGGCGAGCTCGGGGACACCCGTGATCGTGTTCTTCGACGAGATGGACTCGCTGTTCCGCACGCGCGGCTCGGGGGTGTCCTCGGATGTGGAGAACACCATCGTCCCGCAGCTGCTCAGCGAGATCGACGGTGTGGAGCTGCTCGAGAACGTCTTGGTGATCGGCGCCTCGAACCGCGAGGACATGATCGATCCTGCGATCCTGCGCCCGGGCCGGCTCGACGTGAAGATCAAGATCGAGCGTCCCGACGCGGAGTCGGCGCGCGACATCTTCTCCAAGTACCTCGTGCCCGAGCTGCCCCTGCACGCCGACGACCTCGCCGAGTTCGGCGGCGACCGGCAGGCCTGCGTCGACGGCATGATCCGGGCGACGGTGGAGCGGATGTACACCGAGTCCGAGGAGAACCGCTTCCTCGAGGTCACCTACGCCAACGGCGACAAGGAGGTCCTGTACTTCAAGGACTTCAACTCCGGGGCGATGATCCAGAACATCGTCGACCGCGCGAAGAAGATGGCGATCAAGGAGGCCATCGACCACGGGCAGCGGGGCCTGCGGGTGCAGCACATGCTCCAGGCGTGCGTCGACGAGTTCAAGGAGAACGAGGACCTCCCGAACACCACGAACCCCGACGACTGGGCGCGGATCTCCGGCAAGAAGGGCGAGCGGATCGTGTTCATCCGCACCCTCATCACCGGCAAGCAGGGCACCGAGCCGGGCCGCTCCATCGACACGGTGGCGAACACGGGGCAGTACCTCTAGCCGCGACCCCGGGGGCTCAGCCGGCGCCGAACACGGCGTCGACGACCCGTGCGGCGGCGTGTCCGTCCTCCTTCTCCATGTAGGTGCCGATGAAGGTCTCGACGGCGTCGGCGTACTGCTCGCGCAGCGCTCGGGGGTCCCGCAGCGCCGCCGCCAGCTCCGCGGTGTCGCGGACGTGGGGGCCCGGCGACGTGGCGCCGTAGGGCAGCAGGCCCGGGCGCAGGGTGTGGTACTCCCGCTCGTCGGGGACCAGGAAGACCATCGGCTTGCGCGTGAGGGCGTAGTCGAAACGCACGGAGGAGTAGTCGAGGACGCCGGCGTCGGAGGCCAGGATGAGGTCGGTGACGTCGGGGTGGTAGGTGACGTCGAGGACCTGACGGCCCTCGACGGTCCGCTCCCGGTTCCGCGCATGGAAGGCGTGCCCCCGCATCAGCACCCAGGTCCTCGGCCCGAGCCGCCGCACGAGTTCCTCGGGGTCGAAGAAGTCCGCGCGCTGAGCGGTGCGGCCGTCGATGCTGAGCGCGTCCCGGAACGTCGGGGCATAGAGCACGACGAAGGCGTCCTCGGGGATCCCGAGCTCGTGGCGCACGCGCGCGGCTCGCTCCTCCCGGTCGTCGGCGACGAGAGCGTCGTTGCGGGGGTAGCCCGCCTCGACGACCTCCAGAGTGGCCCCTTCCCCGGGCGGAAGGAACTCCGCGAGCAGCAACGGCGTGGCGTACGCCGACGGCGACACGAGGTGGGTCCAGTCCCGGGCTCGGTCGTGGTAGGACGCGATCGTCGCCGCGGGCAGGTCCATGGCCCGCCAGTGGGTGAGCCCCATCCGCTTGTAGGGGTAGCCGTGGAAGGTCTGCACGATGCGCTGAGCGGGCGGGCGGCGATACCACTCCGGCTGGTGGATGTTGACCACGACATACGACGCGTCGCCCAGGGCGGCGTGCCACGCCTCGCTCTGCTCGACCAGCCCGGTGGCGCCCTCCGGCACCGGGACGGAGCGGTCGCGGACGCTCCACCAGAAGCTCAGGGGGGCGCCACGGCGTTGGAGCTCCCGCTGGATCTCCACGGCGGAGTCGTTGGTCGCCTCACCGGAGAGGGTGCGGAGGAACACCGCGGGCGCCGTGCCCGAGCCGCTGTTGGCACGGGCACGGAGGCGAGCCAGGTTGCGCTCGCCGCGCTCGTCGGGGCGCAGCGGCGGACGGACGGCGACCGCGAGCGCCGGACGGTCGTCGACCACGACCGTGCGAGCGGTCGCTCTGAGCCGATCGGCGAAGAGCTCGTCGCGGGGCAGGTCCAGGGCGAGCTGCCGCGGCAGCAGGACCGGCCCCACGACGGTGCCCGCGGCGTCGACCAGCTCGAGGAGGTAGCGGTTGGCGCTGGGCAGGGGCCGGCGCACGCCGTCGCGGTCCGCCCGGGTCCAGGGCACCCTGAGCACCAGATCCTCGCCCGACTCCTCCACGACGCCCGTCACACTGGCGACGTTGGACCGCAGCCGAGGGTGCAGCTGCTCACCCGTCGTGAGCACTCCGGACTCCACCGTCACCTCGAGACCTGCCTCGGTCAGGCGGAGCGCGCGCGCGACGGCGGCGACCGGCTCGGTCCGTACGACGGCCGCGCCGGACGGCGTCAGCAACGCCCCCAGCGCGCGTTGTGCGTCGTCGTGGCCCTGCCACGGCCCGAGGATCGCCGCCTCCTCACTGCCGCCGGCGGACACGACTGCGCGCAGCCGGCTCGGGGAGTCCGCCGGCAGGTCGAACTCGAGGAAGGCCGTCCCGTCCGGACCCTCGGTGACCGACGCGGGAGCCATGACCGCAGCGCCGCGAGGACCCGCGAGGGAGACCTCGGACCGCCGGGGCCCGGCGGCACGGAGCCGAACGGCGTCACCGACCACCTCGGCGGAGAGCACGAGCGCCGACGGCTCGTGCACCGTGATGCGCAACGGCTGCTCGCGGTCCGCCACGACGGCGGCGACACGACCGGCCCCCGCGTCCAGGCAGCAGGGCACGCGCAGCGAGACGTCGGCGTCGCGGCGGTCGAGCGGGCCGGTGCGCTGGAGACCGCCGGAGGCGACGGTGACCTCGACGGTCCAGGTCGCCGGAGCCAGGGCGGTGAGATCGACCTCCAGGCGGAGACCGCCGTTGCGATAGTCGCACCAGGGACTGCCCGGCACGCGGACCTCGTCGATCCAGTCGGCGGCGAAGGTCGACGCCGCGACCTCGACCGGCGGGTGCCCCGGGGCCACGGCACGGGCCGAGACGGCGTGTGGACTCTCGGCGAGATCCAGGTTGGCGATCACCGCCCAGCCCTCGAGGACCATCCTGCCCGCCGAGGGCAGCCTCATCCCTCGCACGCCGGCGCGCACCGCCGTCTCGGCGTCGGAGAGCCGGAACGCACTGTCGGGGATGCCGCGACGGGCCCGCTCGTCCCAGCCGGGGAGACGGGCGAAGAGGGCGTCGCCCTCGCGCACGACCGTGAACGGCGCCGTGCGCACCTCCTCACGCTGGATCAGGGAGATCGCCGCAGCCCGGTCGTCGGCACGCAGGCAGGCGTGGAGGAGCTTCTGCTCGGCGGGGACGCGGGCGGCGTAGAGGTCTGCCGGCACGGCGTCGAGCACGGCAGGGAGCCGGTCGGTGAGCAGGCGCCAGTAGTCCTCGCCCGTGACCGGGATCCGGCGAAGGAACTGCGGGATGTCGTTGGCCAGCACCTGGAGCAGCCGTGCCAGCGCCACCTCGTCGCCGCTGTAGCGGGCGAGCACCTGCTGGCTGGCCTCGAGGGCGTCGATCTGCGCGGCGGCGCCGGCGCGAGCCCCCTCCTCGGTCCGCCGCGACTGGGTGATCGAGGTCGGCTCGGACCGCATCCGCCAGTTGTAGAGAACCGTCCGATGCACGTCGAAGGCGCGGGCACGGGCGTAGGCCTCGGCCGTGAGCTGCTGGTCCTCGTAGGTGATGCCCTCGACGAACCGCAGACCCGTCTCGCGCCAGAACGACGTCCGGAAGACCTTCGAGCAGACCATCGAGTTGCACAGCACATCGACTGCGTCCTCGAGCCGCACTGCGAAGCGGTCGCTGCGGTGCGCCGCACGGATCCACGGCGCCGCCCGGGCGATGCGGGACCTCTTGATCCGTTGGTAGGCCATCACCGCGAAGTCCGAGTCGGTCTCCCGCAGGGTCGTGATGGCCCGGGCGTACCCCTCGGGCGTCACCGTGTCGTCGGAGTCGACGAAGGACAGGAACTCTCCGACGGCCGCGTCCACGCCGGTGTTGCGAGCGGCCGAGAGCCCGCCGTTGGGCCTGCGGATGATCCGCACCCGGCCGTCCTGGGCACGGTGGCGCCGCGCGATGGCCAGCGACCCGTCGGGCGATCCGTCGTCCACCACGATGATCTCCACGTCCCCCCACGCCTGACGGCGCAACGAGGTGAGGCACTCGTCGAGGTACTCCTCCACGTTGTAGACCGGCACGACGATCGACAGCAGACCGCGCACCGTCCGGCCCGCGCGTTCCGCCCGACGGCGCCGGGCCGTCCGTCGCGCCGCGCTCACTCCCGCGCGCAGGCGCGTGGCACTGCTCGTTGCTGTGGCCATCCGGCTGGTCTCTCCTCCCGCGCGGTCCCGTCCGCTGACGCGCGCCATCATCGCAAAGGCCGGTCCAGCGCTGTGGGAGAGTGGTGCCCGTGAGCGAGTCCCGCCCCGACGACAGCGTCCGACCTGCTGCCGATGGGAGCCGGCGCCTCCTCGTCGTGGCCGGATCGGGCCGCAGCGGCACGAGCCTCGTCACGGGGCTCTGCGGGCGCCTCGGACAGCGCATCCCCTCTCCGGAGGTGACCGCGGACGCGTCGAACCCCCACGGTTTCGGGGAGCCTCGGTGGGCGGTCGAGTTCCACGACCAGCTCCTCGGCTCGATCAGCGTGGGCGCCGAGGACGGCCGGCCCGGCGCGTGGGACAAGGCGGCCTCGGCCTGCGAGCGGCCCCGGGCACGCCAGCGCCTCACCGACTGGCTCACCGAGCAGTTCGACGGAGCGGACCGGGTGGTCGTGAAGGACCCCCGGCTGGCGTGGTTCCTTCCGCTCTACCGCCACGCCGCCGCCGAGCTCGCCGTGGATCTGGACGTCCTGACGATGCTGCGTCACCCGGCCGAGGCGATCCGTAGCCGCGAGCTGGCGTACGGCAGCACCTCCTCGCCCACCACCCGGGTGGTCAGCTGGTTGAACATGATGCTGGGCCTTGAGCGCCGCACCCGCGACCTACCGCGCGCGTTCGTCTCCTACGACGAGCTGCTCGCCGACTGGCACGCGGCGTTGACGCGGGCCTTCGACGGCCGTCTCCTCGCGGGGGCGGGGGAGGAGCAGCTGCGTGATGCGGCTGCGCTCGTCGACCCGGGGCTGCGCCGGGCCGAGCGCTCCTGGGACGACCTGGGCATCCCCGAGGATCTGCGGTCGATGGCGGAGTCCACCCTCGAGGCGCTGCACGGCGAGCGGCAGGGCGTCGACCGCAGCGGCGACCTGGACGCCCTGCACGCGAGCTTCCTGGAGCGCTACCGGGAGGCGGAGCAGGTCGCGATCTGGTCCGCGCGAGGCGCCCGGATGGAGGCCCGACGCACCGCGGAGAAGAAGGCGGCCGAGGCCGCGGGCGCGCCCATGGCAGCGCTCACGGCCCCCAGGGCAGGTGTGCGGCTGCGCGGCCTCCTCGGGCGCGTTCGCCGCTGAGCCCTGGGTAGGGTCGAGTCGTGAGCGTGCGGCGGATCATGGGGACCGAGACGGAGTTCGGCATCTCCGTGCAGGGGCACCCGCACGCGAACCCGATGGTCGCGAGCACCCGGCTGGTGAACGCCTACGCCTCGGCGACGCTGCGGGCGCGGCGCGCTCGCTGGGACTTCGAGGAGGAGTCACCGCTGCGAGACGCCCGAGGCTTCGACATGGCGCGCGAGGTGGCTGACCCCACCCAGCTCACCGACGAGGACCTCGGCCTGGCCAACGTCATCCTCACCAACGGCGCGCGCCTCTACGTGGACCACGCACACCCGGAGTACTCCACGCCCGAGTGCACCTCTCCACTGGATGTCGTGCAGTGGGACAAGGCAGGCGACCAGATCGCCCTCGACGCCAGCCGCTTCGCGTCGGTGCCCGGCGAGGGGGACCTGGTCCTGTACAAGAACAACACCGACAACAAGGGCGCGTCCTACGGTGCCCACGAGAACTACCTGCTCCGCCGGTCCACGCCCTTCGGCGAGATCGTGCGGTACCTGATCCCGTTCTTCGTCAGCCGGCAGGTCGTCTGCGGAGCGGGTCGGGTCGGCCTCGGCCAGGACGGCCGCGGTCACGGCTTCCAGATCAGCCAGCGCGCCGACTTCTTCGAGGTCGAGGTCGGCCTGGAGACCACGCTCAAGCGGCCGATCATCAACACCCGTGACGAGCCGCACGCCGATCCGGAGAAGTACCGCCGCCTGCACGTCATCATCGGCGACGCGAACCTCGCCGAGATCTCGACGTACCTCAAGGTCGGGACGACGTCGCTCGTCCTCGCGATGATCGAGGACAAGGCCTTCGCCCGGCAGGGTTGGGACCTGGCTCTCGCGACCCCGGTGGCCTCGCTGCGGGCCGTCTCCCACGACCCCGCCCTGCGCCACCTGGTGGAGCTCCAGGGTGGCCGCACCATGACCGCGGTGCAGATCCAGTGGGAGTACCTCCACGCTGTGCACGCGTGGGTGGCCGAGACCTACGGCGACGACGTCGACGCGCAGACGGCCGACGTGCTGGCGCGCTGGGAGTCGGTCCTCGACCGGCTCGAGCGCGACCCCTACCTGTGTGCGCGCGAGCTCGACTGGGTGGCCAAGCTGCGGCTGCTGCAGTCCTACCGCGACCGCGACGGGCTGGACTGGGACGACGCCAAGCTGCATCTGATCGACCTGCAGTACGCCGACCTGCGCCCGGAGAAGGGCCTGTACCACCGGCTGGTCGCCGGCGGCCGGATGGAGCGGCTGCTCGACGACGACGCCGTCACGCGGGCGATGCACGAGCCGCCGGAGGACACCCGGGCCTACTTCCGCGGCCGCTGCCTGGCGCAGTACCCCGACAACATCGCCGCCGCGTCGTGGGACTCGGTCATCTTCGACCTTCCCGGGCGCGATTCGTTGCAACGCGTGCCCACGATCGATCCGCTGCGCGGCAGCCGCGCCCACGTCGGCGCCCTCCTCGACCAGCACGACACGGCGCTCTCGCTGTTCGAGGCGCTCACCCGCTGAGCGCTGCACCCGGGTAGTAGGTTCGGGCCATGGCCCAGGAGCAGAAGCAACCGCGCAAGGCGCAGGACGCCGAGGAACAGGTCGAGGAGACCCCGGAGGTCGGCGTCAGCGAGCGCAAGGAGCAGCTCGACGAGGACATCGACGCGATCCTCGGCGACATCGACGACGTCCTGGAGACGAACGCCGAGGACTTCGTGAAGTCCTTCATCCAGAAGGGCGGTCAGTGACCGGCATGCACGACGCCCGCCTGCCCGAGGCGTACCTGACGCCCGGCATCTCGTCGTTCGCGGACTTCCTCGGTCAGGTCGCGCCCGACCTGCTTCCCGGCCGCCGCACGCTCCCGTCCGGAAGCGTCGGCGAGCTCGCACCCCACGGCACCACGAGCGTGGCGGCCACGTTCCCCGGAGGCGGCGTGATGGCCGGCGACCGCCGCGCGACGATGGGCAACGTCATCGCCCAGCGCGACATCGAGAAGGTCTTCCCCGCCGACGAGTTCTCCGCGGTCGGCATCGCCGGGACCGCCGGCCTCGCCGTGGAGATGGTGCGCCTGTTCCAGGTCGAGCTCGAGCACTACGAGAAGATCGAGGGCACGACGCTGTCGATGGACGGCAAGGCCAACCGGCTCTCCGCGCTGATCCGAGGCAACCTCGGCATGGCGATGCAGGGCTTGGCCGTCGTGCCCCTGTTCGCCGGCTACGACCTGGTCCACCACCAGGGCCGGATCTTCAGCTACGACGTGACCGGCGGTCGCTACGAGGAGACCGCCTTCCACTCGGTGGGCTCCGGGTCGGTGTTCGCCCGCGGCTCGCTGAAGAAGCTCTACCGCGAGGACCTGGACGAGGCCGGCTGCGTCACCGCCGTGGTGCAGGCCCTCTACGACGCGGCCGACGACGACTCGGCGACCGGCGGGCCGGACCTGACCCGGCGGATCTTCCCGATCGTCAGCGTCATCACCGCCGACGGCCACCGGCGCCTCGCGGACAGCGAGGTGACCGCGGTGGCCGAGCGCGTGGTCGCGGGCCGCATGCTCCGGCCCGACGGGCCCGAAGCGGCGTTGACGACCCCACCCTCGTCCCAGAAGACCTCCTCGACGACCGCGGAGGGTCGCGCCTGATGAGCATGCCGTTCTACGTCTCGCCCGAGCAGCTCATGAAGGACCGCTCGGACTTCGCGCGCAAGGGCATCGCCCGGGGGCGGTCGGTCGTCGCGGTCCAGTACGCCGACGGCGTGCTGTTCGTCTCGGAGAACCCGTCGCAGGCCCTGCACAAGGTCAGCGAGATCTACGACCGGATCGCCTTCGCGGCGGTCGGTCGCTACAACGAGTTCGAGAACCTGCGGATCGCCGGAGTCCGGTTGGCCGACATGCGGGGCTACTCCTACGACCGGCGCGACGTCACCGGTCGCGGACTCGCCAACGCCTACGCCCAGACGCTCGGCACGATCTTCTCCAGCGGCGGCGAGAAGCCCTACGAGGTGGAGATCTTCGTGGCCGAGGTCGGCGACTCCGCCGAGCAGGACCAGATCTTCCGGCTGACCTTCGACGGTCAGGTCGCCGACGAGCACGACTACGCCGTGATGGGCGGCGCGGCCGACTCGGTGGCGGAGTACCTCCACGAGAACTACCGCACCGGTCTCACCCGTGACGAGGCCATCGCGCTTGCCGTGGCGGCGCTCGGGCACAGCGACGGCGGAGACCGGGTCATCCCTGCGGGCGACCTGGAGGTCGCGGTGCTCGACCGGACCCGGATGCTGAACCGCAAGTTCCGGCGCGTCTCCGACGCCGACCTGGTGCGCCTGCTCGGGGAGCGTCCCGCCGCGGCGCAGCCGCCGGAGGAGCAGGGAGGCGCGTCGCCGACCACGGTCGAGGACGAGGACCGGTCCGACGAGCCGCCGGTGGCGCCTCCGCAGTAGCGGCCGCGGACGGCCACGGGGGACTAGGGTTTCCTCATGGAGCGTCGGATCTTCGGGATCGAGAACGAGTACGGCGTCACCTGCACGTTCAAGGGCCAACGGCGACTGTCCCCCGACGAGGTCGCGCGATACCTCTTCCGCAAGGTCGTCAGCTGGGGACGCAGCAGCAACGTCTTCCTGCGCAACGGAGCTCGGCTCTACCTCGACGTCGGCTCCCACCCCGAGTACGCGACGCCCGAGTGCGACGACATCACCGAGCTGGTCACCCACGACAAGGCCGGTGAGCGGATCCTCGAGGGGCTTCTCGTCGACGCCCAGCAGCGGTTGCACGACGAGGGCATCGCGGGCGACATCTACCTGTTCAAGAACAACACCGACTCGGCGGGGAACTCCTACGGCTGCCATGAGAACTACCTCGTCGGCCGGGCGGGGGAGTTCAGCAAGCTCGCCGACGTGCTGATCCCCTTCCTCGTCACCCGACAGATCATCTGCGGTGCCGGGAAGGTGATCCAGACGCCCCGCGGTGCGTCGTACTCGGTGAGCCAGCGTGCGGAGCACATCTGGGAGGGCGTGTCCAGCGCCACGACGCGGAGCCGGCCCATCATCAACACGCGGGACGAGCCGCATGCCGACGCCGAGCGGTTCCGCCGGCTGCACGTGATCGTCGGGGACTCGAACATGTCCGAGACCACCACCATGCTGAAGGTTGCCAGCTGCGATCTCGTGCTGCGGATGATCGAGGAGGGCGTGGTGATGCGCGACCTCACGATGGAGAACCCGATCCGGGCCATCCGCGAGATCGCGCACGACATGACCGGACGCCGCAAGGTGCGCCTGGCCAACGGCCGCGAGGCGAGCGTGCTCGACATCCAGGGGGAGTACCTGTCGCGCGTGCGTGACTTCGTCGACCGGCGCGAGATGCGCACCCCGGTCGTCGAGCGCACCCTGGATCTGTGGGAGCGCGGGCTGAAGGCGGTCGAGTCCGGCGACCTGGGACTCGTCGAGCGCGAGATCGACTGGGTCATCAAGTGGAAGCTGATCGATCGCTACCGCGCGCAGCACGGCCTGCCACTCGGTCATCCGCGGATCCAGCAGCTCGACCTGGCCTACCACGACATCCACCGCGACCGGGGTCTGTACTACCTGCTGGAGAAGCGCGGCGCCGTCACCCGCGCGACGACCGACCTGGCGATCTTCCAGGCCAAGTCGGTGCCTCCGCAGGACACCCGCGCGCGGCTGCGCGGCGACTTCATCAAGCGGGCCCAGGAGCGTCGCCGCGACTTCACCGTCGACTGGGTCCACCTCAAGCTCAACGACCAGGCGCAACGCACCGTCTTGTGCAAGGACCCGTTCCGGTCCCACGACGAGCGGGTGGAGCGTCTCATCGAGGGCATGTGAGGTCGGTAGGGTCGCCGTCGTGAGGGACCCCGCATGAACACATCGAAGGCGGAGCGGCTGGTCAATCTCGTGATCCTGCTCCTCGTCGCGCAGACCTATGTCCCGAAGTCGCGGATCCGCGCCAGCATCCAGGAGTACCGCGACACGCCGACCGACGAGGCGTTCGAGAAGAAGTTCGAGCGCGACAAGGACGAGCTGCGGGCGCTCGGCATCCCGCTGGAAGTGGGGAGCGCGGACCGCTACTTCGAGGACGAGGTCGGCTACCGGATCGTCCGGGACGCGTTCGAGCTGCCGGAGATCTCCCTGGAGCCCGACGAGGTGGCGGTGCTCGGCCTCGCGGCCCGGGTGTGGCAGCACGCCGGGCTGGCGCGGAGCACGTCCTCGGCATTGATGAAGCTGCGCGCGGCGGGGCACGACGTGGACGACAGCGTTCTCGATGTGATCGCGCCGACGGTGCCGACCGACGAGCCCGCCTTCGACCCCATCCTCCAGGCGACCCTGAGCCGTACCCCGCTGGCCTTCGGCTACCGCAAGGCCGGCGAGCAGGAGGTGCACGAGCGGCATCTCGAGCCGTGGGGCGTGGTCACGGCGCAGGAACGCTGGTACGTCGTCGGGCGCGACACCGACCGTGAGGCGCCGAGACTGTTCCGGCTCAGCCGGATCGTGGGAGAGCCACGCACCGTCGGACGCCCGGGCAGCTACGAGGTCCCCGAGGGCACCGACATCCATGAGCTCACGCGCTCGCTGGGACCCGACGACAGCCGGGAGGAGGCCGTCCTGCTGGCTCGCTCCGGGACCGCCCAAGGCCTCCGGCGGTGGGCTCGGACCGTCGAGACCGAGGTCCGGCCCGGCTGGGACCGGTTGCACCTCGAGCACGACGGCCTCGACCGCTTCGCTCCGGTCGTGCTCGGCTTCGGATCGTCGGTGGTCGTCGAGAGCCCGGCGGAGCTGCGCGGCGCCGTGCGCGACCGGCTGGCCGCGATGGTGGACGCCGATGAGTGAGACGGCTCGCGACCAGGTCGCCCGGATGCTGGCGCTCGTCCCGTATCTCCAACGGGGGGAGGGCGTGTCGCTGCGCCGGCTCTCCGAGGAGTTCGGTGTGGAGCCCGAGCAGATGCGTCGCGACCTTGCCGCACTGTGGATGTGCGGACTGCCGGGTCTCGGCGGAGGCGACCTCATCGAGATGGACTACGAGGCCTTCGAGAACGACCCGGACGGTCTGGTGCGCATCGACAACGCGTCCTACCTCAGCCGTCCGCTGCGCCTGGGCAGCACCGAGGCGTCGGCGCTGGTCGTCGCGCTGCTGGCCCTGCGCGAATCCGGCACGGTCGCGTCCCGGGAGGTGGTCGACCGGGTGCTCGCGAAGCTCGAGGCGGCCGCTGCCGACGGCCAGCCCGCACCGCTGGTCGCCCATGCCGCGCCGCGGGACCCGGTCGACGCGAGCGGCACCCGGACGGCGCTCGAGAGGGCGATCGGTGAGAACCGGCAGGTGCGACTCACCTACTACGTGCCAGGCCGGGACGAGACCACGTCGCGCCACGTGGACCCCCTGGAGCTCCTGGCGCGGGACGACCACGAGTACCTCGACGCGTGGTGTCATCTCGTCGACGGGCGGCGGCTGTTCCGCCTGGACCGGGTCGACGCCGTGGCGGTCCTCGACGCGGCGCGGGCGCACACCGACGAGCCGCATCGGGACCTCGACGCGGGTCTGTTCGACGCCGGCCCCGACGCGCCGAGAGCACGACTTCGGCTCGCGCCGTCGGCGCGCTGGGTCGTGGACTACCACCCCGTGGAGTCCGTGGTCGCCCTGGAGGACGGCGCAGTGGAGGTGACGCTGCCCTTTGGCGACCCCGGCTGGCTGGTCCGGCTGGTGCTCCGCCTCGCGCCGGCCGCGGAGGTGCTCGACCCGCCCGAGCTCGCCGTACGAGTCCACGACACGGCCCACGCCACGCTGCGGCTCTACGACCACGACGTAGGATGAGCCCCTCTGCTCCCCGCGCGTTCTCGAGAAGGAACCATGATCCCACTCGTCGGCAGCCTCGGCACACCTGAGCTGCTCATCATCCTCGCGGTCCTGGTCCTGCTCTTCGGAGCCAGCAAGCTGCCCGAGCTGGCGCGCGGCACCGGACGGGCCCTGCGGATCTTCAAGGCCGAGACCAAGGGCCTGCTCACCGACGAGGACGACGACCGTCCCGCGGTCGAGCGTCCCGCAGCGGGCCGCACCACGGTGGAGCCCACCGTCGTGCAGGACGGCGAGCCCGAGGTGCGCCGGCAGCCGCACCAGGACCCCACCGACTAGAGCGAGAGAGCCGATGGCGCTCTCCGCGTCCCTTCAGGGGGTCGTCGATCTCTTCCGCGGACCGTCCGAGCCTGCCCGCGAGGGCGGCCGGATGGCGCTCGGGGACCACTTCCGAGAGCTGCGGGCGCGCCTGCTGCGCTCGGTGCTGGCGATCGTGGTCGCGGTCGTGCTCGCGTTCTTCTTCTACCACCAGCTCCTCGACCTGATCACCCGGCCGTACGACAAGGCCACCACGATGCTCAACCCGGGCACCGAGACGAAGATCTACGTCTCGGGCGTCGGCGGCGGGCTGATGCTCCAGCTCAAGCTGTGCAGCGTCGCCGGGCTGGTCGCCAGCAGCCCGGTGTGGCTCTACCAGATCTGGGCGTTCATCGTCCCCGGGCTGCATCGCCACGAGCGGCGCTGGACGCTGCTCTTCGTGATGGCCGCAGGGCCGCTGTTCGCCGTCGGTGTCGGCGTGGGCTACTACGTCTTGCCGAAGGCGTTGTCGGTGCTCATCTCCTTCACGCCTCAGGGCGTGGAGAACCTCAACGACTTCGACCACTTCTTCTCGTTCACCGCGCGGATGCTGCTGGTGTTCGGGGTGGCGTTCGATATCCCGCTGTTCGTGGTCATGCTCAACCTCGCCGGCGTGGTGTCGGGAGCAGCGCTGGGGCGCTACCGGCCGTGGATCATCGTCGGCACGTTCGTCTTCGCCGCGGTGGCGACTCCCTCCACGGACCCCTTCTCGATGCTGTTCCTCGCGATCCCGATGACGATCCTGTTCTTCGTCTCCGAGATCATCGCCCGCCTCGTCGATCGCCGCCGTCGTCGCGTGGCGGTGCGGACCGAGCGCTGGGCCGACGACGAGGCCTCCTCGCTCGACGGTGACTGAGCCCCGCGCGAGGCACGAGCGTTCTCGAACCCCGCTGATGCCGCCCGGACGTCCACCACGCTGCCCGTAACGTGGAGGCCATGGAGTTCCGACACCTCGGCAGCAGCGGCCTGCGCATCTCCGAGATCGCCTACGGCAACTGGCTCACTCACGGCTCGCAGGTGGAGGAGGACGCCGCGCTCGCGTGCGTGCGGGAGGCACTGGACCAGGGCATCACGACCTTCGACACCGCCGACGTCTACGCGAACACCGCGGCGGAGTCCGTGCTCGGCCGGGCGCTGGCGGGCGAGCGCCGTGAGTCGCTGGAGGTCTTCACCAAGGTGTACTGGCCCACGGGGCCACGAGGCCACAACGACGCCGGCCTCTCCCGCAAGCACATCCGGGAGTCGATCGACGCCTCACTGCGCCGGCTCCAGACCGACTACGTCGACCTCTACCAGGCACACCGCTACGACGTCGCGACGCCGCTGGAGGAGACGATGCAGGCGTTCGCCGACGTCGTCCGTGCCGGCAAGGCCCTCTACATCGGCGTCTCGGAGTGGACCGCGGACCAGATCCGTGACGCCGCTGCGCTGGCGCGCGAGCTGCACGTGCCGCTGGTCTCCAGCCAGCCGCAGTACTCCATGCTCTGGCGGGTCATCGAGGACGAGGTCGTCCCCACCTGCCGCGAGCTGGGCATCGGCCAGATCGTGTGGTCGCCGATCGCGCAGGGCGTCCTCACCGGCAAGTACCAGCCCGGTCAGCCACCCCCGCAGGGGTCCCGGGCGACCGACGAGAAGGGCGGCGCGGACATGGTGAAGCGCTTCCTGGACGACGACGTCTTGACCCGGGTGCAGAGGCTGCAGCCGATCGCCGCCGACTGCGGCCTGACCATGGCACAGCTGGCGGTCGCGTGGGTGCTGCAGAACGACAACGTCTCGGCCGCGATCGTCGGAGCCAGCCGCCCCGAGCAGGTGGCCGACAACGTGCGCGCCGCCGGGGTGCGGCTCGAGGCCCACGTCGTGTCCGCGATCGATGAGGCCCTCGGCGACGCCGTGGTGCGTGACCCGGCGCTCACCGCCCGGCAGACCCCCGCCCAGCGCCCGGCCTGAGCAGGGTCCGATCACGGCGGATAGGGTGCGCCCGTGCCCCGCGAGATCGCGCTGCTGACGAACCCGTCGGCCGGCAAGGGCCGCGCCGCACGCGTGGCCGCCCCGGTCCTGGACCGGTTCCGCGACGTCGGCCTCGTGACCCGGAACCTGCAGGGCCGGACGCCGGAGGAGGCCCTCGAGCTGGCCCGCCAGTGCGTCGCCGAGGGCGTGGACACCGTGGCGGTCCTCGGCGGCGACGGGATGGTCCACCTCGCCGTCCAGGCGCTCGCCGGGACGACCACACGCCTCGGAGTCATCCCGGCCGGCACCGGCAACGACGTGGCCCGATCGCTCGCGCTGCCGCGCAAGGACCCGGTCGCGGCCGCCGACGTCGTGATCGCCGGGCACAGCCGGCGGATCGACCTGGCGAAGGTGGGGCACCGGTACTTCGTGACGGTCCTCGCCGCGGGTTTCGATGCCGTGGTGAGCGAGCGCGCGAACAGGATGCGGTGGCCGCGGGGGCAGATGCGCTACAACCTGGCGACGCTGGCCGAGCTCCGCGTGTTCGAGCCACTGTCCTATGTGATGGAGGTCGACGGCGAGGAGCACCGCTTCGAGGCGATGCTCGTGGCCGTCGGCAACGGTCCCTCCTTCGGCGGCGGCCTGCGGATCACCGAGGGAGCGGTCCTCGACGACGGTCTCCTCGACGTCGTCGTGATCCTGCCGATGAGCAAGCGTCAGCTGGTGACGACCTATCCGCAGCTCTTCCGGGGCACCCACGTCACCCACAAGGACTACCGGCACTACCGGGGGCGCCGGATCACCCTCGCGGCGCCCGGAATCACCGCATACGCCGATGGCGAGCGGCTGGCGCCGCTGCCGCTGACGGTCGAGGTCGCGCCGTCGGCCCTGGAGGTGCTGGTCCCGTGAGCGACGCTGCCGCCGACGACGACCTCGGCCCCGCGGAGCGCTACGCCCGGTTCCGCCGCAACCGCGAGCACCCCGGCCTCGCCACCTTCGCCTCCCTGCTGTCCTTCCCGCTCGACGACTTCCAGGTCCGCGCCTGCCGGGAGCTCGAGGACGGTCGGTCGGTGCTGGTCGCCGCGCCCACCGGCGCCGGCAAGACGGTCGTCGGGGAGTTCGCGGTCCATCTCGCGCTGGAGTCAGGGCGCAAGTGCTTCTACACCACGCCGATCAAGGCGCTGTCGAACCAGAAGTTCCACGACCTCGTCGAGCGGTACGGCGCGGACCGGGTCGGCCTCCTCACCGGAGACAACAGCGTCAACGGGGAGGCGCCGGTGGTCGTCATGACGACCGAGGTGCTGCGGAACATGATCTACGCCGGGTCCGGCACGCTGAGCGGGCTCGGCTACGTCGTCATGGACGAGGTGCACTATCTCGCCGATCGGATGCGCGGCGCCGTGTGGGAGGAGGTCATCATCCACCTGCCCGACTCGGTGTCGGTGGTGGCGCTCTCGGCCACGGTGAGCAACGCCGAGGAGTTCGGAGAGTGGCTGGGGACCGTGCGCGGGGAGACCAGCATCGTGCTCGAGGAGCACCGGCCGGTGCCGCTGTTCCAGCACGTGCTGGTGGGCCGGCGGATGTTCGACCTGTTCGCCGACGAGCGCTCCCACGACCCGGCGACCGACGACGAGGCCGAGCGGGTGGCCAAGGTCAACCCCCAGCTGCTCCGGGTGGCGCGCGCCGAGGGGGCGAGCGGCCGGATGCGCGACCGGCGCACGCCCCGCGGCCAGGGCCGCGACCGCGGCCGGCCGGTCGGCAACGGCCGGCGGGTCTGGATCCCCTCGCGCGCCGATGTCGTCGAGCAGCTCGACCGGGCGGCGATGCTGCCCGCGATCTTCTTCCTCTTCAGCCGGGCCGGCTGCGACGCGGCGGTGCAGCAGTGCCTCAACGCGCGCCTGCGGCTCACCACGCCGGCCGAGCGCGACGCGATCCACGCCTTCGTGGAGGAGCGGTGCGCGCACCTGCCCGACGAGGACCTGCACGTGCTCGGCTACCACGACTTCCTGGAGGGCCTGGGCCGGGGCCTCGCCGCGCACCACGCCGGGATGCTGCCCACCTTCAAGGAGTGCGTGGAGGAGCTGTTCCAGCAGGGTCTGTGCAAGGTCGTCTTCGCCACCGAGACCCTCGCCCTCGGCATCAACATGCCGGCGCGGTCGGTGGTCATCGAGAAGCTGTCCAAGTGGAACGGCGAGACCCACGCCGACATCACGCCGGGGGAGTACACCCAGCTCACCGGGCGTGCCGGGCGGCGCGGCATCGACGTCGAGGGGCACGGCGTCGTGCTCTGGCAGCCGGGCCTGGAGCCCAAGGCGGTCGCCGGGCTCGCCTCGACGCGTACCTACCCGTTGAAGTCGTCGTTCGCGCCGTCGTACAACATGGC
>JBQCCW010000041.1:0-11677 GCA_051961835.1 Marmoricola sp. | reverse complement strand
CGTTACCCCTGGACCTACCGGTCGTGGTTGCCGCAGAGCTCCAGCTCCGGAGCTGACCCGACGGGAGGCTTGGAAGCCGGTACGGCCGCCCCCGAACTGGTACCCCCGACCGGATTCGAACCGGCGCTACCGCCTTGAGAGGGCGGCGTGCTAGGCCACTACACAACGGGGGCGTTGCTCGCTCGCAGGTCCGTACGAACCGCTCGAGCCGAGCGCCGAAACAGTAGCGAACGCGATCGAAGCCAGTCCAATCGCGGGCCTGTGAGACGGCTCTCGCTGGGATACAAGGACGCGAACCTTGACTAACTGGACCAGAACCAGTCGTGCTGCCAATTACACCATATCCCAAGGGATCCGAGCCGCTTCCCGCGCAGACGCGAGGGCGACCCGACCGAGGGGAAACCTTACACGGGCGCCGTTTCCGCCACCAAAACGGGTGGCCGGCTGAGGTGGTCGATGCCCATGCGCTTCGCGACGACGAGCACCAGCACGAGGTACACGCCGTTCTGGGTGACGGTCAGGGGAAGGTTCCACCAGGACGCCTGCGTCGCGGTCAGCAGCTGCTGGATGTCGCCGAAGGCGAGGCCGAAGCCGAAGGCCACGACGTTGTTCCAGATGTGCAGCGCGATCCCGGCCTCAAGACCACCGGTGCGCCACACGAGGTAGCCGGCCATGAGGCCGAAGGCGAAGCGGTCGGCGTAGAGGGGGAAGTTCTGCGAGCCGTGCGCGAGCGTGAACAGCACGGCACTCAGCAGGATCGCGAACCACGGCGATCGGGTGAGCGAGCCGAAGGCCTGCAGGGCGTAGCCCCGGAAGGCGTACTCCTCCCCGATCGCCTGCAGCGGCGTGGTGAAGAGGATGACGAGTGCGAAGGCGACCGTCTGTCCGGTGACGGCGTGCAGGTGACCGTCGAGCGTGTTGACGTCCTGAGGCAGGAACGCCCCGACGATCAGCTGAGCCGCCAGCGCGACCAGCGACAGCCCCAGGCACACCGCGAAGAACCGCCACCGCAGTCCCGGCCTCACCGAGGCGAGCCAGCGCGGCCGCAGCCGGTGGATGAACCGGATCAGCCCCCAGGTGACCAGCGTCATGCCGGCCAGCGTCAGGTTGAGGTAGAGCATCGACGCCGGCGTCAGCCGCGTCTGGTCGAGCGCCGCCGTGAACGCCGGGCCGAAGGAGCCGCCCTGGATCACCACCCCCACCGCGAGCACCGGCAGCAGCACCACGGGGACGACGAACAGCACCCCGGCGAGCAGGCCGATCAGCCCCAGCACCGGCTGCCACCAGGCGTAGGTCCAGGTGCGCAGCGTCAGCGGGTAGCTGGTCGGGGTGCGGTGCGGATGCAGCAGCGCCGGGACGGGTGCCGGAGGAGCGGCGTACGGCGGCACCGGCGTGCTCATCGGGGGTCAGCTCCCCGCGGCGGCGAGCCGGGCGAGCGACTCCTCGCGGCCGAGCAGCTCCATCGACTCGAACAAGGGCGGCGAGATCCGGCGGCCGGTGATGGCGACGCGAACGGGTCCGAAGGCGAGCTTCGGCTTCAGACCCTTCTCCTCCACGAGCGCGCGGCGCAGGGTCGCCTCGATCTGCTCGTGGTTCCAGCTGTCAAGGCCCTCCAGCGCAGCGTGCGCGGCCGCGACGACCTCCAGCCCGGCCTCGTCGAGCAGCTTCGCGCGGTCGCCCTCGTCGAACTCCACGCCCTGGCGGAACAGGAAGCCCAGCATGTCGACGGCCTCGGTGAGCTTGTTGATCCGCTCGTGCACCAGCGGCATCGCCTGTGCGAGCAGCACGGCCTGCTCGTGGGTCACCGGATCGGACAGCACGCCGGCCTTCTGCAGGTACGGCGTGACCCGGCCGGTCATCTCGTCGGCCGACAGCAGCCGCATGTGGGCGGCGTTGATCGCCTCGGCCTTCTTGAGGTCGAAGCGCGCCGGGTTGGGCTGCACGTCGGCGATGTCGAAGGCCTCCACCATCTCGCTCAGCGTGAAGACATCACGGTCCGCGGCGATCGACCACCCCAGCAGGGCGAGGTAGTTCAACAGCCCCTCAGGAAGGAAGCCGTCGTCACGGTAGGCGAGCAGGTGCGCCTCGGGGTCGCGCTTGGACAGCTTCTTGTTGCCCTCCCCCATCACGTAGGGCAGGTGGCCGAAGCGCGGCGTCTCGTCGGCGACGCCGATCTGCCGCAGCGCGTCGTAGAGCGCGATCTGGCGCGGGGTGCTCGACAGCAGATCCTCACCGCGCAGCACGTGCGTGATCCGCATCAAGGCGTCGTCGACCGGGGCGACGAGGGTGTAGAGGGGATCCCCGTTGGCGCGCGCCAGCGCGTAGTCCGGCACGTGGTCGGAGTGGAAGGTGACCGTGCCCCGGACCAGGTCGTCGAAGGAGATCTCACCCTCGGGCATTCGGAACCGCACCACAGGCGCGCGGCCCTCGGCGCGGAACGCCTCGACCTGCTCGGCGGGGAGGGCGCGACAGAAGCCGTCGTAGCCCATCGTCTTCGAGCCGCTCTCGAGACGGCGCGCGGCGACCTCGTCGGTCGTGCAGTAGCAGTCGTAGGTGCGGCCGGCAGCGCGCAGCTTGGCGAGCACGTCGGCGTAGATCTCGCTGCGCTCGCTCTGCCGGTACGGCGCATACGGGCCACCGACGTCCGGGCCCTCGTCCCAGTGCAGGCCGAGCCAGCCCATCACCTCGAACAGCGAGTCGTAGGACTCCTGGGTGTTGCGCTCCTTGTCGGTGTCCT
Organism: Marmoricola sp.; assembly: GCA_051961835.1. Lineage (GTDB taxonomy): Bacteria > Actinomycetota > Actinomycetes > Propionibacteriales > Nocardioidaceae > Marmoricola. Next base: position 8,940 of record JBQCCW010000041.1, on the reverse strand, counting down.
CGATCCGGAAGACGAAGGTGCTCTCGGCGCCGTTGCGCGCCGCGTGGTGGGCGAACGCCCAGTTGTAGAGCGCCGTGCGGGCCAGGCCCACATGCGGGGACCCCGTTGGGGAGGGCGCCATTCGCACCCGGACCCGCTGGGGCGTTGCCTTCTCAGTCACGCCGAACCACCTTGTTGGTCAGGGAGCCGATGCCGGAGACGAACACCTCGACCTCGTCTCCGGGCTCCATCGGGCCGACGCCCTCCGGGGTGCCGGTGAGGATCACGTCGCCGGGCAGCAGCGTCATCACCGAGGAGACGTGCGCGATCAGGGTGGGGATGTCGAAGACGAGGTCGGCGGTGCGGCCGTCCTGCTTGAGGTCGCCGTTGAGCCAGGTCTGCACGGTCAGGTCGCTCACGTCGAGCTCGGTCTCGATCCAGGGACCCAGCGGGCAGAAGGAGTCGAAGCCCTTGGCGCGGGTGAACTGCACGTCGCCGCGCTGCAGGTCGCGGGCCGTCACGTCGTTGCCGACGGTGTAGCCCCAAATAACGCCGTTGACGTCGTCCTTGGTCGCCGGCACGTCGCGGCAGATCCGGCTGATCACGACCGCGAGCTCGCCATCGAAGTGCACCTCGTTGCTCTGCGAGGGGTAGAAGATCGGGTCGTTCGGGCCGATCACGCTGGTGTTCGGCTTGAGGAACATCAGCGGCTCGGCGGGCACCTCCCCACCCATCTCCGCGGCATGCGCCGCGTAGTTCTTGCCGATGCCGACGACCTTGCTGCGCGGCAGCACCGGCGCGAGCAGGCGCACGTCCTCGAGGGCGTACTCCTTGTTGGACAGGTGCATGCCTACGTAGAGCGGGTCGCCGTTGAGCGCGACCACCTTGCAGTCCTCGTCGGGGATCCCGTGCTCGTCGACGTCGCCGGTCAGCACGCCGAACTGGGGGTCTTCGCCACTGGTGAACCTCACGATGCGCACAGGCGCGAGTCTACGGACGTACGCTTCGGGTCCGTGACCGTGCTCGACGCCCCGACCTGGCAGGCCCGGGAGGCCGCCCACCAGGCGCGCGTCGACCGCTGGATCAGGCCGCACCTCGAGCGGCGGCAGCGCGGCGAGAAGCACCCCGTCCACGACTTCCTCTTCACCTACTACTCCCAGCGACCGGCGGCGCTGCGTCGCTGGCACCCGGGCTACGGCGTGCAGCTCGCCGGGCGGGTCAACGCAGCGACCGACGGCCTGCTGCGGGAGCGAGCCTCTCTCGTCCGGGCGCTTCGCAACCTCCTGGCGGCCACCGCCGCCCGTCCGCCGACACTGGGCTGCTTCGGACTGCACGAGTGGGCGATGGTCTACCGGGGCGAGGACCTCCGGCACGACTGGCCGCTGCGCCTCGGGCGGGACGGCACCGACGCCGTCGTGACGAGCCACCGGATCGCCTGCTCCCACTTCGACGCCTTCCGGTTCTTCGCACCGTCCGCCCGACCGCTCAACACCCTCCGGCCCGGACGCGACGACCGCGAGGCGTTCGAGCAGCCGGGCTGTCTGCACGCGGGCATGGACCTCTACAAGCACGCCTTCCGGTTGAGCCCGCTGGTGGCCAGCGAGCTGGTCGCGGACTGCTTCGCGCTCGCCTGGGAGATCCGCGAGCTCGACATGCGGGCCTCGCCCTACGACTTCCGAGCGCTGGGGTTCGAGCCGGTCGCGATCGAGACGGCCGCCGGCAAGCAGGAGTACGTCGGGCAGCAGCGGGCCTTCGCCGAGCGCGGTGCCGTGCTACGGGCGCGACTGCTCCAGGAGTGCGAGCGGCTGATCGGATGAGACCGCTTCAGGCGGCCCGATGCTCGGTTGTCGGCGCCGGAGGGCCGGCGACCGGAGCGAGGTCCTCGAGGCAGGCGAGAAAGGCCGGATCCGCGTCCAGCGCAGCCGCCACCTTGGCCGGAGGGACTCCGAGGGCCCGGCCGATCGCGTCGAGGTCCACGGCCGTTCCCATGCGCTCTTTCTTCCCTCGTTCGCGCCCCTCGACACGCGTCCACGCCTGAGCAGCCGCTGAGAATGCTGGAGACGCCTCGCCCGTCGACGTCGTACGGTCGGGAGGTGAACATGCTCGAACGGTTCGTCCAGGGCGGGCGGATCGTGGTGATGCCGACGCGGCGCAGCAAGCGGCTCCTGGTGCTGGACCACGTCGCGCAGTCCTTCGAGCTGGGGAAGACCTACCCCGAAGGCGAGGTCGACGCGGTCCTCCGGGGCTTCCACGACGATCACGCGGCGCTACGGCGCTACCTCGTCGACGAGGGCTTCTTGACGCGGGAGGAGAACGTCTACTGGCGCACCGGCGGCACGGTCGCCGTGTGACGCGGCGTCGGGAAGACCGGCGGTCCGTGGAACCCCGAGCGGGCGAGCAGCTCGCCGTCGACGCGGAGCTCGGGGCCGTGCTCCTCGAGCCGGAATCCGCCGGGCGGGGCCAGCGGCGGGACTCCCTCCATGCTGAGGTGGGCCAGAGGCATCCGGCCGCGGGCCTCCCCGATGACCCGGTTCACGGCCTCAGACTCCTCGGTCGGCCAGTACTGCTGGGTGATCGACTGCCAGACCACGGTGAGCACGCCGGGCTCCGCGGGCTCACTCAGCTGCTGCCCGAGCCACCGTGACGCCGGTGCTCGGTCCACCACGACGGGGTGCGCGCGCACCACCTCGAGCGCGGCCGCCAGCCGCGCGCGGCGGTCCTGGTGGAAGGGCCAGACGAACGACATCAGGTGGGTCGCCCCGTCCGGGTGGGCGGCGTCCACCGGGGCCAGGTCGCAGCCGCGCCGTTCCACGATCTCGAGCGCTTCCGGGGCGATCCCGGCGGCACCGGTCTCGAGGACGACGGGGCTGCGGGCCGGTCCCCAAGACCAGTCGGGGCCGATCACGCGGGAGTGGTCCACGTTGAGGTTGAGGCCCGCCGACGCGCCGGGCTCGAGGAGCCGCACGCGGCGGACGCCATGGCGACGCACCGCCGCGAACAGGCCGATCGCCAAGCACGCCGAACGGCCCACCTCGTTGGTCTGCGGCGCGACGTCGAGGGCCCGGGCCAGCTCCTCGGCGTGGGCGTCCAGCACGGGCAGCAGCACCGCCCTGGCCTCCTCGGGGGTGGGCAGCGTGTCCGGGTCGTCGTACCAGGGCTGCAGGGTCGGAGCTCTGCCCTCGAGGACGATCCGCTGCAGGCCGCCGAGGAGGCGCAGATGGACCACGTCGGCCTGGGCGGCGTCGAGATGGTCCCGGCAGATCTCCGCGGTAACCCCACTGTCCTCGAGGTCGTCGGCGAGCACGGCGAGGAACACCCGGTAGAGAGTGGGCCGGTGTCCGCCGACGTCGCGGAACAGGGCGGCCAGCGCCGCCGGAGAGCTCACCAGCACTCCGGGCGCCGGTCGTGCCAGGGGGCGGCCTCCTCGATCTGGGCGGCCAGGCTCAGCAGCGCCGCCTCGCCCGCGGGTCGGCCCGCGAGCATCACCCCGACCGGCAGGCCGCCGGGGGTCTGGTGCAGCGGCAGCGAGATCGCCGGGCTGCCGGTGACGTTCCACATCGACGTCCAGGGCGTGAACTGGCCCTGGGCGCGGAAGTCGGCCTGCGGGTCGGCGTCGTCACGCAGCGCACCGACCGGGAGCGGCGGCGCGGCGAGGGTGGGCGTGAGCACCGCGTCGTACGGCGCCAGCGCGGTGAGCGCGCGGGCGGCGATCCGGCGCAGCTCGCCGAGCGCCAGGCCGAACGCGGGTCCGCTGGTCGCCTCCCCCCGCTCCCCGAGCCACCGGGTGAGCGGGCGCAGCAGCGCGCGCTGGTCGGCGTCGAGGTTGACCGTGGAGAGGCCGGTGAGCACCTCCCAGCAGGTGGCGAAGACATAGACCGCGTCGCCGGGCATGGGTCGCTCGATGTCGACGACCTCGTGGCCGAGCGAGTCCAGGAGCCGGCTGGCGTCCTCCCAGGCCCGCACGCACTCGGGGTGCACGGTCGTCTCGGCGATGACCGGCTCGACGAATCGGGCTATGCGCAGCCGGCGGGGGTCGGGGTCGCCGGCGGCGAGGAACGACTCGGTCGGGGGCGGCGCCCAGGACGGGTCCCCGACGGCCGGACCGGCGAGCACGTCGAGGAACGCGGCCGCATCGCGCACGGTGCGCGCCAGGGGTCCGGCGGTCGCCAGGCCGGTGACGTCGCCGTACATCGGCGCGGCCGAGATGCGGCCGCGCGACGGCTTCAGACCGACGATCCCGCAGCAGCTGGCCGGGATGCGGATGGAGCCGCCGCCGTCGGAGCCCTGCGCCACGGGCACCAGCCCCGCCGCGACCGCCGCCCCTGCGCCCCCGCTCGACCCGCCAGCCATCCGGCTGGTGTCCCAGGGGGTCACCGCGGGCGGCAGACCCTCGGGCTCGGTGTAGCACGGCGAGCCGAACTCCGGAGTGGTCGTCTTGCCGAGGCTGACCAGCCCGCCCGCCTCGATGCGCCGGACCACCTCGTCGGACCAGTCGGGGACGTTCTCGGCGAACACCGCCGACCCGAAGGTGGTGCGCACGCCCGCGGTGACGTTGAGGTCCTTGATCGCGGTCGGCACCCCGGCGAGCGGCCCGTCGCCGCACACCTCCTGCGCCCGATGGCGCGCCTGCTCGGCGGTGACCGTCACGAAGGCACCGAGGGTGTCGGCGAGGCGGTCGATGCGCTCGAGGTAGTGCTCGGTCGCCTCGAGGGCGCTCACCTCCCCGGAACGGATGGCGGCGCCGAGCTCGAGGGCGGTCAGGTCGTGCAGCATGGGCTCAACCTACGAGTCGAGTGCGGAAGCGGTCGCCATAGCAACCACCTCCGCACTCGACCCGTCAGGCGCCGTGGCGGCGAAGCCCGAAGGTGAGGCCGTCGAGCAGCGCCTGCCAGGACGCCTCGATGACGTTGTGGCCCACCCCGACGGTGACCCAGGAGGACTCGCCGTCGGTGGTCTCGATGAGCACGCGCGTGATCGCGTCGGTGCCGTGGCCCTGGTCGAGGATCCGCACCTTGTAGTCGATCAGTTCGAACTTCACCACCTCGGGGTAGAGCTGGCCGATCGCCTGCCGCAGTGCCGCGTCCAGCGCGTTCACCGGGCCGTTCCCCTCGCCGGTGACAACGGCACGCGAGCCGCCCGCGAGGAGCTTGACGGTCGCCTCGGAGATCGCCTCCTCCCCCGGCCGGGTCTCGGTGATCACGCGCCACGACTCGACCTCGACGTACGTCGGCCTCGCGCCCTCGACCTCCTCGAGCAGCATCAGCTCGAAGGAGGCGTCCGCCGCCTCGAAGGTGTAGCCGCGCGACTCCAGCTCCTTGACCCGTCGCGTGACCCGCTCGACGACGTCGGCGGTGAGCGCGAAGCCGAGCTCGCGGCCCTTCAGCTCGATCGAGGCGCGCCCGGCCATGTCGGAGACCAGCAGCCGCATGTCGTTGCCGACACCGGCGGGATCCATGTGCTGGTAGAGGTTCGGGTCGACCTTGATCGCGCTGGCGTGCAGGCCGGCCTTGTGCGCGAACGCCGAGACGCCGACGTAGGGCTGCCGAGCAGACGGCGGCACGTTGGTCACCTCGGCGACCGCATGCGCGACCCGGGTGGCCTCGCCGAGCAGCCCCTCCAGCAGCACCTGCCGGCCCAGCTTGAGCTCGAGGTTGGCCACCACGGAGACGAGGTCGGCGTTGCCGGTGCGCTCGCCGTAGCCGTTGAGCGTGCCCTGCACGTGGGTGGCTCCGGCGTCCACGGCGGCGAGCGTGTTCGCCACCGCGCACCCGGTGTCGTTGTGGCAGTGGATGCCGACCCGCACGCCGGTCGTGCCGGCCACCGTGGAGGCGATGTCGTCCACGACGTCGCCGACCCAGTCCGGCAGCATGCCGCCGTTGGTGTCGCACAGCGCGACGACCTCGGCCCCGGCCTCGGCCGCGGTGCGGAGCACCTCCAGGGCATAGGCCCGATCGGTGCGGTAGCCGTCGAAGAAGTGCTCGGCGTCGAGGAAGACGCGCTGGCCCTCGGCGCGCAGGTGGGCGACGGTGTCGCGCACCATCGCCAGGTTCTCCGCCAAGGTGGTCCGCAGCGCCAGCTCCACATGGCGGGCGTGCGCCTTGGCGACCAGGGTCACCACCCCCGCGCCGGACTCCCGCAGCGCCGCCACCAGGGGGTCGTCGGCCGCCACGGCCCCCGCCCGCCGGGTGGCGCCGAACGCCGCCAGCTGGGCGTTCTGCAGCCGCAGCTCGTCCTTGGCGCGGGCGAAGAACGCGGTGTCCTTGGGGTTGGCGCCCGGCCAGCCACCCTCGATGAAGCCGACGCCGAGCCCGTCGATGTGCCGCGCGATCGCCAGCTTGTCGGTGACGGAGAGGTTCAGTCCCTCCTGCTGGGCGCCGTCGCGCAGGGTGGTGTCGTAGACCTGGAAGCCGGGGCTGGTCATCGAGGGGTCCTTCGATCGGGCGGGCGGTGCGGCAACAAAAAAACCTCCCGGGTCAACGAGAGGTCGGCGCGACGGGGGTCCCGTCGCGCTAGGCGATGATGCGGTGCCGGAGCACCGAACCCTGCGTCATGGCGGCGAGTCTGCCAGAGGTGTCCGGCATCCGGGCGCCTGTTCCGGGATCCGGTCGGTCACTAGCCTGGCGGGGTGGAGAGCAGCGCACTGGTCCTCGGCGGCGGCGGCATCACCGGCATCGCGTGGGAGATCGGCGTGCTCCTGGGCCTCGCCCGCGGCGGCGTGGACGTGACCGACGCCGACACGGTGCTCGGCACCTCCGCGGGCTCCGCGGTGGGCGCCCAGGTCACCAGCGGCCGCACCCTGGAGGAGCTGTACGGCAGTCAGTTGGAGGCGCTCGACGCCGAGGTCGGCGCGCACTTCGGGTGGAGCACGATGGTCCGGATGGTCGCGCCGATGGTGCTGCCGGGCTCGCCGCGGACGCGCCGGCGGCGACTGGGCCGTGTCGCCCGGCGTACGACGTCGGAGGTGGACCGCACCGAGGTGATCCGCGCCCGCCTCGGCGTCGAGGACTGGCCCGCGCGCGACCTGCGGATCACCGCGATCGACACGATCACCGGAGCGCTGAAGGTGTTCGACCGCGACAGCGGGGCCGACCTCGTCGCCGCGGTGTCGGCGAGCTGCGCGGTGCCGCTGGTGTGGCCGCCGGTGGTGATCGACGGCGTGCCCTACATGGACGGCGGGATGCGGTCGACGACGAACGCCGACCTGGTCACCGGGGCCGGCCGGGTCGTGGTGCTCGCGCCGCTCCCCCGCTCGATGAGCAAGGCGCAGTCGGTGCCGGCGCAGCTGCGGCGACTGGGCGCCGGCGTCCGTGCCGAGCTGATCGCCCCGGACAGGGGGGCCGTCGCGGTCATCGGCAGGAACATGCTCGATCCGGCGCGCGCCGCGGAGTCGGCCGAGGAGGGCCTGCGCCAGGGCACCGAGGCCGCGGAGCGGGTCGGCCGGGCGTGGCGGCCATGAAGGGCCGCTGGTCGCTGGCCTCGCGGCGGTCCTTCCTCTCGATCGGGTCGAGCGACTCGATCCTGTCGATCGGGAGCGTCGGGTCGGTGCTCTCGATCGGGAGCATCGGCTCGTTGTGCTCTCTGGGGTCGTTCGGGTCGGCGATGAGCACCCTGTCGGCGCTGTCGAACCAGTCCCGGCTCAGCGTGCTGTCGCACCAGTCGCACCGCACCGTGCTGTCGGCGCAGTCGCACCGGGCGGTGCTGGCGTGGCGAAACCGCAGACGGTCCGCCGGTCAGGGCAGCCGGTCGCGCACCTGAGCGACCCAGCCACTGGTCCACGGGGCGGAGGTGGCCGGCGTCCAGGACGGGCCCTGCACGGCGAGCAGGCCGAGCAGCACCGCACCGGCGACGGTGCCGCAGACGGCCCACCCGAAGCCCGTCCGCGTCGCGCGCGCCCACCGAGCGGTCACGCACCGGCCGCCGTCGCGCACCCCGGCCGACGCCGGCCCCCACCACAGCGAGGCGACCGAGGCCACACCGGCGACGACCAGGCCGGTCGCGACGCCGACCTGCAGGCCGGAGAGCAGCACGGCGAGCGCCCCCAGCAGCGCGGCGAGCCACGCGGCGAGCAGCAGCGTGCCGGCCAGGCTGGTGAGCAGGTAGGCGGGGCTGGCCAGGGCGGAGGCAGGGATGTCGTACCAGCGGGTGTGGCCGCGCAGCTCCCGTCGACGCCGGTGGCGCTGAGTCGTCGTCGAGACGAACCGGAGCAGCAGGCCGAGCACGAGCAGCACCGCCAGGCCGACGTACGGCGCCACCGCGACGGCCCCGACCAGCGCGATCCCGACGCCCAGCAGCCCGACCCGCTGGCGACCGCGTCGGGGCGGGTCGACCGGGGGCGTCCACGGGAGCTCGTCCCAGGAGGCGCCGGGGTCGTCCGGCCAGGCCGGGTCGGCGGAGAGCACCCGGGTGGGCTCGTCGGTGCGCCCAAGCAGCGGCAGCACCACGGTGGGCTCGGCGGTCGGCGCCGGCGGCTGCTGACCACCCAGCGCGGCGAGGACGGCCGCGAGCGGGGGCCGGTCCTCCGGCTCCGGGGCGAGCGCCTGCTCGAGCAGCGGCCGCAGCCGGGGCGGCACGCCGGTGAGGTCCATCTCGCCGCGCCGGACCCGGTCGAGGACGGCCATCGCGGGTCCGCGGCCGGCGGGCGGGCGCCCAGTCGCCGCGAAGACCACCGTGGCCGCCCAGGCGTGCACGTCGGCGGCGGGCGTCGGCTCGTCGCCGTACAGGATCTCCGGCGCCAGGTAGCCGGGCGTACCCAGCAGCCAGCCGGTGCCGGTGAGGTGCGGGTCCTCGTTCATCCGGGCGAGGCCGAAGTCGATGAGCACGGCCTCGGGGGCGTCGGGCGAACCCTCGAGGAGGACGTTTCCCGGCTTGACGTCGCGGTGCAGCACGCCGACCCGGTGGACCGCCGCGAGTGCCTCCGCGAGGCCGGCGGCGAAGCGGCGCAGCGCGGGCTCGGGCAGCGGC
>JBQCCW010000040.1:0-11675 GCA_051961835.1 Marmoricola sp. | reverse complement strand
GGCCTGGACCCCGAGCCGGGAGACGTGGTCGACGAGTTGTCCGATGTAACCGCGGCGGGATGGGTTGAGCGCGAGCCCGTTGTCGGACAGCAGTCGCTGGGGGACGCCGAGAGTGGCGATGGCCTTGTCGACCACCCGGATTGCGTCCATGACGGTCTCGCCGGTCGCGACATGGGACGCGACGGCGTAGCGAGAGTGGTCGTCGATGAGCTGGCAGATCACGCACTTGCGGCCACCGGTCAGGACGTACTCGGTGGCGTCGAGCTGCCAGCGCACGCGTTCGGGCTGCGGTAGACGAACCGTCGCCACGATGAGCGGGGTTTCTTCGTCGGCTCAAGCCGTGCGACGCCTGCCTCACGGAAGATCCGAGCTAGCGATGCGATCGAGGGCACCGGGTCCAGGCCCATCGTGTGCATCTTGTCGTGCACGCTGATCGGGCCGTGGTCCAGGCCGGACGCTTCCAGGGAGGCACGGACGCCGATCGCCTGCTGCTTAAGCTCCTCGGTCAGCTTCGACGGGCTCGTCTTCGGTCGCCGCGTGCGGGGTTCGAGCACGGCAGCCGGCCCGTCGTTCTTCGCGCGCTTGCGCAGTTCGTAGAACGACTTGCGGGAGATGCCGTGCTCGACGCAGAACGTCGTCACAGCCCGCGGGGCGCGTCGGCGGGCCACCGCGAGATCGCGAGACGGACACGGGGATCGATGGGTTCATGGGCAGCCACCGCCGAAGCCTCGGGGCCGAAGTGTCACTACCAAGACCACCCGAAGTGTCACCGATGTCTTGATGCAGAACTGTCACCGATGTCCTGCGACATAACACCCACCGTGTGGATCGGTGCGCCGGAGGGTCGGTGCAGCCTCCTAGGCGCGGCTGGGAGGATGGAGCGCATGGCCTTCCCCTTGCCTGCGCCAGGCTCCGACGTGCCCGCGTCGGGTGCAGGGGACCCGCAGCGGCTCCGGGTGCTTGTCGAGCTGAGCGTCGACGACCCCCTGGCGCCGTTCGTGCTGCGTCCCGGCAAGCAGCATCTCTTCGCTCCCGACGGCAGGGCCGCGGTCGGCTACCGGGTCCGGTTCGGCACCGCGGTGGTGGGCGGAGACCCCGTGGGCGACCCGCTCTCGTGGGCGGGCGCGGTGGACGCCTTCGTCCGCTGGGCGCGGGCTCGCGGGCACCGGATCGCCGTCCTCGCAGCGGGGGAGAGGGCCCGGTCGCTGTGGGCGGCACACGGGCTGGCTGCGCTGCCCATCGGACGCGACGTGGTGCTGCGTCCCTCCTCCTTCGAGCTGGTCGGGCGCCGGTTCCGCAACCTGCGCCAGGCGGTCCAGCGCACGCACAACGCCGGCGTGACGGTCGCATGGTGGCACGAGGCGGATGTCCCGCCCGAGGTGCGCGCCGAGCTGCGGCGCCTCCTGCGCCAGGGCGGCCGGGACACCGATCGGGGCTTCTCGATGATCCTGGGCCGCCCCTTCGACGGGTCGCAGCCCGACGCGCTGGTCCTGATCGCGCGCGACGCCCGTGGTCGGCTCGTCGGCTCGCACCGATACCTGCGCGCGGGGCAGAAGGATCTCTCCCTCGACGTGCCGATCCGGGCCCTCGAGGCGCCCAACGGCGTCGACGAGCGGCTGATCGCCGAGGCGGTCGCCTGGGCCGGGGCGCACGGCGTCTCCCGGGTGTCCCTGGCGTTCGCGCCCTTCCCCGACCTCTTCTCGGCAGTCGACGGCGGGTGGGGCCGTGCAGCGCTGCGCCGGTTCGTGCACGTGCTCGACCCGCTGATCAGCGTCGAACGCCTCTACCGCTACCTGCGCAAGTTCCACGCCTTCGACCAGGAGCGCTACGTCATGCTGCGGTGGCGCCAGGTGGTGCCGGTCGCGCTGGCGCTGCTCACGCTCGAGTTCTTCGGCTGACGCGCCCTCTCCGTCGGCCCCGGCGGGCGCTCAGTCGATCGCCTCGTCGTCGGCGACCGGCCGGCGGTGCGCCGCCCGTTGCTCCGGGACGACGGCCTCGGACGTGCGTACGTCGCGGTGCGCGACGATGCTCATCCGGCCCATCGCCGCAGCAGCCAGGAAGAGGATCACGGCACCGAGCCCGGTGAAGAAGCCGATCTGCTCGGCGACCTGGCCCAGCGTGGAGGTGCTGGCCGGAGTGCCGGCCTGCGGCGCGCCGCCGGTCCAGAGCCGGCTGATCGTCTGGCCCACGATGAACCAGGCGCCGCCGGCCGCGGCGAGCCAGGCGCCCGTGTGGCCGGTGATGCGATTGCCGGTGCCCAGCAGCACCAGGCCGCCGAGGAACGTCGCGGCGGCGGGAAGCACCTCCAGCCACAGCCGGCCCCACGTCATCGTCCAAGCGCTGTCGGGCGTGAAGGCGTAGCCGAAGACCGGGCCCAGGAACGGCACCAGGCCCCCCCAGATGGCGAGAAGCACCAGCAGCGCGCCGCTGGTGGCGCCGCGCGAGCGGGGGACCCGCAGCCGGTCCCCCATGGTCAGGCGCCGGCCCTCGGTGCCGTCGCGCGCCTCGGTCGTGATGGTGGTGTCGTGCGTCGTGGTCATCGCTCAGCTCCCCGCTTCGAGGTTCCAGGACGCTGAGGGCGTACCCGGACGTCTCGTGCGCCACGCATGGGTCCGCCTCGGCGACACGCGCGACCCTGCAACTGCTGTGGTCCATGTGACCGGTGTGACCGTCGTCTAGGTTGGTCACCATGGCGACCCGTACGTCTTCCCCTCCGGCGTCGCGCAGCAAGAGCACGTCCGCACGCACCTCGGGGAGCCGAGGAGGGCAGGGCCGCTCGGCGGCGCGGAGCCGCTCCGGCTCCGGCCGGCGTCCCGCTCCGCGTGCCGTGCGCTCCGGTCCGGGACCCGTCGGGCGAGGCTTCGGCGCGCTGGGCCGCGGGGTCGCCGCCACCTGGCTCGGCGGCGCGCACGTCGTGGGAGCGGGGGTGCGCGCGATCGGAGACACCGCGCGCGAGCTCGAGCCCGAGCAGCGCCGCGACGGCGCCGGACTGGGCCTGCTCGCCCTCGCCGTCGTCGTCGCGGGGTCGGTGTGGTGGCAGCTGCCGGGCCCCGTGCCGTCCTTCGTCCGGGCCGTGGTCGCGGGCTCCGTCGGCCTGCTGGGCTGGCTGGTGCCGCTGCTGCTCTGCTACGTCGCCTGGCGCAACCTCCGCGACCCCCAGGCGAACGGACCGGCCGGCCGGCAGATGATCGGCTGGGGGGCGTTCCTCCTCGGGGTCCTCGGCATCGTCCACATCGCGAACGGCTCGCCGCGGCCCTCGCACGGCAGCACCGCCGACCTGCAGCAGGCCGGTGGAGCGCTCGGCTTCGTGGTGGCCAAGCTGCTCACCGACCTGCTCCGCACGCCGTACGTCGTCGTGCCGCTGCTGGTCCTCCTCGCCACCTTCGGGCTGCTGGTGGTCACCGCCACGCCCGTCTACCAGGTGCCGGCTCGGCTGCGCGAGCTGCGCGACAAGGTCCTCTGCCGGTCCGCGACGCCGTCCGACGTCCCCGAGCCGCGGGCCCTGCGCGGACGTCCCGAGCGCGACATCGATCCGGACATGGGCGACCCGGCCTACGACTCGCCGGTCCTCGAGGACCGCGAGGTCAAGCGTCGTCGCAGGAGCAAGCCCGACCCGGTCGACGTGGCGACCTCGCTCGAGACGACCGACGCGGCCCCCGAGGGCGCCGCGGCTGCCGACGAGCCCACCGGGGAGCTGCAGCCGCCTCCTCACACCCCGCTGCCCGCCCGCGTGGAGCAGCTCTCCCTCTCCGGCGACATCGCCTACGCCCTGCCCGACAGCCAGGTCCTCAAGCCGGGCAGCGTGCACAAGGCGCGCTCGAAGGCCTCCGACGACGTGGTGGACCGGCTCACCCAGGTCCTCGACGAGTTCGGGATCGACGCGCAGGTCACCGGCTACACGCGCGGCCCGACGGTGACACGCTACGAGGTCGAGCTCGGACCCGCGGTGAAGGTGGAGAAGGTCACCGCGCTCAGCAAGAACATCGCCTACGCGGTCGCCAGCGCCGACGTGCGCATCCTCAGCCCGATCCCCGGCAAGTCCGCGATCGGCATCGAGATCCCCAACCGCGACAAGGAGATCGTCTCCCTGGGCGACGTGCTCCGCTCGCCGGTGGCCCGCAACGACCAGCATCCGATGGTGGCCGGGCTCGGCAAGGACGTCGAGGGCGGGTTCGTCGTCGCGAACCTCGCCAAGATGCCGCACCTCCTGGTTGCGGGCGCCACCGGCTCGGGCAAGTCGAGCTTCATCAACTCGATGATCACCTCGATCCTGATGCGGTCCACGCCCGACGAGGTGCGGATGATCCTCGTCGACCCCAAGCGGGTGGAGCTCAACGCCTACGAGGGCATCCCGCATCTGATCACGCCGATCATCACCAACCCGAAGAAGGCCGCCGAGGCGCTGCAGTGGGTGGTCCGGGAGATGGACCTGCGCTACGACGACCTCGCCAACTTCGGCTTCCGGCACATCGACGACTTCAACAAGGCCGTCCGCGGCGGCAAGGTGCAGGTGCCGGCGGGCTCCGAGCGGGTGCTCGCGCCGTACCCCTACCTGCTGGTCGTGGTCGACGAGCTGGCCGACCTGATGATGGTGGCGCCGCGCGACGTCGAGGACTCGGTCGTGCGGATCACGCAGCTCGCGCGCGCCGCGGGAATCCACCTGGTGCTCGCGACCCAGCGCCCCAGCGTCGACGTCGTCACCGGCCTGATCAAGGCCAACGTGCCGTCACGGCTCGCCTTCGCGACCAGCTCGCTCGCCGACAGCCGCGTCATCCTCGACCAGCCAGGCGCCGAGAAGCTGGTCGGGCAGGGCGACGGGTTGTTCCTGCCGATGGGTGCCTCGAAGCCGGCGCGTATCCAGGGCTCGTGGGTGACCGAGGCGGAGATCCACCAGGTCGTGGCGCTGTGCAAGCAGCAGCTGGAGCCGACCTACGTCGAGGACGTCACCGCTCCCCAGAGCGCCAAGCGGGAGCTCGACGACGACATCGGCGACGACCTCGACCTCGTCGTCCAGGCCGTCGAGCTGGTCGTCTCCACGCAGTTCGGGTCGACCTCGATGCTCCAGCGCAAGCTCCGTGTGGGCTTCGCCAAGGCCGGCCGGCTCATGGACATCCTCGAGAGTCGCGGCGTCGTGGGGCCCAGCGAGGGCTCCAAGGCACGCGACGTCCTCATCAAGCCCGACGACCTCGACGACGTGATCGCGACCCTGCAGGGGGAATGATGAGCCTCACCACCGACGCCCCACCCGCCACCGGTTCCGACGCCACCGCGCCGGGCCCCGATGCCCTCGAGGTGCACCGCAACGGCCGCATCGCCGGGCCGCTCGGACTCGTCGCGTGCGCCACCGCCATCGCGTGGCTCAGCCGAGCGGGCTCCGGGGGGAGCTGGCTGGACTGGCTGGTCTGCGCGGTCACCGCCGCCGTCGGTGTCACGCAGCTCCTCGCGCTCGCCGATGCGCGGACGCCCCTGCTGGCCGCCGACGAGCAGGGCGTGCGCATCCGGCTCGCTCGGGAGTGGCTGGGCCTGCCCTGGAACACCCTCGAGCAGGTGCTCGTCGAGGAGCGGGAGGGCCCGATCCGCGACGGTCGTCTGGTGCTGGTCCCGCGACAGCTCGAGGACGTGGTCGCAGCGGTGCTGCCGTCCTCTCGCCGCAGCCTGCGGTGGCAGCGCCGCCTGCACGGCGCGCCGCTCGCGGTGCCGCTGTCGGTCGCCACCCGCACGACCGGCGGCGACGTCGTCACGACGTTGCGCCGGTTCGCCGAGGGCCGCACCGAGATCGTCGTCGTGCGAGGGCGCGACCGCGCCGACCTCACCGACCGCGCGGATCACAGCGCTCGTCCCGCCGCGAGGCCCGGCCGCCCGCAGTGGGCCCGACTCAGGCCGGACACGGCGGGGTCTCCTGAGCCCGTTCAGCCCGTTCAGACCGTTCAGCCCGCACAGCCGCCTCCTCCGCCGGTCGTTCCTCCCGTCGCCGCGCTGCGTGAGGCGCGCCAGGTGGTCCGCAGCGAGGTCGTCCGACCCGTACGGCGCCGCCCGGCGCCGGTCGACCCGGTGCCCCTCGCCGGCGCCGCTCCCGAGCCGCCCGAGTCCCTCGCGGAGCCGGTCCTGGGCACCGTCCTCGGGGGCGACACGCCTCTGCCCGTCGCCGATCCCGTCATCGGCCCCCAGGTGCGCGCCGCCCGCCAGCGGGCGCGCCTGGAGGTCGACGAGCTCAGCGAGCGGACCCGGATCCGGCCGCACGTGCTCGAGGGCATCGAGGTCGACGACTTCGCGCCCTGCGGCGGCGACTTCTATGCCCGGGGCCACCTCCGCACGCTGGCCCGCTACCTGGGCCTGGACGGCGAGGAGCTGGTCGCGGCCTACGACGAGCGCTACTCCCACGCGCCGGTCAACGCCCGGCGCGTCTTCGAGGCGGAGCTCGCCACCGGCATCAGCGGCGGGATGCGGGCGACCTCCGGCGGACCTCGCTGGAGCCTCATCGCCGCCGCTGTCCTCGCGCTCGCGCTCGTGTGGGGCGTCGCGCGGTTCCTCACCGACGAGCCGAGCACGATGACCGATCCCGTCGTCACCGACTCCGCCGGCCTCGCCGCCAGCCACCAGCCGATCACGCCGGTGGCGACGACGCGTCCGATGGCGGTCAAGGCGATCGGTGCACCGACCGACGTGGTCGTGCGCGACCGCACGGGCGCGATCCTGTGGAGCGGCACCCTGCACCGCGGTCAGAGCCACGCGATGGCGGGCGTCGCACCCTTCACGGTGCGGGCGACGAACGCCGCTGCCACCCGGATCCGGGTCGGCACGCATTGGATCGGACCGGTCGGCCCGGCCTCGGCGAAGGGGAGCCGCACCGTCGGCTGAGCGGCATCGGCCGGCGCGACGGCACGGCCGGTTCGCCGGATCGCGCGCCGGCCGTCATACTCGACCACGGTCATGACGCGCACCGATCCCACCTCCGCGCCCCGCACCGACGCCTCCCACAGCGGCGGGACGGTGGCCTTGGTGACCCTCGGCTGCGCCCGCAACGAGGTCGACAGCGAGGAGCTCGCCGGACGGCTGGAGGCCGGGGGGTTCCGGCTCGTGGCGGACCCCGCCGACGCCGAGACGGTGGTCGTGAACACCTGCGGGTTCGTCGACGCCGCCAAGAAGGACTCGGTCGACACGCTGCTGGCCGCGGCGGACCTCCGCGACGAGGCCCCCGGTGGCGTCACTCGCTCCGTTGTCGCGGTGGGCTGCCTGGCCGAGCGGTACGGCGCCGAGCTCGCCGACTCGCTCCCTGAGGCCGATGCCGTGCTCGGCTTCGACCACTACCCCGACATCGCCGACCGGCTCCGCACGATCCTCGGCGGCGGCAGCATCGACTCCCACGTGCCGCGCGACCGGCGCGCGCTGCTGCCGATCACCCCGGTGGACCGTGCCGCCGTCGCCGACGTGGTGGTTCCCGGTCACGGTGCCGCCGGCGACCTCGCCCTCCCGGCGCACCTCGCCACGACCTTGCGCAGCCGCCTCGACCGCGGCCCGACCGCGCCGCTCAAGCTCGCGTCGGGCTGTGATCGGCGCTGCACCTTCTGCGCGATCCCGTCCTTCCGCGGCGCGTTCGTCTCCCGCCGGCCCGCCGATGTGCTCGCCGAGGCTCGCTGGCTCGCCGGCGAGGGCGTGCGCGAGCTGTTCCTCGTCAGCGAGAACTCCACCTCCTACGGCAAGGACCTCGGCGACCTGCGCCTGCTCGAGACGCTCCTGCCCGAGCTGGCCGCGGTCGAGGGGGTGGGGCGGGTGCGCGTGTCCTACCTGCAGCCGGCCGAGACCCGGCCCGGGTTGATCGACGCGATCGCCGGCACACCGGGGGTTGCCGACTACTTCGACCTGTCCTTCCAGCACGCCTCGGGCCCGGTCCTGCGTCGGATGCGGCGGTTCGGCGACCCCGAGTCGTTCCTCGCGCTGCTGGAGCGGATCCGGTCGGCCGCGCCGCGCGCCGGCGTGCGCTCCAACGTCATCGTCGGCTTCCCGGGCGAGACCGAGGAGGACTTCGCCACGTTGTGCGACTTCCTCGTCGATGCCCGGCTCGACACCGTCGGGGTGTTCGGGTACTCCGACGAGGACGGCACCGCGGCGGCGTCGTACGACGGCAAGCTCGACGCGGACGCGATCGCCGAGCGCGTGGAGCACCTCAGCTCGCTCGTCGAGGAGTTGACGGCGCGACGCGCACTCGAGCGCGTGGGGGAGCAGGTGGAGGTGCTCGTCGAGGGCCTCGACGGTGATGAGGTCGAGGGCCGGGCTGCCTGCCAGGGTCCCGAGGTCGATGGCAGCACGCTGCTGCTCGGTGCGCCCAACCGACTCGCCGTCGGCGACCTCGTCCTTGCCGAGGTCGTCGAGGCCGTCGGGGTGGATCTGGTCGCCCGCGTGATCGAGCCGGCCGAGGGCCGCCCGTGAGCGGCGCCTCCGTCGAGCCCGCGAGGGACCGGCCGAGCAACTGGAACATCCCCAACGCGCTGACCACGCTGCGGGTCCTGATGGTCCCCGTGTTCGGCGTCGCGCTGCTCCACGACGGCGGCCACGACAACGGCTGGCGCTGGGTGGCCTACGGGCTCTTCGCCGTCGCGATGGTCACCGACAAGATCGACGGCGACCTGGCTCGCAAGCACGGCCTGGTCACCGACTTCGGCAAGATCGCCGACCCGATCGCCGACAAGGCGATCACCGGCATGGCCTTCATCGGGCTCTCGGTGATCGGGGAGCTGTGTTGTTGGGTCACGGTGCTCGTGCTGGTGCGGGCGTGGTCGGTGACGCTCGCGCGGCTCTCGATCGCCCGCCAGGTCGTGATGGCGGCGAGCCAGTGGGGCAAGGCGAAGACGATGGCACAGGGCCTCGCCCTCGGCGGCCTCGTCGCGCCGTTCCGGCACCTCACCGGGGCCTGGCACGGGCCGGGTCTCGTGGTCTGGGGGGTCTCGATCCTGCTGCTCGCCATGGCCGTCGTGCTGACGGTGACGTCCGGGTTGGAGTTCGCCCGCGACGCGGTGCGGGCGCGCCGCAGCGCCGCCCGCACCTGAGCTCAGTCGTTGCGGAACTTGCCGGTCAGCGCCAGGGCCGCACCGATCAGGGCGAGGTGGGAGAAGGCCTGGGGGAAGTTGCCGGCCATCCGGTGGTTGTCGGGGTCGTACTCCTCGCTGAGCAGACCGACGTCGTTGGTGAGGGCGAGCAGCCGCTCCATCAGCTTCTTCGCATCTTCCTGGCGGCAGGCAAGCGCGTAGGCCGAGACCAACCAGAAGCTGCACGCCAAGAAGGGGTTCTCGGTGCCGGACAGACCGTCGACGCCGCTGTCGCTGCGGTAGCGCAGCAACAGGCCCTCGTGCATGAGGTCCTTCTCGACCGCCTTGATCGTGCCGAGGACCTTGGGGTCGTCGCCGGGGAGGAAGCCGACGATCGGGATCACGAGCAGGGACGCGTCGAGGTTGTCCGAGCCGTAGTACTGGACGAACGTGTTCTTCTTCGCGTTGTAGCCCTTGTCGAGGATCTCGGCACGCACCTTGTCGCGCAGCGCACGCCACTCCTCGACGGGGCCGGGAAGGCCGTGCCGCTCGACCGCCTTCACCGCCCGGTCGAACGCCGCCCACACCATCACCCGGCTGTAGGTGAAGTGGCGTCGTGGCCCCCGGATCTCCCAGAGGCCGTTGTCCGGCTCCTCCCAGTGGCTGGCGAGCTGGTTGACCAGGGTGCGCTGGAGCGACCAGCTGTAGTCGCTCTCCTTGAGGCCCGCCTCGCGTGCGTCGGCGAGGGCGCACATCATCTCGCCGAGCACGTCCATCTGGACCTGGTTGACCGCGGCGTTGCCGATCCGGACCGGCCGGGAGTCGGCATAGCCCGGGAGGAAGTCGAGCGTGCGCTCGGGCAGCCGCCGGCCGCCGTCGACGGTGTACATGATCTGGAGGTCCTCGGGGTCGCCGGCGACGGCCCGCAGCAGCCAGCTGCGCCACCGCTGGGCGTCGTCGACCCGGTTGCAGCCGATCAGCGCCTGGAGGGCGAGAGAGGCGTCCCGGAGCCACACGTACCGGTAGTCCCAGTTGCGCTCGCCCCCGAACTCCTCGGGCAGGCTCGTGGTCAGGGCGGCGACGATCCCCCCGGTCTCCACGTGGGTGAGCTGCTGCAGGGTCAGCACCGAGCGCAGGACCACGTCACGCCAGGGGCCGTCGTACTCGATCGAGTCGGCCCACTCCTGCTCCTTCTGCAGGCTCTCCCGGAGCCGGGCGTCGAAGTCGATCGGGTCCGGGACGCCCTCGTGCGACGGCACCCACACCGTGGCGAACGTCAGGACCTCGCCCTCCGCGACGGCGAACTCGTCGCGGTGCCGGCCGTCGACCGCGCGGGGGAGGCGTGAGCCCCTCAGGACCAGCTTGTCGGGACCGGCCACGGCGACGATGACCTTCTCGCCGACGTGGGTCTCCCGGTGCACCCAGGGACGGACGTGGCCGTAGTCGAGCCGGACGATCCACTCGTGCTCCATCCGTACGACGCCCCGCACCCCGACGACCCGGCGCACCAGGTCGTGCCGGTCGTCGCCGAGCGGCATGAAGTCGATGACCTTCACCTCTCCGTCCGCGGTGGTGTAGGTCGTCTCCAGCACGGTGGTGTCGCCGATGTAGCGGCGCGAGACCTGGTGCTCGTCGCGCGGACCGATCAGCCAGCGGCCGTTGTCCGGGGTGCCCAGCAGGGCCGCGAAGCAGGCGTCGGAGTCGAAGCGGGGAAGGCACAGCCAGTCCACGGAGCCGTCGAGACCGACGAGAGCTCCGGTGTGGCCGTCCCCCAGGAGCGCGTAGTCCTCGATCGGGAGTGGCATGACCTCGACGTTAGCGTGTGCCTCATGGAGGACATCGGCGCCGCCGTGCACGCTGCTCTGCGAGCCGCGGGCGCGACGGTCGCGTGCGCGGAGTCGATCACCGGCGGCGATCTGGCCGGAGCCCTCACGGCCGCCCCGGGTGGGTCGCAGACGTTCCGCGGAGGCGTCGTGTCCTATGCCACCGAGGTCAAGCGGTCGGTGCTGGGGGTCACCGCCGAGCGGGTCATCTCGGCTGCGTGCGCCGAGCAGATGGCGAGCGGCGTGCGGACGCTGTGCGGCGCGGACTGGGGCATCTCCACCACGGGCGTCGCCGGGCCGACCGAGCAGGAGGGCCGGCCCGTCGGCACGGTGTACGTCGGCATCGCCGGGCCGGGTGTCCTTCGCTCGGTTGAGCTCAACCTGGACGGCGAACGGCCGACGATCCAGGAGCAGACGTGCCTGCGGGTGCTGGCCGAGCTCGAGGCCGAGCTCGACGCGGCGGCCTCGGTGCCGCGGGAATCACCGGCCCTCGGGTAGCGTTGGCACACCACACAGAGATGGACGGTTCGAACGGAGGAGGCAGGCCCATGGTGCTGTTTCGACGGGCGCTCGGCGACGTGCTCCGTGCCCAGCGCGTAGAGCGCGGCATGACCCTCCGTGAGGTCTCGGCCGAGGCGCGCGTCAGCCTGGGCTACATCTCCGAGATCGAGCGCGGCCAGAAGGAGGCCTCGTCCGAGCTCCTGGCGTCGTTGTGCGGAGCGCTCGACGTCCGCCTCTCCGACGTGCTGCGCGAGGTCTCCCACGCGGTCGCGGTCGAGGAGGCCGCCACCGCTCCGACGCCGATCCCTGTCCGCAACGCGGGCGCGGA
>JBQCCW010000039.1:0-3946 GCA_051961835.1 Marmoricola sp. | reverse complement strand
GAGCCGGGGTTCGCCGAGGCCGAGATGGTCTACATCGACGCCGCCTCCTGCGTCGACTGCGGCGCCTGCACCACCGCCTGCCCCGTCGACGCGATCAAGCCGCACACCGCGTTGAGCGAGGGCGAGCTGCCGTTCATCGCGCTCGCGTCGTCCTACTACGAGGCGCAGCCGCACCCGGACCGCACCCCGCTGGCGATCGTGCCCAAGGTGGAGCGGGTGGTCCGCGGCGAGGAGGTCCGGGTCGCCATCGTCGGCGCCGGACCGGCCGCGCTGTACGCCGCCGACGAGCTGCTCAAGAACCCAGGCGTCACCGTCGACGTGATCGACCGGCTGCCCACGCCGTACGGGCTGGCTCGCGCGGGGATCGCACCGGACCATCAGCGCACCCGCCAGGTGACGCGGCTCTTCGAGGCGATCGAGCGGCAGCCCGGCTTCGACTACCTGCTCAACGTCGAGGTCGGCCGGCACGTGACCCACGAGGAGCTGCGTCGGCACTACCACGCCGTCCTCTACGCCACCGGCGCGTCGACGGACCGGCGGCTCGGCATCCCCGGCGAGGACCTGCCGGGCAGTACGTCGGCGACCGCCGTCGTCGGCTGGTACAACGGGCACCCCGACCATCAGGACGCCTACGTCGACCTCGGCGGCGAGCGCGTGGTGATCGTGGGCAACGGCAATGTCGCCCTCGACGTGGCACGGATCCTCACCGCCGACCCCGAGGTGCTCGCGAGGACCGACATCGCCGACCCCGCTCTGGCGGCGCTGCGGGGGAGCGCCGTCCGGGAGGTCGTCGTGCTGGGCCGCCGCGGGCCCGGGCAGGCGGCGTTCACCATGCCGGAGCTGATCGGTCTCGCCGCCCTCGATCACGTCGACCTCGTCGTCGACACCGGCGGGGAGCCGATCACCGACGCCGACCCGAAGAGCCGGCTGCTGGCCGAGATCGCCGCCCGGCCTCGCCGTACCGGCCGGCGACGGATCGTGCTGCGCTTCCACACCGCACCCGTCCGGATCCTCGGCCACGGCGCCGTGGAGGGCCTCGAGATGGAGCGCACCCGGACGGTGGACGGCGTGGCGGTCGGCACGGGGGAGCGGGAGGTGCTGGACGCCTCGATGGTGCTGCGCTCGGTCGGCTACCGCGGCGTCGCGCTGCCGGGCCTGCCCTTCGACGAGGCGACCGGCACGGTGCCCCACGACGGCGGCCGCGTCGAGCCGGGCGTCTACGTCGCCGGCTGGATCAAGCGTGGTCCGAACGGGTTCCTCGGCACCAACAAGTCCTGCGCGGAGGAGTCGGTGGCGGCGCTGCTCGCCGACCTCGACGCCGGCCTGCTCGACGCGCCGTCGGGGGACCGGGCGGCGTTCCGCGCGCTGCTCGCCGAGCGCCAGCCGGACCTCGTCGACGCCGCCGGGTGGCGGGCGATCGACGCCGCCGAGCGGGCGGATGGGGCACGCACCGGCAGGCCGCGGGTCAAGCTCACCGACACCGCCGCGCTCGTCGAAGCAGCCCGGTGCTCGACGCCGCGCGACCGGAGCCGTGCCGTGCGGCGTAGAACGGTCGCGCGCTGGGGATAATCCGTGCCGTGGCAGACAAGCGGCAGGGCCGACCCGACGGGCGGCAGTCCCGGTGGGACGAGCACAACGCCGCGCGCCGCGCCCACATCCTCGACGCCGCGATCGCGCTGCTCGAGACCGGCACGCCGCCGGGCGACGTGCACGTCCGGGAGATCGCGGAGCGCGCCGGGCTGGGCCGGCCGGTGGTCTACCGGCACTTCGCGGACCGCGCGGACCTCGACCGGGCGGTGCAGGCGCGGGTCCTGGAGCTGATGCGGACCGAGGTCGAGGCGGCCGTCGGCATCGAGGGCACGATCGACGAGATCATCTACCGCATCGTGTTCGCCTACGTCGGCTGGGCCGCCGCCCACCCCGCGCTGCACCGGGTGGCGGTGAGCGAGCAGGGCGCCGGCGCGACCCAGCTCGACCAGACTGTGAGCGAGATCGCCGAGAGCGTCGAGGCGCTGTTCACGATGGCGCTCTCGCTGATCGGCGTGGAGCTCGACGAGGACGACAGCCAGATCCTCGACCCGCTGGTGTTCGGGCTGGTCGGGCAGGCGTTCGGGTCGGTGCGCCGCTGGCTGCGCCGCGACCCGATGGTCCCCGACGCTGCCGCCCTTGCCCGTTTTCTGACCGATTCGATCTGGTTCCAGATCGACGGGCACGCGCGGAGTCGGGGCCTGGAGCTGGACCGCGCGGTGCCGCTCGAGCGGTTCTTCGGCGGCAACCCCGCCTGACGTCGCGCGTTTTAACACAGACGTCATGTTCCGGGAACCGTAAGGGACCAAGGTCCCGGGACCTTTCTTGCGTCCCCTAGACCGCGAATTCCGGCATTGCAGGGCGTTGCTGACAGCGACTTCTCCGCCCCTGCTCTCTCAGGCGAACCTCAGGTCCGCAACGACCGGAGTCCCGGTCGACCGAGACTCCAGGGGGAGTAATGCAGAAGAACACGGCAAAGAAGAACACCAAGCGCGTTGCGATCGTCGGCGGCACCGTCGCAGCCCTGCTGGGCGGCGGCATCGCCTTCGCGGCCTGGACGTCGACCGGCCATGCAGACGGCACCGCGACCGCTGCTGCGGAGAAGGGCCTAGGCGTTTCGGCGCCCTCTGTTTCGGGGCTCTTTCCCACCGGTTCGCAAACTCAGGCCGTCACGGTGACGAACAAGAACGACTACCCCGTGACGTTGTCCGGACTCACGGCGACCGTTACCGACCACGACAAAAACACTTGCAAGGTGACGGCAGTACTGGCCGACGGACCGGCGACGGGTCGGATTCCTTCGATGCAGTCGACGACCTACCACTTCACCGTCGCGATGGGTCCCGAGTCCGACGACAGCTGCCAGAACGGCAACTTCACCATTGGGTACGACGCCACCGCTGGCAGCAGTAACTAACGTCTCAGCTAGTTGACGGGGGATTTCGGGGGAGCCGACGTGACGACACCGCACACACCACAACGAAGGCGGCGCCCTGCGCTGCGCCGGCTCGCGCCGGCTGTCGTCACCGTCGGCGTGCTTGCCGGGGCCGTCGTGGCCGCCGCCCACGGACCGCAGGCGCAGCACGCGTCCTTGCGGTTCACGGCGAGCGGCTCGACGGCCCCCGTAGGCAATGGCACCAGCAGCGGCAACACCGACCCGGCGACCGGCTGCAACGCCAACGGCAACTGCGTGAAGTCTTTCGGGGTCAAGGTGGCTGATGTCTCCGACCTCTGGCCCGGATATTCGCCCGGTCTCCGGGTCACCTACACGAACCCGTACAACTTCCTCGTCACTGTGACCCAGGCGACGGTCAGCGCAACATCGACGTCCAAGGCGTGTGAGGGCATGGTGACGACTGACACCTATACAACGAACGTCGAGGTGCGGCCAGGTGTCCCCCAATCCGTCGTGCTCCCATTTGGGCTCAGTAGCGCGGCGCCAAATGCATGCAAGGGCGCGACCTGGAGCATCCGCGTGACTGCCCAGGCGGTGAAGTGATGAGGAAGTCCAGCCTTGCCGCCGCTGCCGTGACCGGCACCCTGGTGCTCGCTCCCGTCGCCGCCTTCGCCGCCTGGACTAGCTCCGGCACCGGGACGGGAACCGCCACGGCCACGACCATCGGCCCGGTCGGCCAGCCGACCGCCGTCCAGGCGGCCAGCGCCGTGAGCATTTCGTGGGACCCGGCGCACCTGGGCACCGGCGGCGACGTCGACCGCTACGACGTGGTCCGGTACGCCGGCGGTGCGCCGACGCCCGTGTGCACCGGCGTGAAGACCACGTCGTGCACCGACGGATCGCCCGCCGCCAGCCAGGTGACCTATGGCGTCGTCGCACGCATCGGCGAGAGCTGGCAGTCGGTCGAGACAACGACGTCACCCTTCACCTACGATGGGACTGCGCCGACGACGACGATCGATC
>JBQCCW010000038.1:0-10896 GCA_051961835.1 Marmoricola sp. | reverse complement strand
CAATGCCGGGATGCTCATCGGCTTCCGGTTCCTGCTCGGCGTCTCGGTGGGTACGGCGTCCTTCGTCGCGCCGCTCTACATCTCCGAGGTCTCGCCCAAGCGGGTGCGCGGCGGCCTGGTGTCGTTCAACCAGATGGCCGTCGTGATCGGCATCATGCTGGCCTACGTCGTCAACTACTTCTTCAAGGGTCTGCCCGACCAGTGGCGCTGGATGCTCGGCATCGCCGCGCTCCCCGGCGCCGCCTTGGCGATCGGCATGCTGACCGTTCCGCACACGCCGCGCTGGCTGGTTCTCAGCGGGCAGGAGGACAAGGCGCGCAAGGTCTTGGAGGACCTGCGCTCGGGCGACGAGGACGCCGACGTCGGCGGCGAGATGGACGAGATCAACGAGGCCAACGACAAGGAGAGCTCCACCAGCGTCCGCGACCTGCTCAAGCCGCCGCTGCGCTCGATCGCGCTGATCGGCATCCTCCTTGCCGTCGCCCAGCAGTTCGTCGGCGTGAACACCGTCATCTACTACGCCCCGACGATCCTCTCCGACACCGGTGCCTCGAACTCCGCAGCGCTGCTCGGCACCCTCATCGTCGGTGTCACCAACGTGATCTTCACGATCGTCGCGGTCCTCCTGCTCGACCGGGTCGGACGGCGGCCGCTGCTGCTCACCGGCACCGCCGGGCTCCTCCTCGCCCTGGTCGTGCTCGGCGTCTACTTCAGCTCCTCGACCCTCCAGCACGACTACGGCTGGATCGCGCTGGCGGGGTTGGTGCTGTTCATCGCCTCGTTCGCGATCGGGCTCGGCCCGGTGTTCTGGCTGATGATCTCCGAGATCTTCCCCGTCGGCGTCCGCGGCTCCGCGATGTCGGTGTGCACCGTGGTCAACTGGGGCGCGAACTTCCTCGTCGCCGAGACCTTCCTGTCGCTGACGAAGGGCATCGGGCGCAACGGCGTGTTCTTCCTGTACGCCGCGCTGGCCGTCATCGCGATCTACCTGTTCACCCGCAAGGTCCCCGAGACGAAGGGGCGCAGCCTGGAGGAGATCCAGGAGGAGCTGACCGGGAGCGCGGAGACCGCAGAGGCGTGAGGCGGCGGGTCAGAGCCCGGTGACGCCTTCCTCGCCGAACGTCTCGGCCTGCTCGTCGAAGGTCTCGTGCTCGAGCAGGTGCAGCACCGGCACACCGAGCTTGCGACGGGCGCGGGAGGCCCAGTCGAGGTGGAAGAACTCCGCGACGACGTGCGGGCGGGTCAAGATGATGGCCTCGGCGCCGTGGACCTGCTCCACCTTGGCGGTGAGGGCGGCGATCGGCTCGATGCTCACCGGCTCACCGGTCGCCTTCGCTCCTGCGGCCTCCAGCAGCGCGACGCCGGCCGCGACGTCGTCGCGGCACGAGCGGAGGAGCTCGCTCTGCAGCTCCTCGAGGTTCTCGCCGGTCACGGCCAGGGCGGGCGCGGCCATCACCTCGCCGGCGCCGAGGGCGCCGATGCCGCTCTCGATGCGCGCTGCGGCGTTCTCCACCGGCATCAGGAGGTGGTAGCGGACCGGGTCGTCGATCTCGGTGTGCAACGAGCACACCTGCTGGGCGTCCACAGGGGAGAGCCGCTGCTCGGCGAGCAGGACCACGTCGTAGCTGCTCATCATCGCCTCCGTGTCGCGGGCGCGCGGTCGGCCCGGTGGGCTCTCACTCTAGTGCCGGCTCAGCGGTCGCCGGTGCGCAGCACGTCGCCCAGGTCGTAGCCCACGGGCTCCTCGAGCTGCGCGTAGCCGCATGACTCCGGATCGCGGTCCGGGCGCCAGCGCCGAAACTGCGCCGTGTGTCGGAAGCGCCGGCCCTCCATGTGGTCGTAGGCGACCTCGAGCACCCGGTCGGGGCGCAACGGCACGAACGAGAGGTCCTTGCCCTGGCTCCACCGGCTCTGCGTTCCCGGCACCCGATCGGGGTTGCCGGTGAGGGCGTCCGCCCAGTGCCCCCAGGGATGCTCCTCGATCGGGCACACCAGGGGAGCCAGCTCCGCGATGAGCTCGGCCCGCCGCTTCTCGGTGAAGGACGCCGCCACGCCGAGGTGCTGCAGGTTTCCCTCGTCGTCGTAGAGGCCGAGCAGCAACGAGCCCAGCAGCGGTCGCTCCGGCGTGGAGGTCTTGTGCAGCCGGTAGCCGCCGACCACCACGTCGGCGGTCCGCTCGTGCTTGATCTTCAGCATGGTGCGCTGGTTCGGCTGGTACGCCGCCGCCATCGGCTTGGCCACCACCCCGTCGAGGCCCGCGCCCTCGAACTGGTCGAACCAGGCCGCTGCCTCGGCGGGGTCGGTCGTGGTGCGGGTGAGGAAGCAGGGCCCGTCGGCGGACCCGAGCGCCTGCTCCAAGGCTGCCCGCCGGTCGGCGAACGGCCGGGCCATCAGGTCGTCGTCGCCGAGCGCGAGCAGGTCGAAGGCGACGTACGAGGCCGGTGTCTCCTCGGCGAGCAGCGCGACGCGGGCCGCCGCGGGGTGGATCCGCTCCTGAAGCACCTCGAACTCCAAGCGCTGACCCACGGCGACGAAGAGCTCGCCGTCGACCACGCAGCGCTCGGGCAGCTGGGCGCGCATGGCGGCCACGACCTCGGGGAAGTAGCGGGTCAGTGGCTTGGTGTTGCGAGAGGCGAGCTCGACGTCGTCGCCGTCCTTGAAGACCAGGCAGCGGAAGCCGTCCCACTTGGGCTCGAAGGACAACCCGCCGTCGAACCGCGCCGGGTCCGGCAAACCCTTGACCGCCTTGGCGAGCATCGGCTGCACCGGGGGCCGGACGGGGAGCGCCACGGTGACCGGTCCCGGTCAGCCGGCCTGCGCGTCGGTGCTGAGCTCGAACACGTCTCCGAGCCCGGTCACGTGCAGCAGACGGACCACCCGCTCGTGCGGGGAGACCAGCGTGAGGCGAGCGCCGCGCGCCTCGGCGTCCTGGTGGACGCCGATCAGGGCGGACAGACCGCTGGAGTCGATGAACTCGAGCCCGGTCAGGGTCACCGACAGCTCGGTGACGCCGTCGTCGAGGAGCGCGGTGAGGTCGTCGGTCACGTCCGGGGCGTTGAGCATGTCCAGCTCGCCGACGAGCGCCACCGTGGCGCGCGTCCCCTCCCGCTCGGTCTGGATGTCGAGCTTCACACCGTCCTCCGTCCGCTTCTGCAGGTGCGAGCGCCGGCGCCGTCTCGTGATGCGCCGGTCATTACCCCTACCGTAGCGTGGACACCGCACTCACCGACCGGGCCCCGTCGTCCTAGGCCGGTCTCCGGCCGCCGGGTGCGGCACCGACAGTACTGACGCGGAGGACCTGTGGACACCATCGCCGCCCGAGCGCGCGACGAGGCGACGCCGCCGATTCTCGGCGCGGCGTCGGTCCGCTCCACTCATCCTGTGGCCGATCCCGCCCAGCGCCGCGCCGACCTCGCCCAGGCGGTCGCCGTCGAGCTGGCCGGGTCGCTCAGCGTCCGGCGGGTCGTGCTCAAGCTGCTCGGCCTGATGGCGCCGGCCACCGAGGCGCCCTTCGTCGACTGGATGGTGGTCGGCGTCCTCGATGCGGCCTACGGGACGGTCACGCTCTACGGCGGGCTCGACCAGCAGGCAGCCGTCCTGGCCGCCGTGGAGCGCCAGCAGCACGGCGCGCTCATCGATCTGATCGGCTCCGACGTCACCGAGTCGGTGCAGGTGACGGCCGACCCCGGGGTCCCCGACGCCCTCGACACCGTGGTGCCTCATGCCGGACTGGCCGAGGAGGTCCGCGCCATGCGCCCGGCGGAGGTGCTGGTGTGCCCGCTGAGCGCCCGAGGAAGCGGCGTCGGGTTCCTCTTGCTCGCCCGCGGGCAGGGCGGTGGCTTCCCGCCCGAGGACGTGGCGCTCGCCCAACAGGTGGCCAGCCGGTTCGCGATGGCGCTGGACTCGGCGCGCCTCTACGAGGACCGCGCGCGCATCGCCACGGTGATCGAGCGCAGCCTGCGACCCGCGGCCCTGCCGGACCTGCCGTACGTCGCCTTGGCGTCGTCGTTCCGGCCGGCCGCCGAGCACCTCCAGGTGGGCGGCGACTTCTACGACGTGCACCCCCACGCGGACGGGTGCGTCGTCGTCCTGGGCGACGTGTGCGGCAAGGGGATGGAGGCGGCGGTGCTCACCGGCCAGGCCCGCCAGACGATCCGGACGGCCGCCCTCTTCGACAACGCGCCCACGACGCTGCTGGCGACCCTCAACGAGGTGCTCTGCGATGAACGCTCCGAGCGCTTCGTCACCGCCGTCTGCGTGGGCGTCCGGCCTCGTGAGGACGGATCGCTGGATCTGGACGTGGCGACCGCCGGCCACCCGGCGCCGCTGGTGCTGCGAGCCGACGGACGCGTCGAGGAGCTCGGTGTGCAAGGGCGCCTCGCCGGTGTCACCCCCGACGTCGCTTACGAGTCGGTTCCCGCCCGCCTCGAGCCGGGCGACCTGATGCTGCTGTTCAGCGACGGCATCTACGAGGCCCGAGGCAGCGTCGACATCTACGGCATGGAGCGGCTGGTGAACCTCGTCGGCAAGTACGCCGGCGCGCTCCCGCACGTCTTGTGCGAGGCGATCGAGCGGGAGGTCGTCGACCACCTCGGGGGTCTCGCGCACGACGACATCACGATGGTCGCGTTCGGCCCGCGGGTCTGACGTGGAC
This sequence comes from Marmoricola sp., assembly GCA_051961835.1. GTDB lineage: Bacteria > Actinomycetota > Actinomycetes > Propionibacteriales > Nocardioidaceae > Marmoricola. The sequence continues at coordinate 6,242 of JBQCCW010000038.1, read as the reverse complement.
GCCGCCCTGCACCCCACGGACGCGCTCTCCAGCGGCGGGGAGGAGGAAGGTTACGCGCGGCTGCACCGCGCGGTGGTGGCGCACAGCGCTCCGGACGCGCGCGACGCGGTCAGCGGCCTGCTCGCCGGCGGCGAGCCGCCGCTCGACGTGCTGGAGGCGATCGCCGCCGTGCAGCGCGACGTCGGATCCCGCTGGGAGCGGGGGGAGTGGACGGTCACCGAGGAGCACCGCGCGACCGGAGTGGCCTCGGTGGCGGTCGAGGTCGTCGACGCGCAGGTCCGGGCCCGGAGCCCGCGCGCCCGCACGCCCCGGGGACGCGTCCTGGTCGCCTGCGCCGAGCGGGAGTGGCATGGCCTCGCCCAGGCGCTGGTCGCCACGGCTCTGCGCAGCGAGGGATGGGAGGTCGCGCCCCTGGGCCCCTCGAGCTCCTTGCAGCGGTTCAGCCGGGCGCTGCACGACCTGGATCCCGACGCGACGGCGCTCAGCTGCTCCTTGCTGCGCTCGCTGCCTTCGGCACGCTCGTTCATCCAGGCCAGCACGGAGGCCGGCGTACCGCTGCTGGCGGGAGGTGCCGGCTTCGGGACCGACGCGCGGAGGGCGCTCGCGATGGGGGCGGCCCTCTGGGCCGGCGACCTCCGCGGGGCCGCCGACGCGCTCGCCGGGCCGTTGCCGTCTCCGCCGCCGGTGCCGGTGGCGTCCCCGGCGGCCCTCCACGAGTGGGCCCACCTCGACCGCACTCAGCGGGCGCGGGCGGAGAACCTGCGTGCTCGCTGGGCGCACGAGGGCGACGCTCCGGATGCCGCGCTTGCCGCGACGGTGGTCGACGAGCTGCTCGGGGCGGTGCTCGCGGCGCTGGTCACTGGGGACGAAACCGTGCACGGCGAGGCACTGGCATGGTGTGAGCGGGTCCTCTCAGGGCGAGGTGAGGCGTCGAACCTGGCGTTGTTGGGTACGATGATCGAGTCCGAGTTGCGTGACCACCCGGTCGCGACCGACATCGTGACGAAGATTTGGGGATGAGCCGGGAACGGCGCAGGCAGTATGGGGATCCAGTGGGTGTGACCGATATCGGCGGCGGCCACGGCGGTGGCACCGCCCACACGCCGCGGCCGGTGCACGCGGCGATCTCGCTGACGGCGGGTGTCGACGCGCCCTCCCATGCCCGCACCTTCGTCCGTGAGCAGCTGGCCGGCTCCCACCTCCCCGAGGACGTCGTGGCCGACCTCCTCGTGGTGGTGTCCGAGCTCGTGAGCAACGCCGTCCAGCACGGTGACGGCGACCCCCGGCTCGAGCTGCGGCTCGAGGGCACCCGCGTCCGCGTCGACGTCGGCGACGAGGCCCTCGACGCCGTGCCGACCCCTCGGGTGCAGGACCGTTCGGCCTCCCGCGGCCGGGGCCTGATGATCATCACCGCTGTCGCGGACCAGTGGGGTCACGAGCTGCGCGGGGACGCCAAGTGGATCTGGGCCGAGCTGGACGCCGCCGGCGAGCGCTCCGTGTCCGCAGAGCCCGTCGCCTGACCGCTGCGCACCGGCTCGACGGATCCACGGGCTCTGTGGCCTAGGGTCGCGGTCATGCCCTCGGTCACCGACCTGCTGCGCCTGACTCCCGGCACGACGCTCGCCGACCTCGATCCGCACGGGACACCCGGGTGCGATGGGTCCAAGCGGGAGGGCAAGGAGGCCTTGCGTGGCCTGGGTCCCGAGCTGCGCGACCTGCAGGAGAAGCTGTTCGCCGAGGCCTACACCGGCGGATCCCGCCGGGTGCTGCTCGTGCTGCAGGGCATGGACACCTCCGGAAAGGGAGGCGTCCTGCGACACGCCGTCGGGCTGCTCACCCCCGACGGGGTTCGCCTCACGTCGTTCAAGGCGCCCAGCGAGGAGGAGCGCGCGCACGACTTCTTGTGGCGGGTCGAGCCCCGCGTGCCCGAGCCCGGGATCATCGGCGTGTTCGACCGCTCCCACTATGAGGACGTCCTGGTCGCGCGGGTGCACGACCTCGCCGATCCGGCGGAGGTGGAGCGCCGCTACGAGGCGATCAACGCGTTCGAGGCCCGCCTCGCGGAGGAGGGAACGACCCTGGTGAAGTGCCTGCTGCACATGTCGCGGGAGGAGCAGCGGCAACGGCTTCTCGCCCGCCTGGACGACCCCACCAAGCAGTGGAAGTTCAAGCCCGGCGACGTCGACGAGCGGGCGTCGTGGCCGGCGTACCAGGCGGCGTACGAGGCGGTGCTCGAGCGGTGCAACACCGCGGCGGCGCCCTGGTACGTCGTCCCCAGCGATCGCAAGTGGTACCGCAACTGGGCGGTCGGGATGCTGCTGCTCGAGGCGCTGCGCGGAATGGGCCTCTCCTGGCCGGCGCCGGACTACGACGTGGCGGCGCAACGCGCTCGCCTCGAGGGGGAGTCGGCGTGATTCCGCAAGTGCGCGCGATCCGTTACGTCGCGCCGTTGCGGGAGGGCGGGTCGCTGCCGGGGATCGTCGAGGCCGACGACCTGGGCACCTACGTCTGCAAGTTCCGCGGCGCCGGGCAGGGGCTGCCGGTGCTGGTCGCCGAGGTCGTCGTCGGGGAGCTGGCCCGTGCTCTCGGCCTGCGGACGCCGCGTCTCGTGGCGCTGGACCTGCCGGCGGCGATCGCCAGGTACGAGGCGGACGAGGAGGTCCAGGACCTGCTCCGCGCGAGCGTCGGCCTCAACCTCGGCGTCGACTTCCTGCCCGGCTCCTTCGGCTTCGACCCCTCGATGCCGGTGGATCCCGACCTTGCCGCGCGCGTGCTCTGGCTCGACGCCTTCGTCGCCAACGTCGACCGGTCCTGGCGCAACCCCAACCTGCTCGTCTGGCACGGCGACCTGTGGCTGATCGACCACGGCGCCTCGTTGTACTTCCACCACGCCTGGTCCGGCGGCGTGACCGACCCGGCACGGTTCGCGGTGCAGCCGTGGGACCTCGGGGAGCACGTGCTCGCTGCGTACGCCGGCCGCGTCCCGGCCGTGGACGCCGCGATGGCGGCCGCGGTCACCGACGAGCTGCTGCGGGAGGTCCTCGACCAGGTCCCCGACGAATGGCTGCCGTCGGTGTCCGGAGCTGAGGATCCCGACGCGGCCCGGGCGGCGTACGTGCGGTTCCTGGCGGCGCGGCGCGACGGTGGTCGGCCCTGGCTGCCCGGCAGGGCCGTCGCATGACCCGGACCGCCCAGCCCTACCAGTACGTCGTGCTCCGCTGTGTCCCGCGCACCGACCGCGAGGAGTTCCTCAACGTGGGCGTGGTGCTCTACTGCGAGGAGGCGGCCTTCCTGGGCGCCCGGTGCCACGTCGATGCCGGCCGGCTGGAGGCGTTCGCTCCGGGCCTCGACCGGGCGACCCTGGACCGTGCGCTCGCCAACGTCGCGGCGGGGTGTCGCGGCGACGCCTCCGCCGGCGAGGTGGCCGACCGACCCCTCGGGGTGCGCTTCGGCTACCTCAAGGCCCCGCGCTCCACGGTCGTCCAGCCCGGCCCCGTCCACGGCGGCCTGACCACCGACCCCGCCACCGACCTCGACCGCCTCGTCGAGCGGCTGGTGACTTTCCCAGGTTGAGAGCCCGAACGCCTTCTTCACCCAGCAGATCTCCTGTGTGAAGAAGGCTCATCGGTACTGAACCTGGGAAAGGTCGAGCCTCAGACCGGGACCAGCTCGACGGCGCCGACGGCGTAGCGGGCGAGGATGGTGCGGGCGACGTCGGCGTCGGCGCCGAGGGGGGCGGAGACGGCGACCCCACCGGCCGCCCGAGCCAGCGCGGCGGCGGGGGCGGGGCGGAAGCCGGGGGCCAGGAACAGCGAGCCCACGGCGACGTGGCGCCGGCCCTCGCGCCGGAAGGCCCGCACCGCCTCACCGGTGGCCGGGGGAGCGCTGCTGGCGAACGCGGCGGTCACCGGCAGGTGGTGCCGCGCGCCCCAGACCCGCGCCAGCCGCCCGACCGCCTGGTTGGCCAGTGGGTCAGAGGACCCGGCGGCCGCGAGGACGAGCGCGTCGAGCTCCCGCACGCGTGCCTCCTTCAGGGCACACCGGAGTCGCTCGTCGAGCACCGCCAGGAAGGACGGCTCCAGCCCGAGGATCCGGCTGGCCCGGATGCGCAGGCCGGGGTGCGCCTGCTCGGCCTCGGCGATCGCCGCGGGCACGTCGACCCGGGCGTGGAAGGCCTGGCTGAGCAGCAGCGGCACGACGACGATCTCTTCGTGTCCCTTCTTCACCAGCCGCTCCACGACCTTGGGGAACGCGGGCTTGGAGAGGTCGAGGAACGCCGCCTCGACGGGGAGGTCGGGCCGCTGGGCACGGACCTCGGTGACCAGCGACTGGATCGTCGCCGCGGAACGGGGATCGCGACTGCCGTGGGCAAGGGCGATGAGAGCGGGGGCCGTCATGTTCGGTCTCCCTTCCTTCAGCTCTCCGACACCGTTGTCGGGTGGATGTGTCTTACTGGTGGATGCCGCCCTCGGTCTGGGCGCGACCGGCCCATCGGCCCGATCGCGGGTCCTCGCCGGGCGCGACGCGCTGGGTGCAGGGCCAGCACCCGATCGAGGGGTAGCCGTCGTACTGCAGCGGGTTGACGAGCACGCCGAACTCCTGGACGTACTTCTCGACGTCCTCGTCGGTCCAGCGGGCGAGCGGCGAGACCTTCACCTTCTGCTTCTTCGCGTCCCAGCCCACCACGGGCGCGATCACCCGGTTGTGGGTCTCGGCGCGCCGCAGCCCGGTGGCCCAGGCGTCGTACGACGAGAGCGCCCGCGCCAGCGGCTCGACCTTGCGGAGCCGGCAGCACAGGTCGGGGTCGCGGGCGTAGAGGTCCTTGCCGTACTGCGCGTCCTGCTCGGCGACCGTGAGCGGCGGGGTGACGTTCACGATGGTCAGCGGCAGGGTGGCCGCGACGGCGTCGCGGGTGCCGATCGTCTCCGCGAAGTGGTAGCCGGTGTCGAGGAACACCACGTCGGCGCCGGGAGCGACCCGGGACACCAGATGAGCCAGGACCGCGTCCCCCATCGAGGAGGTCACGCAGAAGCGCTCGCCGAAGGTGGCGACCGCCCACTCGACGATGTTCTCCGCCGGCGCCAGCTCCAACTCGGCGCCCACGTGCTCGACGATCGCCCGCAGCTCCTCGGGGCTGCGGCCGGCGGTCTCCGATCCGCGCCGGGCACGGGCCGCCAGGGTGGTCGGGGCGGTCATCGCGACGTCTCCGGCGCCGGCGTCACCGTCGGGCGGGCGAGGTGGGTGATCAGCGAGACCCGGAACGCGCGCAGGCAGGAGCGGCACTCCCATGCTCCGTGACCGCCCTCGGGGCCCTCGTAGGGCCGGATGTCCTCGTCGGCGCAGTACGGGCAGTGGAACGGCGTCGCGCGTCCCTCGGTGCCGGCCATGCTCAGGCTCCGACCGTCTCGGGCACGCCCTCGCCGCGCAGCAGCACCTCGTCGGCCCGGCCCACCCAGGCGGCGAAGGACTCGCCCTCGGCGCGATCGGCGAGGAAGGCCGTGACCACGTTGCTGACGTAGTCGTCGAGGCCGGCGCTGGTGACCTTGTGGGCGCGCAGCTTGCGCCCGAGCGCCTGGGTCTGCCCGATCCCCCCGCCGAGGTGGACCTGGAAGCCCTCGACCTGGTTGCCGTCGTCGTCGAGGACGAGCTGGCCCTTCAGGCCGATGTCGGCGACCTGGGTGCGGGCGCAGGCGTTCGGGCAGCCGTTGATGTTGACGGTGATCGGGATGTCGAGGTCGGGGAAGCGCCGCTCGAGCTCGTCGATCAGGGCGATGGCACGGCCCTTGGTCTCCACGATGGCGAGCTTGCAGAACTCGATCCCGGTGCAGGCCATCGTCGAGCGACGCCACTGCGACGGGCGCGCCGAGAAGCCCAGCACCTCCAGCGCGTCCACGACGTCGTCGACCCGCTCGGGCTCGACGCCGATCAGCACGATCTTCTGGTACGCCGTGAGGCGCACGCCCTGGACGCCGTACTTCTCCACGAGGTCGCCCAGTCCGGTGAGCAGGGTGCCGCTCACGCGTCCGACGGTCGGGGTGGCGCCGATGTAGAAGCGGCCGTCCTTCTGCTCGTGGACGCCGATGTGGTCTCCGTTGCCGACGCCGACCTCGGGGGAGGGGCCGTCGAGCAGGGACCGGTGCAGGTACTCGGTCTCGAGCACCTCCCGGAACTTCTCGATGCCCCAGTCCTTGACGAGGAACTTCAGCCGGGCCCGCGACCGCAGCCGGCGGTAGCCGTAGTCG
>JBQCCW010000037.1:0-3188 GCA_051961835.1 Marmoricola sp. | reverse complement strand
GGTGCCATCCATCTACGACGTGCTCGTGGACGGGACCCCCTTGCTCGAGGTGGTCCAGCCCTGCGCCACGGTTGCGAACCTGCACTGTGCGCCGGCGACGATCGACCTGGCAGGCGCCGAGATCGAGCTCGTCTCGCTGGTTGCGCGGGAGTCGCGTCTGCAGAAAGCGATTGCGGCCGCCATCACGGCCGGGCACGCGTTCGACTACATCCTCATCGACTGCCCGCCCAGCCTCGGGCTGCTCACCGTCAACGCCATGGTCGCGGCGAGCGAGGTCTTCATTCCGATCCAGTGCGAGTACTACGCCCTCGAAGGCCTATCGCAGCTGCTCAAGAACATCGAGCTGATCAAGCACCACCTGAACCCGGCTCTGCATGTCTCCACGATCCTGCTCACAATGTACGACGGTCGGACCCGGCTCTCGGCGCAGGTGGCCGAAGAGGTCCGCGAGCACTTCCCCGTGGAGGTGCTGCGCACCTCGGTTCCTCGGTCCGTACGCGTCTCCGAGGCGCCCAGCTTCGGTGAGACGGTCATGACGTACGACCCGTCCAGCAGTGGGGCGCTGGCCTACTTGGCCGCAGCCGGCGAGATCGCCGACCGCGGGGCGGCCGGGCAGTCCTGACCACCGCCGCGGGTTGGCGCCGCTCGGCTCGGTTTCACGTGAAACAGGCTGGCAACCGACAGCGGGGGCGCCACCGGCAGGGAACCGTCGATTCACGTGAAACACGGCGGCCGTAGAGACGCGTTTCACGTGAAACGCCCGTCACAGGGACTGGCAGGCACCATCCACAGCGGCTGTCGGCTCCTCGGCGGGCAGCCCCTACACTGAGCGCGGCGCGATGGCCGCGCCGTCTGCGAAAGGTTTGGTCAATGGCGGAGAAGCGTCGCGCACTGGGTCGAGGCCTCGGAGCGCTCATCCCGAGCGCACCCCCCGGAGGAGCCGGACGACCGGTGGATGTCTTCTTCACCGAGCAGAAGCAGGCTGGACTGACCCCCACGGCGGAAACGGCGTCGGACGGGTCGAGCCGCTCAGAGCAGACCACCACCTCGCCGGTTGACCACAGCGCGGCCGGTATGACGGGGACGGGCGCTGACGGCGGGTCTGCAGAGCCGGCTGCGTCGAGCCACGCCCTCGCAGACCCGAGCAGCGCAGCGACGGCGCGTGCTGCCGCCGACCCGGAGCCGGCCACGCAGGCGGCGGGGGACCCCCCTGGCGGCGAAGCGACGAGCAACCTTGCGGTGGTCCCGGGCGCCGAGTTCGCCGAGCTCGGCATCGAGTCGATCCGCCCGAACCCCAGGCAGCCCCGGACGGTCTTCGACGAAGACCACATGGGTGAGCTCGTGCACTCCATCCGTGAGATCGGCGTGCTCCAGCCGGTGGTGGTGCGGCGGATCCCGGCCGACCAGCTCGCCGAGGCGGACGGCAAGACGTATGAGCTGATCATGGGTGAGCGACGGTGGCGCGCTTCGCAGGCTGCCGGGCTCGACGTCGTCCCGGCGATCATCAAGGAGACGAGCGACGACGACCTCCTTCGCGACGCCCTGCTCGAGAACCTCCACCGCAGCCAGCTCAACCCGCTGGAAGAGGCCGCGGCATACCAGCAGCTGCTCGACGACTTCGGCTGCTCCCACGAGGAGCTGGCCGCCCGGATCGGCCGCTCCCGGCCACAGATCTCCAACACCCTGCGCCTCCTTCGCCTCCCCCCGGTCGTCCAGCGTCGGCTCGCTGCGGGCGTGCTCAGTGCGGGCCACGCTCGCGCCCTGCTCGGCATGGCCGACGCTGCCGCCATGGAGCGCATGGCCCAGCGAATCGTCGCCGAAGGCCTGTCGGTGCGCAACGTCGAGGAGTTGGTGGCCCTCGGCGAGGGCAACGACGCGCCCAAGCCGCGCCGCCCGCGTGCCGGAGGCCGACACCCGCAGCTCGACGACCTCACGACGGGACTGTCGGACCACCTCGAGACCCGGGTTGCGATCGCGCTCGGCCAGCGCAAGGGCAAGATCACGGTCGAGTTCGCGTCCATGGAGGACCTGAGGCGCATCCTCGACCTGATGGGGATGGCGCCTGCTACGGCCCAGGACTGAGCTCAGGTGCCGGAGGGACACACGATCCATGCGCTCGCCGAGCGTCTCGAGCGGGCCTTCAAGGGCCAGACCGTGCAGGCATCTAGTCCCCAAGGCCGATTCGCGGCCGATGCCGAGCTGCTCGACGGGAAAGTGCTCGAGCGCGCGCAGGCTTGGGGAAAACACCTATTCGTCGGTGTCGACGACCTGACTCTGCACGTCCACCTCGGGCTCATCGGCGCGTTTCACGTGAAACCGTTCACCGGGGCCACACCGCCTGCCCCGACGGGCGCCGTACGGCTGCGCCTGGTCGGCGCCACGCACTGGGCCGACCTACGCGGACCCATGATCTGCACGCTCGTCGACCGCACCCGTCAGCGGGAGGTGCTCGCCACGCTCGGTCCCGACCCGCTCCGCCGCGCGCAGGATCCGGGCATCGGCGTCGGCAGGGTGCACCGGAGTCGTCGCAGCATCGCGGAGCTGCTCATGGAGCAGTCGGTGGTCGCGGGCGTCGGCAACGTCTCCCGGTGCGAGGTGCTGCATCGCCTCGCTGTCGATCCGCTGACTCGGGGAGTGGACCTGTCCGAGCAGACCTGGCAGGGGATCTGGCAGGACCTGGTGCTGCTGATGCCGCTCGGTCGGGTCTTCGGGCAGATCATCACCCTCCCGGACCAGGTCGAGCAGGCCAGCCGGCTGCGACGCTCCAAGAAGGCCCGGGAGATCAGCGAGTCGCTGACGGGCGAGCGACTGGGGGACACGTTCGAACGGCGCTTCCTCGTCTACAAGCGCACGGGCGAGCCCTGTCCTCGGTGTGGAGAAGTGATCCTGCAGCGCGAGGTCAGCGGTCGCCGGCTCTACTGGTGTCCGAGTTGCCAGGTGCGCGACTGACGTGCACCGCTGCGGTGAGCTCCTCGCGCCCTAGGCTGCTGCCGTGCCGCCCTCCGGACCTCGCCCCGCCCCGACCCACGTCCTCGCCCACCTCTCGGACCCGCACCTGATCGCGGGTGCAGACCTGCTCGGGGGCCGCATCGACACCCGCGAGCAGTTGCGGAAGGCTCTCGCCCGGGTGGAGGCGTCGGGCGAGAGGATCGACGCCCTCGTGGTCTCCGGTGACGTCACCGACCGGG
>JBQCCW010000036.1:0-3616 GCA_051961835.1 Marmoricola sp. | reverse complement strand
CCATCGGCCCCTCCGGTACGCCGGGCTTCGGCCTGACCGCCACTCGACTGATCGGCTGAGGAGCACCCATGAGATCCCGAGTCCTTGCCGTGGTGGCCGCGCTCGCGGTGGCCCTGCTCGGTGCCGTCGCCGTGGTCCGCTACGCACACGGCGCCGACCGCCGCGCGCTGGCCGACCAGTCCGTCGGCACCGTCTACATCGCCAAGGCGATCGTGCCCGCCGGCACCACGGCCGCCGACGCCCTCGCCCGGGGCCTCATCGCCGCCGAGCGCGTGGTCGCCCAGGGCATCCCGCACGGCGCGGTCACCGCGGTGACCTCGGCCCGCGACAAGCAGGTGGCGCTGAGCCCGATCGCCGCCGGAGAGGTGGTGCTCGCCGACCGGTTCGGCGCGCCGGCGCAGGTCGTCTCCGACACCGGCGTGCCGGCCCGCACCGTGGCGATCTCCTTCCCGCTGGCCGCTCCGGCCGCGGTCGCGCCGTACCTCACCAAGGGCGCCCACATCGCCCTCTACGACACCTTCAACACCCGCCACGGGGTCGCCAGGCCCGAGCCGACCGGCGCGCACCTGAGCGACGACAAGGCGTCGGTGCGCGCGACCGGCATCGTGCTGCCCGACGTCGTCGTGATCCGCGTGGACGGCAAGCCCAGCAAGGCGAACTCCAGCAGCAGCGGCTCGTCCACCCAGCCCCTGCTGCTCACCGTCGCGGTCACCCCGGCCCAGTCGGTGCGGCTCGTGCACGCCATCCAGACCGGCACCCTCTACGCCGGCCTGCTCGGCAGCGGCGCCACGGTGCCGCCGGGCGCCACCAGCAACGACAACGTGGTGGTGGGTCCATGACGCTGCTGTGGGAAGCAGACGGCCACGTCGTCGACAACGTCGGCAGTGCGCTCGGACCCGAGGTCACCGTCGTGGAGTCCGGCACGGTCGCGGTCCGGACGCTCCACGACGACCGCGCCCAGGCCCTGCTCGTGATCGGCCCCGGCGTCCCGCTGTCGGCGGCCCTCGGCGTCGCCGAGGAGCTGCGCCGCGACCGGCCCGAGGTCGGCGTCGTGCTGATGCGCCGGCGCCTCGACGTCAGCGTGCTCAGCCAGGCGGCCCGGGCCGGCGTCCGGGAGGTCGTCGACGCCGGCGACCTCGGGTCGCTCGTCGGCGCCTGCCGCCGCAGCCTCGAGCTCTCCGAGCGGTTGGGCGCGACGGCCACCGCGACCCCCGACGGCCGGGTGCTCACGGTGTTCTCCGCCAAGGGCGGCGCCGGGAAGACGGCCCTCTCGGTCAACATGGGCGCCCAGCTCGCCCGCCGCGGCACCCGCACCCTCCTCGTCGACCTCGACCTGGCCTTCGGCGACGACGCGATCGCCCTCGGGCTCGCGCCCGAGCGCAGCAGCCTCGACCTGGTCGCGATGGCCGGCGGCATCGACGTGGGCGCGCTCCGGTCGGTCGTCGCGAGCCACACGTGCGGCCTCGACCTGCTCTGCGCGCCGCCGCACCCCAGCGACGCCGACGCGGTGACGCCGCCCGTGATCGCCGAGGCGCTGCGGGTCGCCCGGCGCGAGTACGACGTCGTCGTGGTCGACACCCCTCCCTCCTTCGACGAGCGGGTGATCGCCGCCTTCGACCTCACCGACCTCTGCCTGGTCCTCACCACCCCGGAGATCGCCTCGCTGAAGAACCTGCGCCTCGCCCTCGACACGCTCGACCTCCTCGGCCAACCCGCCGACCTGCGCCGGATCGTGCTCAACCGGGCCCGCGCGAAGACCGGGGTGTCGGCACGCGACGTGGCACAGGCCGTGCACACCGGCGTGGATGCGCAGGTCCCGGAGAGCGGGGACGTCGGACGGTCGATGAACCGCGGCGTCCCCCTCGTGCTGGAGCGGGCCAAGCACCCCGTCGCCGCCGCCGTACGCCGCCTGCTCGACCTGGCCGAGCTGCCCACCGCGCCGGCCGCAGAGACGCCGTCGCCTGGAGGCGCCGAGCCGGAGCCCGCCACGCCCGCGCCCCGCACCGCCCGGCACCGGCGGGTGAGCGCGCCGCGGCCCCGGACGGCCGGCCGGCCCGCCCTGCTGGGGGTCCGGCGATGAGCCTGCGCCGCCTCTCCCCGGATGCCGGCGACGCCGCTGCCGGCCTCTCGCTGGCCGACCGCATCGAGCAGCGCCGCGCCGCGCCCACGCACCCGGTCACGACGGACGCCCCTCACCGCCCGACCGACCCGCTGTCGGAGGTGAAGCGCCGCGTCCACCAGGGCCTCATCGACGGCCTGGGCCCGCAGCTCTACGACCCCCACCTCGCGGCCGCGGACCTCGAGCACCGCGTGCGGATCACCCTGCAGGAGGTGCTCGCCACCGAGAGCACGCCGCTGTCGAGCGCCGACCGCACCCGGATCCGCCAGGAGGTCACCGACGAGATCCTCGGCCACGGCCCCATCGAGCCTCTGCTGCGCGACGACAGCGTCACCGAGGTGATGGTCAACGGCCACGACCAGATCTACATCGAGCGCGACGGGCGCATCGAGGAGGTCGCGGCCGCCTTCCACGACGAGGACCACCTGCGCCGCACGATCGAGAAGATCGTCAGCCGGGTCGGTCGCCGCATCGACGAGGCGCAGCCGATGGTGGACGCCCGGTTGCCCGACGGCTCCCGCGTCAACGCCGTCATCGCCCCGGTCGCCCTCGACGGCAGCATGCTCACCGTCCGGAAGTTCGCCGCGGACCCTTACACCGCAAGGGATCTGGTCGCCCTCGGCACGATGAGCCAGGACGTCTGCGACGTGCTGGCCGCCTGCGTGAAGGGCCGCCGCAACATCGTCATCTCCGGAGGCACCGGCAGCGGCAAGACGACGTTCCTCAACGTCCTCTCCGACTTCATCCCCTCCGACGAGCGGATCGTCACCATCGAGGACGCCGCCGAGCTGCAGCTGCAGCAGCGTCACGTGCTCCGGATGGAGTCGCGACCGGCGAACATCGAGGGCCGTGGCGTGATCAGCATCCGCGACCTCGTCCGCAACGCGCTGCGGATGCGGCCCGACCGGATCGTCGTCGGCGAGGTCCGCGACGGCGCCGCGCTGGACATGCTCCAGGCGATGAACACCGGCCACGAGGGCTCCCTGACCACGGTGCACGCGAACACGCCCCGCGACAGCCTGTCCCGCATCGAGACGATGGTGCTGATGGCCGGCGTCGATCTGCCCGTGCGGGTGATCCGCGACCAGATCGCCAGCGCCATCGACCTGATCATCCAGGTGGCCCGGCTCAAGGACGGCAGCCGCCGTGTCGTCGCGATCACCGAGGTGGTGGGACGCGAGGGCGAGGTGATCACCACCCAGGACCTCTACACCTTCGACTGGGCCGCGGGTCGCGACGCCACCGGCCGGTTCTGCGGCGAGCTCCGCGCCAGCGGACTGCGGCCGGCGTTCGCCGAGGACCTCCTCGACCGCGGCAGCGCCCTGCCGGCGCACGCCTTCTCCCTGGCCCCGTCGACGGGACCCCGCCGATGAGCGCGTACGCCGGTGCGCCGGCCGCCACATGGCTGGGATCCGCGGCGGTGGCCGCCGGGCTCTTCGTGCTGGTGCTTCTCGTCCTGCTCCCCGCGGGCGCGCAGTCGACGCGGCAGCGACTGCG
>JBQCCW010000035.1:0-31072 GCA_051961835.1 Marmoricola sp. | reverse complement strand
GCTCCGCAGCGGACTCGGCGCCGCAGGCGTGATCACCTCCGACCACGGCGACATCTCCGCAGGCGAGGCCCGCCGGCTGGCCTGCACCGCCCACCTCGTCCCCGTCGTGCTCGGCACCAAGGGCGAGATCCTCGACATGGGACGCGCCGCTCGCCTCTTCACCCCAGCCCAACGCCGAGCGCTGCGGCTCCGCGACGGTGGCTGCCGCGCCGAAGGGTGCACCGTCCCCGTCGCCTGGACCGAAGCCCACCACTGGCACCCCTGGTCACGCGGCGGCCCCACCAACCTCAACGACGGCGTGCTGCTCTGCAACTTCCACCACCACCGCGCCCACGACAACACCTTCCACGCCGAGCGGCTCGCGAACGGCGACGTGCGGTTCCGGCGGCGGACGTGAGGGTGCTACTCCACGTACGCCGCCAGGTGCTGGCCGGTGAGGGTCTCCCCTGCCGCGACCAGCTCGGCCGGCGTGCCATCGAACACCACGCGGCCGCCGTCGTGACCGGCGCCGGGGCCGAGGTCGATGATCCAGTCGGCGTGCGCCATCACGGCCTGGTGGTGCTCGATGACGAGCACCGACTTCCCGGAGTCGACGAGCCGGTCGAGCAGGGCGAGCAGGTTCTCCACGTCGGCCAGGTGCAGGCCGGACGTCGGCTCGTCCAGCACGTAGACGCCGCCCTCCTCCCCCAGCTGCATCGCCAGCCGGAGCCGCTGCCGCTCACCGCCCGACAGCGTGCTCAGCGGCTGGCCGAGCCGCAGGTAGCCCAGGCCTACGTCGGCGAGGCGGGCCAGGATCGCCGCGGCGGCCGGCACCTTCGAGTCGGCGTCGGTGAAGAACGCGTGCGCCTCGCTCACGGGCAGGTCGAGGACCTCGGCGATGTTCAGGCCGCCGTACCGCAGCTCGAGCACCGCCGCCTGGAACCGCTTGCCTCCGCAGTCCTCGCACGGCGTCGCGACGGTCTCCATGAAGCTCAGCTCGGTGAAGATCTGCCCATTGCCGTTGCAGGTCGGGCAGGCGCCCTCGGAGTTCGCCGAGAACAGCGCCGGCTTCACGCCGTTGGCCTTGGCGAACGCCTTGCGGATCGGCTCGAGCAGGCCCGTGTACGTCGCCGGGTTGCTGCGGCGCGACCCGCGGATCGGGCTCTGGTCGACCACCACCACGCCTTCGCGTCCGGCGACCGAGCCGTGGATCAGCGAGCTCTTGCCCGACCCCGCCACACCCGTGATCACGCAGAGCACGCCGAGCGGGATGTCGAGGTCGACGTCCTGGAGGTTGTGCTCGGAAGCACCACGCACCTCCAGCGCACCGGTCGGCTCCCGGACGGCGTCCTTGAGCCGTGCCCGGTAGGCGAGGTGCTCCCCGGTCAACGTGCCCGACGCGCGCAGGGCCGAGAGCGAGCCCTCGAACACCACCTCCCCGCCGCCGCTGCCGGCGGCCGGCCCGAGGTCGACGACGTGGTCGGCGATCGCGATCACCTCGGGCTTGTGCTCGACGACCAGCACGGTGTTGCCCTTGTCCCGCAGCTGCAGCAGCAGGGCGTTCATCCGCTCGACGTCGTGCGGGTGCAGGCCGACGCTGGGCTCGTCGAAGACGTAGGTCACGTCGGTGAGCGCCGAGCCGAGGTGGCGCACCATCTTCGTACGCTGCGCCTCACCGCCCGACAGCGTGCCCGACGGCCGATCCAGCGACAGGTAGCCCAGCCCGATCTCGACGAACCATTCGAGCAGGCCGACGAGCTGGCCGACCAGCGGCGCCACGCGCGGCTCCTCGATGCCGCGCAGCCAGTCGATGAGGTCGGTGACCTGTATCGCGCACGCCTGGCCGATGTCGATGCCGTCGATCTTCGACGACCGCGCCGCGTCGTTGAGCCGGGTGCCGTCGCAGGCCGGGCAGGTGGCGAACACCGCCGCGCGCTCGACGAACGTGCGGATGTGCGGCTGCAGCGAGGCGACGTCCTTGCTGAACATCGACTTGCGCAGCTTGGGGATCAGCCCGTCGTAGGTGACGTTGATGCCCTTGGCCCGCACCTTCGTCGTCTGCTTGTGCAGCAGGTCGTGCCGCTCCTTCTCGGTGTAGTCGCGGATCGGCTTGTCGGGGTCGACGAACCCCGACTCGGCGTAGGTGCGCACCAGCCAGCCGTCGGCGGTGTAGCCGGGCACGAGGATCGCGCCCTCGTTGAGCGACTTCGACTCGTCGATGATCACGGCGAGGTCGAGGTCGGACACGGTCCCGCGGCCGTCGCACTCCGGGCACATGCCGCCGAGGTAGACCGCGTCCTTGACGATCTTCTTCTCCCCCTTCGGCCCGGTCATCACGCCGCTCGCGCGGGTGGTCGGGATGTTGAAGGAGAAGGCGGTCGGGCCACCGACGTACGGCGTGCCGAGCCGGCTGAAGAGGCTGCGGAGCATCGCGTTCGCGTCGGTCACCGTGCCGAGCGTCGAGCGGGGGTTGGCGCCGAGCCGCTCCTGGTCGACGATGATCGCCGTCGTCAGACCCTCGAGCACGTCGACGTCCGGGCGGGGCAGGCTCGGCATGAAGCCCTGCACGAACGTCGAGTACGTCTCGTCGATCAGCCGCCGCGACTCCGCCGCGATCGTGCCGAAGACCAGCGAGCTCTTGCCCGAGCCCGAGACGCCGGTGAACACGGTCAGCCGGCGCTTGGGGATCTCCAGCGAGACGTCCTTGAGGTTGTTCTCCCGGGCGCCCTGGACCCGGATGAGATCGTGGGCGTCGGCGGGATGGGACATGGCTCGGATCCTTGCATCACGCTCCCCCGGCAGGCACATCAGCGCTGCTGTTGGACGCGCACCAGGTTGCCGGCGGGGTCCCGGAAGGCGCAGTCGCGGACGCCGTAGGGCTGCTCGACCGGCTCCTGGACCACCTCGGCGCCGGTCGCCTCCACGGCGGCGAAGACACCGTCGAGGTCCGGGGTGGCCAGCATGATCCAGCCGTAGGTGCCCTTGGCCATCATCTCGGCGATCGTGCGGCGCTCGTCGTCGGTGATGCCGGGGTCGACGGCCGGCGGTGCCAGCACGACGGAGGTCTGCGGCTGGCCCGCCGGGCCGACGGTGATCCAGCGCATCGTGCCCTGGCCGACGTCGAGACGGACCTCGAAGCCGAGCGCGTCCCGCCAGAACGTCAACGACTCCTCGGGGTCGGTGTGCGGAAGGATGGTCGAGTGGATCGTGATCTCCATGCCGCAGACGTTAGGGACGCAGCGGCGGCGGTGCTTCTCGATTCCTGACCGGTCGGGAGACCTTCTTCTCCACGCACGCCGGCAGCCCGTCGGTGCGCGCGAGCGCCTCGGCCCGGTAGCGGCTCGGTGACATCCCGACCAGCTCGCTGAAGCGTGTGCTGAAGGTGCCGAGCGATCCGAACCCGACCGCGAAGCACACCTCGGTGACGCTCTGCTCGCCGATCCGCAGCAGCGCCATCGCGCGCTCGATCCGCCGGGTCATCAGGTAGCTGTACGGCGACTCCCCGTAGGCGAGGCGGAACTGGCGGCTCAGGTGACCGGCCGACAGGTGCTCTCCGGCGGCGAGCGCCTCGACGTCGAGCGGCTCGGCGTACTCCCGGTCGATCCGGTCCCGGACACGCCGCAGCCGCGCCAGGTCGCGCAGCCGGTCGTCGTCCACGCCCCCATCCTGCCGGGAACCGATCGGCGGTCCAGCTGCGTCGTACGCTTCGACAGCCGTCGAGCAGGGGGCACGAGCGTGGAGCATGAGGCGGAGTACGCCGCGTTCGCCGCGGAGCGCTGGCCCACGCTGCTGCGTGCGGCGGTGTTCCTCGGCGCCTCGCCCCACGAGGCGGAGGACCTCACCCAGGCCACGCTGCTGCTCTGCTACCGGAAGTGGGAGCGGGTCCGAGCGGCCGACGACCGCGACGGCTACGTCTACCGGATGCTGCTCAACGTGCTGCGCTCGGAGCGGCGCAGCGCGTGGTGGCGGCACCGCTCCGCGCGCGGCCTGGAGGACGGGCTCGGCGACGTCGCCACGGCCGACGCCGGCGAGGCCCATGCCGTGGCCGACGCGGTGCATCGGGCGATGGCCGCGCTGTCGAAGGAGCAGCGCGAGGTCGTCGTGCTCCGCTACTTCGTGCAGCTCAGCGAGGCGCAGACGGCGGCCGTCCTCGGCATCCCCGCGGGCACGGTGAAGAGCCGGCTCTCCCGCTCGCTGGCGCGGCTCAGCGCCGATCACCACCTCCACGACCTGGCGGGAGAGACCCAGTGAACGACCTCGAGAACCTCTGGGAGCACTACCCCACTCCCGAGCCCCCGACCGACGCGCTGCTGCGCGAGGGGCGCCGTCGCGCCCGGGCACGGCGGCGCGCCCTGGCGGTCCGGCCGCTGCTCGCCGCCGCCACCACCGCCGCCGTGGTGAGTGCGTTCGTCGTCGGCAACCACACCGGCGACCGCACCGGCGGGCGCCCGAGCTACGCCGGTCCGGTGCTGCAGGCGAGCGCCTTCCGCGCCGACCTCCACCCGGCCACGTCGTGCGCGGCGTTGCTCGCCGACTACCGCGCCCGAGGCCTGAAGCAGGTCGGGCCGTACGGGTGGGAGAACGACGCCTCTCCCTTCGCGGCCGTCCCCGCCGCCGGCGTCGTCCGGCGGGGGCTCGACGAGGTCGGCAACTCCGCCACCGGCACCAACGTGCAGGAGGCGGGCGTCGACGAGCCGGACGACGTCAAGACCGACGGGTCGCTCATCGTGCGGGTGCAGGGCGCCGTGCTGAGCGTGTACGACGCCTCGGGGAGCGCCGTCCGGCGTACGGCGCAGCTGCGGCTGCCCCGCCTGAGCGACGCCCAGATCCTGCTGGCCGGGCACACCGTGGTGGCGATCGGGACAGCTGCCGGGACAGGCACCGAGCCGGGAAGCCGCGTCGAGACGATCTCGGTGGCCGACGCGGCCTCTCCCCGGCTCGTCTCCGACGTCGCCTACTCGGGCTCGGTCTCCTCGATCCGCCAGCACGGCGAGGTGATCCGGATGGTCATCGAGAGCGGGCCGCCGGCGCTGGCCTTCGTGCAGCCACACCAGGGCCTGAGCATGCGGGAGGCGCGGGAGCGCAACCGGCAGCTGGTGCGCTCCTCCACGCTGACCGACTGGCTGCCGACCTACGACAACGGCTCGGGCAGCCGAGCGCTGCTCGACTGCGGCAACGTCGCCCTCCCCCCGAAGGGTCTCCCGCTGGGGACGGTGAGCATCGTCGGGTTCGACGCGGCCACCCCGACCGCGGTCGACGCGATCGGCGTGGCCGGCCAGACCGGCACGGCGTACGAGTCGGCCGACCACCTCTACCTCACCAGCACCCCGTCGCCCTTCCGCTGCCCGTGTCCCCTCGTCGTCCGTGGCGGGGTGGCGATGGCCGCACACCGCACCACGATCTTCGCGTTCGACCTGGACGGCCCGCGTGCCGTCCACGTCGCGACCGGCCACGTCCGCGGCACGATCGCGGACCGCTGGTCGATGGACGAGGCGGGTGGGGTGCTGCGGGTGGCCACCACCTCGGCGGAGCAGCGCGGCCGGAGCCGCACCCAGTCGAGCGCGGTGGTGGCGCTACGGGCCGAGGGCACCCGGCTGGTGGAGATCGGCCGGCTGGACGGGCTCGGGGTCGACGAGACGCTCACCGCGGCCCGCTGGTCCGACGACGTGGCGATCCTCTCCACCGCCCGGCACACCGACCCGCTGTTCAGCGTCGACCTGAGCGACCCGACCCATCCCCGGCTGCTCGGAGCGCTGCACATCCCCGGCTACACGACGTACTTCCACCCGATCGCCGACGGCAAGCTGATCGGGGTCGGGCAGAAGGTCGCCTTCGACCAGCGTGGCGAGCGAGAGCGCGCCGAGGTGGCGCTGTTCGACATCTCCGACCTCGCCGACGCCCGACGGCTCGCCGTCGCGCCGCTGGGTCAGTGGACGTGGCCGCTGGCCGGTGAGGACCCCCGGGCGTTCACCTGGCTGCCGGACCGGTCCACGGCGCTGACCACCTTCCGCACCCGCACGGGCGCGCTCGTCCTCGGCGTCTACCGCGTCGAGGGCGACCGGCTCGTCGCGTCGTTGCGCCGGTTGCCGGCGACGGCACGCTCGCTCGGCGGCGACCTGTCGCCGCGGACGTTCGAGCTCACCGACGGCCGGGTCGTCCTCGTCGTCGGCGACCGGCTGCAGTTCCTGGACTTGTGAGTCAGTGCGCCGATACGCGGCCGTTGACCCAGCGCAGCGCCCAGCTCGGCGCGAGACCGCTCGCGGTGAGCATCGCCTTGGCCTGCCGGCCGACCGCGTGGTGCACGCTGCCCGGCAACCGCCCGGAGCGCCGCTCCAGGCTCGCCCGCACGGCGTCGGCGACGTCGTCGGCGCTCAGGTGCACGCCCAGCGAGCGGGTGCTCCCGATGTCCATGCCGTCGACCATCCCGGTGTCGACGAACAACGGCCACAGCGCCGTCACCACGATGCCCTGGTCGCGCCACTCCAGGTCGAGCGCCTCGGTGAGACCGCGGACGGCGAACTTCGTCGCCGAGTACGTCGCCAGCTCGGCCTGACCGTAGATCGCCGAGGCCGAGCACAGGTTGATCACCCGCGGACGCGCGGCGGCGGCGAGGTGCCGGTGCGCGGTGTGGCAGCCGTTGAGAACCCCGCCGACGTTGACGTCGACCATCAGCCGCTGCCGGGCCAGCGGGATGTCCTCGAAGGCACCGGAGGCCAGCACCCCGGCGTTGTTGACCAGGGCGTCCAGCGCGCCGCCGGTCGGCTCGGTGAACTCGGCGAGCCGCTGCGCCCACTCCTCGGGGTCGGTGACGTCCAGCCGGCCGGTGACGAGGAGGTCGGTCGCCGACTCGATCGCCAGCGTGTCGAGGCCGGCGACGTCGACGTCGTACGCCCCGACGCGGTAGCCCGCGGCAAGCAGCCGGCGCGCGGTCGCGCGCCCGATCCCTGCCGCGGCGCCGGTGATGAGCACTGACTCAGCCATGGGTCCATGCAACCGCATCGGTAATTCCCTTGCGCCCCCGGTCGACTAGGACCGCACAATGCCGCCCGTGACTGCGGACCTGACGCGCTTCGACGATTGGCTGGCCTTCCTCCGCACGCAGGGAGAGGCGGACCCCGACATCAGGGTCATCTGGGTGGGCGGCTCGGCCGCCACCGGCGGGTGGGACGAGTGGTCCGACCTCGACGTCGAGGTGCTCTGCACTCCCGGAGAGACGACACCCGTCTACGACCGCATCCTGACCGGGGCCCGCGCCCGCTTCGCGATCGATCACCTCTGGGAGCTGCCGCTGGCAGCGTGGCCGGACGGCCGGCAGTGCTTCGTGAACCTGCAGAGCCAGCCGGGGGCGCTGCAGGAGCCGACCCGGATCATCGACCTGCACCTCGCCGACTGCACCGACACGCACCGGCACGTCGACGTACGTCGCCACGGCACGCCGATCGTCCTGCACGACCCCGACGACCTGGTCGTGTTGCGCCACGACGACCAGGCCGGGATCGACCGAGCCGTCGCCGAGGCGGTCGACCAGGCCCGGCAGCGGCGCGCGACCGCGGAGTGGCTGGTCAACCGGGCGATCGTGCGGGGGCAGTTGCCGGAGGCGGTCGACCTCTACCTGCGGTTCGGCCTCGGCGTCGTGGTGCGCCTGCTGCGGGTGCGGCACTGCCCGTGGCGTCACGACTACGGCCTGCGCTACCTGCACACCGACCTGCCGGCCGCCGACGCCGCCCGGGTCACCGAGCTGCTCCCCGGCAACGCTTCCCTGGCCGAGCTCTCCGCCGCCTGCTTCACCTGGATGGACGAGCTGCTCGCCACCATGGAGGAGCAGCCCGTCGGGTGATCCGGGATCAGGCGCCGCGCTGCGGGCCGCACTGACGACCCGCGTCGATGCAGTGCCGGGTCAGTCGCCGCATCGCCTTCTGCCGCCAGGTGTTCCAGAAGTCGGCGTGCGCGGTCGTCCACGACCCGGAGGCCAGCCGGATGCCCCGGGCGTCGATGATCGGATAGCCGTAGTCCTCCGACAGCCGCGGGATCGCGACCGGGTGACTCCTGGGGCAGCTGCCGTGGTAGCTGTAGGCCACGTGGCTGCGGTGGTTCGCGGAGTCGAGGTGCGTGCCGTCCCAGCAGTTCGGGAAGAACACGTGCAGCACGATCTTCTGCCCGGTCCGGCACGACACGGGATGGTCGAACATCCGGGTGCCCTGCACGCCGCAGCCCCACGCCACATGGTTGATCGGCTGCGGCGTGGTGGACATGGGGTCGCCGGCGATCATCTTCAGGCCGGCCGGCATCGGTCGGATGTGGTCATAGTCCTTGACGTTGCCCCAGCGGTAGTAGGCGTGCAGCCGGTCGGGGTGCACCGGGCGGCCGTGGCTGTAGAGGGTGGGCGTCCAGTACGCCGCGGTGTCGGCCTTCAACTGGCAGGTCGACCGGCTGTGCCGCAGCGAGCGGATCGTGGAGTCGGCGTTCGTCGAGGTGTTGCCGGCGAAGTCGTGCAGGTGCATCGACTTCCCCGGCATGCCGGGCATCACGATCGGGTCGTCCTTGGCGGAGTGGCTGTAGAAGCAGAACACCTCGAACCCGGGGATCCCCTGCGTGGCCGAGGCCGGAGTCACGGCGCCCGCGCTCAGCGCTGCCATCAGGGCCGTCGCGACGGCGAGGAGGAGACGGATGTGCTTGATCATCGGATGCCGAGGAGTCCTTCGAAGGAGGCGGGCGTGCGCAGGCGAGCATAGGGCGCGGCGCCGGGCGCGGAGCGACACCGCTACGGGAGCGCCGGCCGGGGACGAGCAGCCGGACGCGGCATCGCCGGGACGGCGAGCAGGGTGACGACGGCGAGGAAGGCGAACGCCGGGCCGGGGGCGCCCACCATCGCGCCCGCCACGCCCGTGATCACCAGCGCCCCGAGCTGCCCCGCGAGCCAGACCAGCCCGGCGGCGGCGCCTGCCGCCTCGGCGGCGGCGCGCTCGCTGATCTCGAGCACGATCGGCAACGCCGGCAGCAGCAGCGCCCCGACGGCGGCGAAGCAGAGCAGGCCGATCCCGAACGACGGCACCACGGCCAGCGCCGCGCAGGCGGCGACGGTGACCCCGACGCCGAGCGCCATCGCGAGTCGCTGGGTGTGCCGCTTCGCCGCCCACACCGGGATGACGGCGCAGCCCACCACGCCCGCCGTCACGTTGAGCAGCAGCAGGAGCCCGGCCTGGTCGCTGCTCACCCCGGCCGGCTCGAGCAACGGCTCCGCCCAGGTGGTGAGCGCGGTGAACGTGCCGAACGGAACCGGGACGAGCAGGCACATCCGCCGGACCACCGGGTTGCGCCACGCGGCGCGGAAGTCGCCGACCGCGGCGGCCGGCGCCGCCATCGGCGCCTCCCGCAGCGCGAGCGCCAGCAGCAGCGCCGCGAGCACCGCGACCACGGCGTCCACCACGAGCACGGTGGGCAGGCTCAGCACGGTCGCGAGCACGAAGGCGATGATCATCCCCGCGAACGTGCCGGCCGAGGCGAGGGCGATGCCCTTGGGCCGGTCCCGCTCGGTGAGGTAGCGCGCCGCCACCGGCGAGATCGCGGTCAGCACCAGCGGCTGCGCGATCCCCACGAGGCACTGCCCGACCATCGCCGCGGCGTAGTCGTCGGCGACCAGGCGCACGCAGCCGCCGGCGGCCGTGAGCACCGCTCCGAGCAGCAACGTCGGCCGCAGCCACCGGTCCAGCGCCAGACCTGCGGGGACCGCCAGCAGGACGTACCAGAGCGGGAAGACGTTGGCGAGCCAGCCGATCGCGGTCTCCGAGACGGCGTACCGGTGGGCGGCGGCGGTGGTCACCGGCGCGTAGGTGAGCCACAGCAGCTGCGTGACCGCTCCGACCACCGCGAACGCCACGACGACGAACCAGGAGCGGGAGGTCATGGCATGAGCAAACACCACCACCCCTGCGGTGCGGGCCCTCAGCGGGCCGCGTCGCGCCAGACGCTGCGCCGGAGCAGCCGGAGCCCGTTCAGCCCGACCACCACGGTGGACCCCTCGTGACCGGCGACGCCGAGGGGCAGCGGCAGGTGCCCCACGAAGTCCCAGGTGACCAGCGCGAGGATCACGCAGGCGGCGAAGACCAGGTTCGCGCGCACCACCCGGTGCGCGCGGTCGGCGAGGCGCATCACGGTGGGGAGCGCCGCGATGTCGTCGTGCACGAGGCTGAGGTCACCGGTCTCGACGGCGAGGTCGGCCCCGCGGCGGCCCATCGCGACGGCCACATCGGCCGTCGCCATCGCCGGGGCGTCGTTGATGCCGTCGCCGACGAGGACGACGCCGGCGCGCGCTCCCTCGTCACCCGAAGCCTGGAGCGCGGCGACCGCCCGCGCCTTGTCCGTCGGCAACAGGCCGCCGCGGGCGTCCTCGATGCCGACCTTCATGCCGACGCGCTGCGCCGCGCGAGGGTGGTCGCCGCTCAGCAGCACCGACCGCACACCGAGGGCGGTGAGCCGCTCGACGGTCGGCGGGGCCGAGGCGCGGATCTCGTCGACGAGGGCGATCGCGCCCCACGGCGCGCCGTCCACGGTCACCACCACCGCGGTGTGCCCGGCCTCCTCCCAGCGGACGATCGTCGCGTCGCCGACGGCCCCCGCGGTGCTCTCCGCTGGCCGCCCGACCTCGACGTGGCGGCCGTCGAGGCGCGCGGTCACGCCGACGCCCGGGCGCGCCCGGACGTCGTTCGCCGCCCGCAGCGGGAGAGACCGGTCGTGGGCGGCGGCCACGACCGCCCGTGCCAGCGGGTGCTCGCTGTGCTGCTCCACCGCGGCAGCGGCCGCGAGCACCTCGTCGGCCGAGTGGGCTCCGAAGGCGACCGCGTCGAGGACCACCGGCGTGCCGTGGGTGACCGTGCCGGTCTTGTCGAAGGCGACGACGCGTGCGTCGCGCAGCGCCTCGAGGGCGACCGCGCTCTTCACCAGCACGCCGTGGCGGCCGGCGTTCGCGATGGCGCCCAGCAGCGGCGGCATCGTCGCGAGCACGACCGCACAGGGCGACGCGACGATCATGAACGTCATCGCTCGCAGCAGGGAGGGCTGGAAGGCCGCGCCGCGCAGCAGCGGCACGGCGACGATGAGCAGGGTCGCGGCAACCACGACGAGGGAGTAGCGCTCCTCGACCTTCTCGATGAAGAGCTGGCTGCGTGCCTTGGTCTGCGAGGCCTCCTCGACCATGGCGACGATGCGCGCGACGACCGACTCCTCGGCTCGCGCGCCCACCCGCACCGTCAGCGAGCCGGTGCCGTTCACCGTCCCGGCGAACACCTCCGCGCCCACCGCCTTCGGCACCGGCATCGGCTCGCCGGTGATCGTGGCCTGGTCGACCTCGCTCTCCCCGTCGACGACCACACCGTCGGCGGCGATCCGATCGCCCGGGCGCACCAGCACCAGGTCGTCCACGTTCAGCGCCGCGACGTCGACCTCGACCAGCGAGCCGTCGTGCGCGACGCGGGTCGCCCGGTCGGGCGCCAGCTCCAGGAGCGCGGTCACGGAGTCCGCCGTACGCCGGGTGACGAAGGCCTCGAGTGCCCCGGAGGTCGCGAAGATGACGATCAGCAGGGCCCCGTCGAGCACCTGGCCGATGGCCGCCGCGGCGAGGGCGGCGACGATCATCAGCACGTCCACGTCGAGCGTCCGCGCCCGGAGCGCCTGGAGACCCGCGAGGGCCGGCTCCCAGCCACCGGCGACGTAGCAGGCGAGGTAGAGCGCCCACCACACCGGCGGCGGTGCGCCCAGCAGCTGGGCGATGCCGCCGAGCGCGAAGAGGACCACCGCCAGTGCGGCCCACCGCGCCTCCGGCAGCGACGCGGCGGTCTGCAGCACCGAGCGCCGGGGCACGGCGCGCCTCTGCGCGGCGGAGGCGAGGGGCGGCGAGTCGAGGGCGGTCACCGCACGAGCATAAACAAATGCGCATCCGTGCACGTCTCCGTGGCTACGCTGCCTCCATGGGCCACGTCGGATCACGCACCCGCCCCCGGGCGGTGCCCCTGGACCGCGGCGCCGCGCAGACCCTGGCCGCGACCCTGCAGGCCCTGGCGACACCGAGCCGGCTGCTGATCCTCGACCGTTTGCGGCAGGCACCCTCCACCGTCGGCGGACTGGCCGAGGCCATCGACATGGGGCAGCCGGCGGTCTCCCAGCAGCTGCGGGTGCTGCGCAACCTCGGTCTCGTCGTCGGCGAGGGGGAGGGCCGCTCGATCGTCTACCGGCTCCACGACGACCACGTCGCCGCCCTCCTCGACGAGGCGATCTACCACGCCGAGCACGTCCGGCTCGGCGACGACGGCTGAGGAGAGGTCCCATGTGGCGCAACTGGGCGGGCGACCAGGCCTGCACACCGGCGCACCGCGCCGCCCCCGGCACGGTCCCCGAGGTCGCCGACGTCGTACGCCGGGCAGCGGCGCGCGGCGAGGTCGTGCGGGTCGTCGGCGCCGGGCACGCCTTCGGCGACAACGTCCTCACCGACGGCACGCTGATCTCCCTGGACAACCTCACCGGGCTGCGCTCGCTCGGCCCGGCCACCGGCCTGGCGAGGATCGCCGCCGGCACCCGCCTCCACCAGGTCAACGCGCTCCTCGACGCCCACGGCCGGGCGCTGGCGAACCTCGGCGACATCAACGTGCAGAGCGCCGCCGGTGCGATCTCGACCGCCACCCACGGCACCGGCGCCCGCCTGGGCAACCTCGCCACGTTCGTCGAGTCCCTCGAGCTCGTCACCGCCGACGGCGCGGTCGTCGAGCTGGCCGGCGAGGACCTGCGGGCCGCCCGGGTCAGCGTCGGAGCGCTCGGCGTCGTCACGGCGTACACCCTGCGCACGGTGCCGGCCTTCCGGCTGCACGAGCGCCGCGACCGGATGCCGCTGGAGCGGGTGATGGACGAGTTCGACGCTCTCGCCGAGGGCAGCGAGCACTTCGAGTTCTTCGTGTTCCCCCACGCCCGACACGCGATCACCAAGCAGCTCCGGCGCACCGACGAGCCGGTGCGCGCGAGCAGCGAGCGGCGGGCCTACCTCGAGGAGGTCGTGCTGGAGAACGCCGTGCTCGACCGGATCAGCCGGGCCGGCAGGCGCTTCCCGAGACATATCCCCCGCCTGAACCGGATGGTCACCCGGTTCGCGTCCCCCTCGGACAAGGTCAACGTCAGCCACAAGGTCTTCTCCAGTCCCCGCGAGGTGCGATTCACCGAGACCGAGTGGGCGTTCCCGCGCGAGGTCGGCATGGAGGCACTGGGGCGGCTGCTCGACCTCGTGGAGCGCCGGTTCGCGGTGAACTTCCCGATCGAGGTCCGGGTGGTCGCCGGCGACACCGAGTCGATGCTGAGCCCGTCCTACGGCCGGGACACGACGTACCTCGCCCTGCACGCCTACGAGGGCATGCCGTGGCGGCAGTTCTTCGGCGCCGTGGAGGAGGTGGCCGCGGAGTACGACGCGCGTCCGCACTGGGGCAAGCGGCACACCCTGGACGCGGCGCGGCTCAGCCGGCTCTACCCGGAGTGGGAGGCGTTCCAGAAGGTCCGCAGGCGCCTCGACCCCGCCGGCGTCTTCGCCAACGCCCACGTCCGCAGGATCTTCGGATGAACCTCGACCTCGCGGCGGTCGCCCCGGTCGCGCAGGGGTTTCCGGCGCTCGCGGCGGCGACGGCGCATCTCCAGACGCCGTTCGCCGTCGTGGATCTGGCAGCGTTGGCCACCAACGCCCGGTCGCTGGTCGCGCGGGCGGCCGGCAAGCCGGTGCGGCTGGCGACGAAGTCGGTGCGCTGCCGGGCGATCAGCGACGCCGTGCTCGCCCTCGACGGGTTCGCCGGCGTGCTCGCGCTGACGCTGCCCGAGGCGCTGTTGCTCGCCGAGACCTGCGACGACGTCGTGGTGGGCTACCCCACGGTCGACCGGCAGGCCCTGGCCCACCTCGCCACCGACGAGCGGCTCGCCGCCCGGGTGACGCTGATGGTCGACAGCACCGCGCACTTGGACCTGATCGAGGCGTCGGTGCCCGCCGTCGGGCCCGCGATCGGGGTTTGCCTCGACCTGGACGCCTCGCTGCGGCTCGCCGGCGGCCGCATCCACCTGGGCGTGCGACGCTCACCGGTGCACTCCCCCGCCGACGCCGCCGCGCTCGCCCGCGCCGTCGTGGCGCGGCCCCGGTTCCGCCTCGTGGGCCTGATGGCCTACGAGGGCCAGGGGGCCGGGCTGGGCGACGACGCCGGCTCCCGGCTGCACCGGCTGCAGGTGCGCGCGATGCAGGGCCGGTCGGTCGCCGAGCTCGCCGACCGCCGTGCCGCCGTCGTCGCGGCGGTGCGCGAGGTGGCCGACCTGGAGTTCGTCAACGGGGGCGGCACCGGCAGCATCGAGACGACCGTGGCCGAGGACGCCGTGACCGAGGTCGCCGCCGGGTCCGGGCTCTACTGCCCGACGCTCTTCGACGGGTACCGCCGCTTCCAACCGGCCCCCGCCGCGTTCTTCGTGACCAGCGTCGTGCGCCGGCCGACGTCTGACATCGCCACGGTGGCCGGTGGCGGCTGGATCGCCAGCGGCGTGCCCGGGCCCGACCGGCTCCCGACGCCGGTGTGCCCGCAGGGCCTGTCCCTGACCGCGCTCGAGGGCGCCGGGGAGGCACAGACCCCGCTGCGCGGCGCCGGGTCTCTGCGCGTGGGGGACCGGGTCTGGTTCCGTCACGCCAAGGCCGGCGAGCTCTGTGAGCGGGTGAACGAGCTCCACCTCGTGCAGGGGGAGGCCGTGGTCGCCGCGGTGCCGACGTACCGGGGGGAAGGGCACGCGTTCGGCTGAGGGGAGGTTCGCAAGATAGGGCACACCTGCAAGGAGATGCGATGACCGCCGACCTCGACTTCTACTTCGACGCCGTCTGCCCGTTCGCGTGGATGACGAGCACCTCCTGGGACGACGTGATCGAGCGCGAGAGCGACCGGGCGCTCGCGCTCACCGGCAAGGACGTGGGCGCCCCGATCATCCATGTCGGCCCGCCGGACGGGGTGGCGTTCTTCGGGCCGGTGATCAGCCGCCGCCCGAGCGAGGAGCAGGCGGTCGAGCTGTGGGAGCACGTCGTGGGACTGGCGCGCTTCCCCGGCTTCGCCGAGCTCGTGCGGGGCCTGCGCGAGACCCCGAAGCTGCGCGGCCTGGGCGTCGAGGTCGAGGAGGCCCAGCAGGACGCGTGACCGCGGGGTCCAGCAGCGCCCGGCAATTGTCCGGGCAAAACCATTGCCTCGACGGAAAAACAGGACGACCCTGGACGAGGGATTTTTCGGTCCAGCCGGGAAGGAGTGGGCGCCGAGTAGAGAGCCGCCTCACTCGGGGGAAAGCACGGTCAAGCCACGGCCGGTCGCACCGGTCGGGGTCGGGGGCGAACGATGAGCGATTCAGACGGAGCCGCGGATCATGCGGAGTTCCATCAGGACGAAGATCTGCTGCGCTTCTGTCACGACCTGCGCCAGCAGGTCGCCGCGGGGCGCCTCCTGGCGGCGATGTGCCAGGGACCGCCCGATGGAGACGCCGGCGCGGACCTGACGTCCTGCGTCGAGGCCCTCGCCCAGATCTTCGAGGATCTCGAGGCGATGGTCGCCGCGCAGCTGGGCGAGCTGTCCGGGCTGTGGGAGGCCGACCTCGAGCCGATCGTGCAGCGAGCCGCGCGGCAGGCACAGCTCGCTCACCGGCGCCATGTGTCGGTCACCTCCGACGGGCCGGCCTGGGTGCACTGCGACCCGGTCAAGATGCGCCGAGCCGTCGGCAACGTGCTCGACAACGCGCTCCGCGCCTGCCGGCTCGGTGGTGAGGTCCGCGTGGACCTCCGGGTGGTCGGCGACGAGGTGGTGCTCGTGGTCGGCGACGAGGGGCCCGGCTTCGCCCGGATCGGCTCGGTGACCGGCTTCGGCATGACCATCGTCAGCGAGGCGGTGCGCGAGGCGGCCGGAACGCTGCACATCCGCACCGGGCCCGACCCCGGGACCACCGTGGAGCTGCGATTCCCCCGGCTCGTCCGGCAGGTGTCGGCGTGAGCGTGATCGTGTGCGACGACGAGGAGATGTTCGCCGATGCCCTCGCGTCCGCCTTGCGCCACAAGGGCCACGAGATCGACATGGTGACCACCGATCCCGAGGCGATCGTGGGGCTGGTCCGGATCGGTCGCCCCGCCGCCTGCGTGCTCGACCTCCACTTCGGCGGCCAGCCGCGGACCGATCTCGTCGAGGGCATCGCGGCGGCGTCGCCTCACACGGGGATCCTGCTGCTCACCGGCGTGGTCGCGCCGCTCGCGTGGAGCAGCTACGACTCCGGACTGGTCCTGGGCCTGGCCTCCAAGGGGTGCACGCTCGACGCGATCGACAGGGTGCTGTGCGACGTGCTCGCCGGGCGTCGCGCGACGGCCGGGGTGAGCCGTCCGGCGCCGGCTCTGCCCTCCCCCGAGCAGTTGACCGAGCGGGAGCTCGAGGTGCTCGTGTTGCTCGCCCGCGGTGCCTCCACCCGCGAGATCGGAGACGCGCTGGACATCGGGCTGTCGACCGCGCGCAGCCACGTCCAGCACCTCTTCCAGAAGCTCGGCGTGCACAGCCGGGTGCAGGCGGTGCGGCATGCCGTCGCGGAAGGACTCGTCGGGGCCGACTCATGAGCGCGCCCGTCCTGTCCGTCCTGGTCGTGGACGACCACCGCGTCTTCGCCGAGGTGCTCTGCCAGCGGCTGCTCGAGCTCGGCTGCGTCCGTGAGGCGAACACCGCCCACACGGTCGCCGAGGCCGCCGCGCTCGTCCACGCACTGCACCCCGACCTCGTCTTCGTCGACCACGACCTGGCCGGCGAGCCGGGTCTCGACCTCGTGCCCGCACTCGGGTCGATGGCCGACCGGCCCCCGGTGGCGATCCTCTCCGGGCACTCGGAGCCGAAGACCGTCCTCGACGCGCTCGAGAGCGGCGCGGACGGGTGGGTGGTCAAGAGCGGCCGCGTCGAGGAGCTGATGCTGGCGGCCGACGCCCTCGTCAGCGGCCAGACCTACGTGTCGCCGGGCGTCGCGAACCGTCTCCTCCGCCTGCTCATCGACCGCCATGCACCGGACCATCGGCCCACGTTCGCCGACGGCCTGCCGCCGCGGGCGTACGCGGTGCTCCGCTGCCTGGTGAGCGGCCTCAACCGGTCCGAGACCGCGGCGCGGCTCTACATGTCGCCCAACACCGTCAAGACCCACGTCCAGAAGCTGTTCCGCGCCTCGGGGACCCACTCCACGCTGGCACTGGTCAACGCCGCTCGCGCGTGCGGCGTGCCGGAGCTCGACGACATCGACGGCTCCGAGCTCGGCAGGTCCGGGAGCTGACCGCCCTCGCGGTCGAGCGCACTTCCGCTTTTTGGCGTAGCCGCAGTCACCCCGTCGTTGGTTTCGGCCGAGGGACCCCTCTTCCTAGCGTTTGCGGCCTCGAAGAGGGGGACTTTGATGACCGCGCTGCTGACTCGCTGCACCACTCGACCGGCTGCTCAGATTCCGTTCGCCGACTGCTGGATCACCGACGCCGCGCGGCACGCCGCCGAGACCGTGATGGCCTCCGGCTGGGCCACCACCGGCCCCCAGGAGCTCGCCTTCGAGCGCGAGTTCGCGGCGGCCGTCGATGCCGGCGACGCCGTGGCGGTCAGCTCCTGCACCGCCGCTCTCGAGCTCTCCCTCCGCGCCTTGCACCTCCCGGCGCGCGCCGCGGTCCTGGTGCCGGCCAACACCTTCTGCGGCGCGGTCCACGCGATCGAGCACGCGGGTCTGCGGGCAGTCCTGGTCGACGTCGACCCTCTGACCGGGATGCCGGACGAGGCGACCACCCGGTACGCCGCGAGTTCCTGGACGCCCGCCGCTATGGTGGTGCTCCACTTCGCCGGCGACCCGTCCGACGTCACGGCCCTGGCGCACGCGGCGGGCCTGCCGCTCAGCAGGATCGTCGTCGACGCGGCGCACGCGCTCGGCGCCACCTGGTACGGCCGACCGATCGGCGCCGGCGCCGCCGTGTGCTTCAGCTTCTACGCCACCAAGAACCTGCCCATCGGCGAGGGCGGGATGGTGACGACCGACGACCCAGAGACGGCGGCGTGGATCCGATCGGCCCGTCTGCATGGGATGAGCGCCGACGCATGGCAGCGGTACCTGCCCGGTGGGTCCTTCCGCTACGACGTCCTCGAGAGCGGCCTGAAGGCGAACATGACCGACGTGCAGGCTGCCGTCGGCCGGCACCAGCTGCGCAGCCTCGCTGCGTGGCAGGAGCGTCGAACGGCCCTCGCCGCGCGGTACGACGCACAGCTCGCGGGCGTGCCCGGGATCGACCTGCCGCACCGCCCCGACCCCCGGCGCGGGACGCACGCCTGGCACCTCTACCCGGTGCGGGTCGGACACGGCGTCGCCACCACCCGCGACGAGGTCGCGAGCCGCCTCTGCGACGCCGGCATCGGCACCTCGGTGCACTTCCCACCGGTGCACCGGCTGACGCACTTCCACCGCTCGGTCGCGGTCCCCCCGGGCGGCCTGCCCGGTGCCGACGCGCTCTTCGAACACGAGCTGTCGCTGCCGCTGTATCCGCGGCTGACCGAGGACCAGGTCGACCGGGTGTGCGACGCCCTCCGGACGGCCGTGCACGCGACAGGGGCGACGCGATGACCACCACGGTGCGCGAGTGCGCGGTCGGCACCCTGCCGACGCTGTTGATCGGCGGGGGCAAGGCCGGACGGGCCCTGGGACGCGACCTGGCGCGAGTGCCGTCGTTCGGCCTCGAGCCGATCGGGTTCCTCGACGACGACGTGCGGCTCGCGGCGAAGGCGCCGGCGAACCGGCCCTGGCTCGGCACGCTGGCCGAGCTGGAGGAGATCATCGAGCGGACCGGTGTCCAGGTGGTCGTCATCGCGATCCCCTCCTTGGAGCACGAGACGCTCCAGGACATCGCTCTGCGCGCCACCCGGATGGGGGTGAGCGTCCGGCACCTGCCGCCGTTCCTCTCCGCCCTGCAGCGCGAGATCGTCGGCACCGACATGCGCAGCCTGCAGGTCGGAAGCCTGATCGGCCGCGCCGAGATGCACGTCGTGAGCCGCGAGGTGAGCAGCGTCCTCACCGGCAAGCGGGTGCTGGTGACCGGCGCCGGGGGGTCGATCGGCAGCGAGCTGTGCCGGCAGGTCAACGGCTTCGCGCCGGAGTCCCTGGTGCTGCTCGACCACGACGAGTCCAACCTGCACCGGCTGCAGCTGGAGGTGTGGGGGCAGGGACTCCTCGACTCCGAGTCCGTCGTGGTGGCCGACATCCGCGACGCCGAGCGGATCCATCAGATCTTCCGCGACCACCAGCCCGAGGTGGTCTTCCACGCGGCCGCCCTCAAGCACCTGCCGGTCCTCGAGCGGCACCCCTGCGAGGGCGTGAAATCCAACGTCCAAGGCACGGAGAACCTCGTCCAGGCCGCCCTCGCCTACAACGTCGAGCGGTTCATCCTCATCTCCACCGACAAGGCGGCCAATCCGGCCTCGGTCCTGGGAGCGACGAAGCGGCTCGCCGAGCTGGTGCTCACCAGCTACCGCGGCACCGGCACCACCGCGCTGGCCTGCGTGCGGTTCGGCAACGTGCTCGGCTCCCGCGGGTCGCTCCTCCACGTGATCCGCGAACAGCTCGCCTCCGGAGTCGGCGTCACCGTCACGCACCCCGACGTCACCCGCTTCTTCATGACGATCGAAGAGGCCGTCGGCCTGGTCCTGGAGGCCGCTCGGATGGCGGAGCGCTCGGGCACCTTCGTCCTCGACATGGGGGATCCGGTGCGGATCGTCGACGTGGTGCGCAACTTCGCCAGCCTGGTGAACGCCCCCACGGTGCCCATCCGCTTCACGGGCCTGCGCCCCGGGGAGAAGCTCCACGAGGAGCTCTTCGGGAGCGACGAGACCGCCCTGCCCACCGAGCACCCACGGATCTCCCAGGCGCCGGGCGCGGCGCTGCCGGCTCGCTTCCGGGCCCAGCTCCGCGACCTGTACGACGCGGCCGCTCACAACCGCCCCGACGAGGTGGTGGCGCACCTGCGCAGCCTCGTCCCCGAGTACGCCCCGACGCCGCGGCTGGTGGCGGAGGGGGCGGTGGAGCTCGACCCGTCCGCGTTGCCCGCCATGGCGGCGCTCTATCCCGACGACTACTGATCCGCACCGCAGCTCACGACCGCACATCACCAGGGGGAGAGATATGACCGCCGTTCCGACGGACCCAGACGTTCGCGTCCTCGACCGCACCAACCATCCCCCCCTGGTGTACGACGATCCTGACTTGCTACCCGCTGACGCGGCGGGACTTCTAGCGGTCGATCGCCAGGTCGGGGGCGCGAACCTCGCCGCTCCTCCGGTGGTGCTGCCGGACTTCCATCACAAGAGCAAGATGGAGCTGCCCTCCAGCGTCGCCGTCGCGACGGTCGACACCATCCGACCGGACCTCACCGGCAGCTCGGTCAACTGCGGCATGGCGCTGCTGGCGGTCGACTCCGAGGTGCCGTCCGACAAGGCCATCGACGCCTTCATGCGCGCCGTGCGCGAGCGCTACCCCTACCCCACCCGCGGCGGCCGCGAGCTGACCCGCCGGGAGGTCTGGCAGGCGGCCGAGCAGGGAGCCGAGTTCGGCGTCGACCGCTGGGACGCCCCGCCCGAGGACCTCGAACGGATCGAGGAGGGCGGCCGGATGGACCTCGAGCCCTACGGAGGCCCCGACCGGCTGCGGCACGATCTGCCCGCCCTCGCGGTCCAGCTGGCGCGGCTGCGCTTCGGGACGGTGGGCCCCTCCAACCACTTCGTGGAGCTGCAGCGGGTCGAGGAGGTGCTCGACCCCGAGCGCGCCGCCCTGCTCGGCGTGAGCGAGGGCCAGCTCACCATCCAGTACCACGGCGGCGGCGGGGTGCTCGCCGGCGAGATCGGGCGGCTGTTCTTCCGCAGGAAGGACTATCCCGCCCAGATCAGGGCGGTGAACGCCGCGCTCAAGCCGTGGTTCCACCTGCGGTCCGCGCACTCGCTCTCCGAGCTCCGCCAGCGTCTCAGCCTCTACTTCACCGAGGGGTGCACGCCTCTCCACCGTGACAGCGCCGAGGGCCGTCGGCTGATGCTCCTCAACGCGGCGGCGATGAACTACGGCTTCGCGTTCCGGGAGGCGACGTACGCGTCGCTGCGCCGGATCGCCGCGGACTGCTTCGGCGGCTCCGTCGGGCGCCTGGTCGTCGACTCCCCCCACAACAGCATCTATGAGGAGCCGGTCAACGGACAGGCGGCGGTCGTGCACCGGCACAACGCCTGCCGGGCGTTCCCCGCCGAGATGATGCCGGCGGGCACGACGTTCGCCCGGACCGGACAGGCCGTCCTGCTGCCGGGCACCCACCGCACCTCGAGCTACCTCGGCGTCGCCGGCCCCACGTCTGCGGCAAGCCTCCACTCCGCCTGTCACGGCGCCGGCACGGTCGTGTCCCGCATGGTGGAGCACGGCCTCTCCGGCGACGACCCCGGGCGGCGCAGCACGGCGCGCTACCGCTACGACGACGGCGCGCCCAGCATCGCCCACCACTTCGACGACAACGGCGTCAACGCCGCCCTCGACGTCCTCGTCCGCAACGGGTTGGTCACTCCGGTCGCCCGCATGCGGCCCGTGGCCGTCCTGCACTGAGCACCCAGACAAGGAACCTCTGCCATGTCCTCCGCGTCGATCCACCCTCCCCTGCGCCATCCTCTGCGCCTCGCGACCGCCGGCGGCCTCGCCGCCGCGGTCCTCGTGCTGCCCGCCGGCCCGGCGGCGGCCGCCGGCAGCGCCGACTACGTCGACAACACCAGCGCCGCGTGCCGCGACGCCGGCGCCGCAACCGCCGCCACGCCGGCATGCACGATCGGCGCCGCGGTGAAGAAGGCCACCCAACCCGGCGACGTCGTCCACGTCCACGCCGGCACCTACCCCGAGCAGGTGGACGTGGCCGGCTCGGGCACCGCGGACGCTCCGATCACGATCATGGGCGACACCGACAACGTCACCGTGAGCGGGGCCGCCGCCGACCTCACCGGTGCCAGCTGGACCTCCGTCTCGGCCACGGAGTGGACCACGCCTCTGCCGCGGACGGCCACACCCGGCCAGGTGCTGCTCGACGGCAAGGCCCTCCCGCGCGTCACCGCGACGACCGTGCCCGCCGGGGGGTCGTACTTCTTCTACGACTCCACAGCCCAGCTGCTGCACGTCGGCGACCAGGACCCCACCGGTCACGCGGTGCAGGTCCTGCGCAACTACGGCATCAACGTGAACGGCAAGAGCTACGTGACCGTCAGCCACCTCACCGCCGGCGGGCAGTACCTCGCCGGCTTCCACGCGTTCGCGGGGACCGCTGTGTCGTTCGCGCAGGACATCGCGTCCGGCACCTTCGGCTACGGCTTCTCCGTCGAGAGCAGCGCGGACGCGGAGCTCAGCCAGGTCACCGCGAGAGGCAACCAGTCCGTCGGGATCCGACTGAACCGCGACACCGACGCCGCGGTGACCGGCTCCGAGAGCGATCACAACATCTCGCACGGCGTGAGTGTGCAGGGCAGCGCCGGCACGACCCTCGACCGCGTCTCGGCGCACGACAACGGCGACTCCGACCCCACCACCCGCTTGGCGGCCGGCGTCGACATCAGCTTCGTCGCCGCCACCGCGACGCTTCCCGCCGCCGGCTCCTCGAACACCGTCGTGCAGGACAGCACGGCGTACGGCAACGAGGACTCCGGCATGCAGGCCTACACCGGCTCCACCGACACGGTGTTCCGCCGCAACGTCGTCTACGACAACGGCGATCACGGCATCGACAACCTCGACGCGAAGAACTCCGTCGTCGTCTCCAACACGGTGGTCGGCAACGCCACCGCCGGCATCAACTTCGAGGGCAACGCCTCCGGTGGCTCCACCGGCGCCACCTCCCGCGACAACGTCGCGGTCGACAACGGGGTGACGGGCGGCCGCACCGTGGGGCAGGTCCGGGTCGACGGTCCGTCGGTGAGCGGGACGACCCTCGACCGGGACCTGGTGCGCGGGCCCGTGCTGATGGCGTGGAACAACGTCAACTACACCAGCCTGAGCGCGCTCCGCACGGCCGCGGGTCAGGAGATGCACGGCCTCGCCGGCGACCCCGGCTTCGTCGATCTCGCCCGGCGCGACCTCCATCTCACCGCCTCCTCGCCGGCCATCGATGCCGCCTTCAGCGACGTCGCGGCGTGGAAGCGCACCGACCACGACGGCAACGCCCCCAGCGACGTGACGACGGTCGCGGACACCGGCACGGGTCCCGATGCGTTCGCGGACCTGGGGGCCCTCGAGTACGCCGCGCCGCCCCCACCCCCTCCAGGGCACCCCGTCGCCAGCGCCACCATGACGCCGAGCTCGGGTCAGGCACCCCTCACCGTCCACGTCGACGGCAGCGGGAGCAACAGTCCCGGCCAGACGATCACCTCCTACAGCTGGACGTGCGGCAACGGCACCACCGCCTCGGGCAGGACAGCCACCTGCAGCTCCCCCGACGCCGGCACCTCCCCGGTGAAGCTCACGGTCACCGACTCCACGGGCAGCACGGCGACGTGGAGCGGGACGGTGACGGTGACCGCCGCTCCCGCCCCCGCACCGCAGCCCGCACCGCAGCCGGCACCCCAGCCGGCACCCCAGCCGGCACCGCAGCCGGCACCGCAGCCGGCACCGCAGCCCGCACCCCAGCCGGCACCTCAGCCCGCACCCACGGTGACTGCGCACCTCAGCGCCGGCCCGACGTCGGGATACGTGCCGATGAGCGTGCGTCTGGACGCCTCCGGATCGTCCGTTTCCGACGGCTCGCCGATCGCGGAGTACTCGTTCGGGTGCGGCAACGGCACGGGATACCAGGGAGGGGCTCCCGCGATGCGCTGCCAGTACGCCTCGGCCGGTGTCTATCTGGCCACGGTGAGGGTCGTCGACCAGGCCGGTCACGCGGGCGCGGCGACCGTGAGCGTCCGCGTGCGGGCCGATGTCGCTCCCACCCCGGTGCTCCGGGCTCACCAGCGGCACGCCCGCCACGGGTACCGCGTGGTCCTCGACGGCTCGCGCTCCTTCGACCCCGATCACACGGCGATCGCGAGCTTCCGCTTCGCCTGCGGAGCGACCCGGACACCGGCACAGCGCTCGCCGCGGACCACCTGCCACTTCTCCCGCCCCGGCCGGTACCTCGTCCGGATGTGGGTGACCGACACGGGCGGACGCACCGCGCTGGCCACGATGAGCATCCGCGTCCGGGGACAGAGGAGCGGGCGATGACCTTCGACGAGATCTTTCGCCGGCTGGTGCGTGCTCACCTCCTCCTGCTGACCGTGTGCCTGGTGGTGCCGGTCGCCGCGATCGCCTACCGCGAGACCCACGCTGTTCGGCCCTGGGTCGCTACCGTGCGGATGCAGGTCGCGGACAAGGCGCCGAGCAGTGCCACCGAGGCCGACGCGCTCAGCTCCCGGGTGCTCGCGCTCGCCACCACGCCGTACCTGGTGGGACAGGCGCTCCACGCCGCGTCCCTCCCGGGCGACCCGACGCAGATCGTCGACCATGACATCAGCAGCCAGCGTCTCGGCGAGTCGCCGGTCGTCGAACTGTCGGTCCACAACGCGTCCGCCCAGCGGGCGCGCGCCGAGGTGCGGGCGATCGCTCGGCGCGTGGTGCAGTTCATGAACGACGGCAACCAGCGGGCGTTTCGCGCGCAGCTCGCCGCGGTGCGCAGCCAGCTGGCGCAGGCGGTCGTCGCCCGCGACCAGGCTGCGCGGACCGTCGCGAAGCGGATCACCCCGAATCCGCTCGAGCAGGCTCAACTGGCCGACGCACAGGCGGCGGTGGACCGGTTGAACGCCACCGCCGCGCAGATGGAGGTGGCGGACGCCACGCGCGACCTCGTCGTCCTGATCAACGGCGCGGAACCCCAGCTCGTGCGCAGCGCGTCGGGTCTGGTCCCTCGTTCGGCCCTCGCGGCGCTCCTCGGTCTCCTGCTCGGTGTGTGCCTGGTGGTGCTCCTCGAGACGATCAGACCGCGCACCGCCGGCGCCCGCTCGGTCTCCCGGGCCCTCGGCGCTCCCCTCATCGCGCGGGCGGCGCAGGGCCGCGGCGCTCTGCACCAGGCGCTCACCCTGGCGTGCCGGCGCCAGGGCGTCGAGACGGTCGCCCTGGTCGGGGTCGACGCCGTGGGCGAACGACTGGCGGCGCAGCTGCTGCTCCACCTGCACGCGGTCGACGGCGAGATCCGACGCCGCACCAGCGAGCGAGTCGGCGCGCGGCCGCGCGAGGACGAGGACGGTGTCCGCGACCCT
The DNA here is from genome assembly GCA_051961835.1 of Marmoricola sp. GTDB lineage: Bacteria > Actinomycetota > Actinomycetes > Propionibacteriales > Nocardioidaceae > Marmoricola. Next base: position 5,783 of record JBQCCW010000035.1, on the reverse strand, counting down.
GCCGCCGACCGGGTCCGCTTCTGCACGCTGGGAGACGTCAGCGCCTCCGAGGAGCTCTGCGCGGGCCTGCTCGTGGTGTGCGCGGGGGCCCCGCTGCAGCGTGACGTGGACAGCGTCGCGGACATCGTGCAGAGCACTCGGTGGCCGGTGATCGGCGTCGTCGACGCCACCACGAGCGGCACGTGGAGCCGGCCGTGACCGGGACGTCGTACCTGCTGCGCTCGGCCGGGCAGCGCGTCGTGATCGAGTCGACCTCGGCTCGGTTGAGCAGGCGGCTGCAGACCGCGAGCGGTCACTCCGGGGGGACCGGCACGGGCGCCGGCGGGTGCGACGTCCGGATCTGCCTGGAGAGCTCGCACCGGCCCTTCTCCCGGGCCGGGATGGTGCCGGTCACCCGGGGGGCGTGGACCGACGGCGCGGGCACCGTGGTGTTCGACAGCGTCGGCGGCTCCGGGCACACGCAGTGCTGGACCACCGCGCCGGTGGGTCCGGTCAGGACGCGCAGTCGCTGGCACCCCTCCCCTGCGCAGGCCGCCGCCGGTGAGGTGCTGCGGCGGCGGCAGCGCGCCCTGGAGGCCGAAGTGCTGCTGCACTACCCGATCCTCTGGACCGCCGCGCGCCACGGGCTGGCCCCGCTGCACGTCTCCGTGCTGCGGGTGGACGACGTCGTGGTCGTCCTCGCCGGTCCGGGCGGCCTCGGCAAGTCCACGATGGTCTCCGCCGAGCTGGCGCAGGGCGCGGTCGCGCTGTGCGACAACCTCGCGGTGACGGACGGGGTCGCGCTCTACGGCCTGGCCGAGCCGCTGCGCGTGGAGCGCGGCACCGCGGTCCCGGACCAGCGGCGTAGCGGACACGCGATGCACCACCGCCAGTCCTACGACTGGGGCTCGAGGCCGGCGGCGATGGTTCCCGACGTGCTGGTCGTGGTGCGCCGGGGCAGGAGCGATGTTCCGACGCTGCGCCAGACCACGAGCGCGGCCGCCGCGCGGAGCCTCGTCGCCGGCACCTTCGCAGCCGGCGAGCTGAGTCGGTTCTGGCCCCTGGCGGCCACGCTCGCCCTGGCGACCGGCGAGGATCAGGTCTTGCCGACCGTCGAGGAGAGCGCGGCCCGGGTGGCCGCTCGACTTCCCTGCTTCGAGCTGGAGCTGGGCCGTCCCGGGGTGGCACTGCACACGGTGCTCGCCACCCCCTTCCGGGATCTTCCCCGATCGGAGGTGGTCCGATGAGTAGCCGAGTAGAAGTGGCGCAGGTCGTCACCCGCTGCATCGCCGGAGCCGGTGGCGTGGCGGTGCGCGGCGCCCTGCAGCTGGACCCGGATCGCTATCGGGTCACGCTCGTGACCGGCCAGGGAGGGCCGCTCACCGAGCGAGCCCGTGACGCCGGGATGGACGTGGTCATCGAGCCCAGCCTGGTGGCGCCGCTGTCGCCGTTCGAGGACGCCAAGGCTCTGGCTCACCTCACCCGCCTCTTCCGGGAGCGGTCCTTCGACGTGGTCCACACCCACAGCGCCAAGGCGGGAGCGGTGGGGCGCGTCGCCGCGCACCGCACCGGGACACCGGCCATCGTGCACACCTACCACGGGTTTCCGTTCCACGACTTCCAGAGCCGGCTTCGCCGCTCGGCGTACATCGCCGTAGAGCGACGCCTCGCCGCCATCACCGACGTCGTGCTCGCCGTGGGCAGCGGCGTGGCGACCGAGGCGCTGCGGCGCGGGCTCGCCGAGCCCTCCTCGCTCCGGGTGGTGGCGCCGGTCGTGGAGAGCACGGCGGTCCTCCAGACGCCGGCCGCACGGGCACTGGCCCGGACCGCGCTCAAGCTCGACAGCGACGTCCCGGTGATCGGCACGACCGGTCGGGTCGACTTCCAGAAGGCGCCCGAGCACCTGCTCGAGGCCGCCCGGTTGCTGCGGCACCGCGACGCCGTCGTGGTGTGGTTCGGCTCGGGGCCGCAGCTGGCGGAGATGCGGCGGCGGGTGCGGGCGGAGAACCTGGAGTCCCGCTTCCGCTTCATCGGCGAGCGCGACGACATCGCCGCGCTGCTTCCCGCACTCGACGTGTTCTGCATGTCCAGCCGGTACGAGGGCCTCCCCTGCGCGGTGGTCGAGGCGATGCGCTGCGGCCTCCCCGTCGTCGCCACCGCGGTCAACTCGGTGCCCGACCTGGTGGTGCCGGGCGACTCCGGTGTGCTGGTCCCGCCGGCACGGCCCGCCGCGCTGGCGAGCGCCCTGGACCGTCTCCTCGACAACCCGATCGCCGCCCACCGGCTCGCCCTCAGCGGCCTGCGGCGGGCCGGCGAGCGCTACGACGCGGCGCGTCTCGGAGAGACCCTCGACGAGGTCTACAGCGAGACGCTGACCGCGAGCGCCGGTGCGCTGGCCGGATGAGGGCGGGTGAGGACGGGTGAGGACGATGGCCGTGTCCGGCGCCACGAACGGACCGCTCCCCTGGCTGACCCTGGGGCCGCCAGGCATGGTCGAGCTCCGCCGGCCCAGGCTCGCCACGATGCGGCGGATGCCGGCCGGTACGGCGTTCTGCCTCGTCCTCGACGCCCCGGGCAGCCGCCGCCGCCTGCGCAGGCTGGCGCGGCGGGCGGGCCTCGAGGTCGACCGCGAGCTGCTCGTGCTGCCCAGCACGTCGACACCCGTGGTCGTGCTCGACGACTCCGCAGCGCCCGTCGCGCACCTGTGGCAGCACGTCGCGACCGTGCCTCCCGGAGTGACCCGCGGGTGGCTGCTCGCCACGGTGGCGCTCCGGCTGCTCCGGCGAATGCCGTGGCAGTGGACCGGCGCGCTCGTCCCCGGACGGGTCGTCATCGCGAGGAAGCCATGATCCGCGCGCTCGAGGAGGTCGGCCTGCTCTTCAGCGCCTCCAAGGACCCGGACGCGAAGATGACGTTCGTCGGCGCGGTGCCGGGTGCGGTGGCGGTCAAGCTCCCCACCACGGCCGCCGCCGAGCGCGCCGTCGAGGCCGAGGGTCGGGTGCTCGTCGGCCTCCGCCGGCTCGCCCTGGGGGCCCTGGACTCGACCATCCCCCGGTACGTCGGGACACCCCTCGCCGACGGCCGTCGGGGGTTGCTCTCGACGGCACTGCCGGGCGCCGCCATGACGGTCGCGTACCACCAATGGGGCCACACGGCCCGCCGCCGACCGGTCGACCGCGACCTCGCCCTGGCCGCCGGCTGGCTGGCCGCGTTCCAAGCGGCCACCGCGCGCGGGCACGAACCGGTGAGATGGCCGGTGGAGACGGTCGAGGCGCTCGCCCGGCGGTGGGACGGGGACCAGCGCCTCGCCGAGGCGCTCGCCCGCCTCGCCGGCCCCACGGAGCGACTCTGCGAGGCCCGCACACCGTCGACCGCGGTCCACGGCGACTACTGGATGGGCAACGTGCTGGTCGAGAACCACACCGTCACGGGTGTCGTGGACTGGGAGGCCGGCGCTCTGGCGGGGTGCCCCCTGCGGGACCTGGCTCGCTTCCCGCTGAGCTATGCCCTCTACCTCGACCGCCACGCGCACCCGGGGGGCACCGTGACGGGCCACCCCGGGCTGCGTCGCCATGACTTCGGCGCCGGGGTGCGGTACGCCCTCCTCGGCGCGGGCTGGCTTCCCGACGCCGTGCGGGCGTTCCTCGGCGACGGACTCGTGCGCCTCGGGCTGCGCCGGGACCTCTGGTACGCGGTCGCGCTGACGGGGATCGCGGAGATCGCGGCGACGGCCAACGACGACGCCTTCGGCAGTGGGCACCTGGACCTGCTCGTGTCGCTGCCGGAGCGCCCGCGGGGACACCGGAGGTCGCGGTGAACCCGATGAGCCCGATGAGCCCGGTGAGCGGGGCCGTGACCCGGCCGCGAGCCGCCGGTTCGAGCGGGGGGAGCCGGACACCGGCCGGGCGGCTGCACCCGCTGGCGGTCGCCGTCGGCTGCGGTGTCGCTGCACTTCCCCTGCTGCGCCCGGCCGGTCCGGGCAACACCGCCGTCGCCGACGCCGTCTTGCTGGTCCGCATCGGTCTGATGCTGCTCGCGGCCGGCCGAGGCGTGCTGAGGCCGGCCTCCCCGTACGCCGGCGGCGTGCTGCTGCTCATGCTCGGGGGGGCGCTCGCGGCGACCCTCGCCGACGCGCCGCTCGGGAGCGCGGTCGTGTTGGCGCAGGACCTGCTTCTGCTGCTGTGGGCCACCGCGATCACGTGCGGTGCCCAGGACCCCGCCGTGCTGAGCGCAGCGGTGACGACCTGGGCGCGCCTGGCACCGGCGTACGCGCTCGTCGGCGTGCTCGCGTACCTCGTCGGCGTCGCGCCGCTCAGCGGCGTCCCGAGCGCCGACGGCGCCCGGGCGTCCTACACGTTCGGCGACCCGAACTACGCCGGCAACTACCTGGTGCTCTCGCTGTTCGTCGTCGCCGCGGCGCGCCGTCCGCGCTCGGGCCCCCTGCGGGCGGCGTCGATGCTCGTGATGCTCGTGGCGATCGCGTTCACCGGGTCCAACGGCGCCGCGGCCACGCTCGTCGTCGGCGGCCTCACGGTCCTCGTGGTCCGCAGCTACCGGCGGTATGGCGTGCAGCTCGCCGCGCTGACCATCGCCGGCGCGGCGATGCTCGGCGTCGCCCTGGTCGGCGTGGTGCTTCCGCACGTGGACCTGCAGCCCGTCCGCGACGCGGCGGCCGGCAGCGTGCCGTTGCTGCGCGACTCGGTAGGGCGCACCGGGTCGACCTCGGAGCGGGCCACGATCAACGCCGAGGGCTACCGGCTCTACCTCGACGGCCAGGCGACCGGCTACGGGCCGGCGCAGACCAAGGCGTCGCTGGCCGCCGCGCAGGCGCCGTACGTCAAGGAGGCGCACAACGACTACCTGGCCACGCTCCTCGAGCGCGGGGTGGTCGGCTGTGCCGGACTGCTGCTGCTCGGCGCCGCCGCCGTCCGTCGCTGCACCGTGCTGGTGACCCATCCGGGCGCGACAGGGCTGGCCGACATCCTGCCGCGGCCGTGGCTCCTCGTCGCCGGCCTGCCGGTGATGGCGCTGGCCGGCGGCTTCTACGAGGTCCTGCACTTCCGCCACCTCTGGACCTGGCTCGGCATCGTCGCGGCAGTCTCCCTCCGCTCGGAGGCCGAGGCTCGACACCGGCGGGGACGGCCGTGAGCACCGTGCTGCGGCGGGTCGCGCTCAACAGCGCCGCCCGGCTGGCCGCCGTGATCGGACTGGCGGCGGCCACGGTGCTGGTCGGTCGGATCGGCGGACCCGAGGCGGTGGGGACCTACGCGCTGCTGCGGATGCTGCCCGGACTCGCCGGCGTGCTGGCGGTGGCGGGACTCCCGGGGGCGCTCGCGTACTTCCTCGCCGAGCCGCGCCGGGGGCATCCCCAGCTCTGGCCCACCGTGCTGTTCCTCTCCGGCACCGGCGCGGCCCGCGGCACGGCGAGCTGGTGCCTGGCGGCGCCGCTGCTGCGACGGGTGTTCTTCCCCGGGACCTCGCCGGCTGTCGTGGCCCTCGCCGGCGCGACCGTCGCCACCCAGCTCCTGCTCACCGTCGCCAAGACCGCGCTGCAGGGCCTGGACGACCGGCGCGGCGGGGACGCGGTGATCGCCGCCGAGGAGCTCGCGTTCGTGCCGTGCTACCTCGTGCTGCTGCCTCTCTGCGGCCACGGCGATCTGACCCTGGTCCTGGGACTCGCCGTCGCCGACGTCGTCGTCGCGGCGGCCGGTTGGTGTCGCGTCGCCGGGGACGTGCGGGCGGCGACCGGTGCGCGGTTCCGGCCCTGGCGCGGCGGCGTCTCTCGCGAGCTCGGACGCGACATC
>JBQCCW010000034.1:0-12071 GCA_051961835.1 Marmoricola sp. | reverse complement strand
CTGCTCCGGGGAGCGGGCGCACGCGCTGTGTCGGTCGAGCCGGCCGTGCTCGCCCCCGGCGGTTACGAGCCGCTCGGGCAGGCGCTGGACGCCGGGGAGCGGGTGTTCCTCGGGGTGGTGCCGTCGGTCGGCGAGGCTGCGGCCGCGCGCGCCACCCGTGAGCGGGTCGTGCGGTTCCTCGACATGCTGGGATTCGACGCCGAGCATGTCGAGGAACAGCTGGTCCTCACTCCGGCCTGCGGGCTGGCCGGCGCGAGCCCGGCGTACGCCCGCCAGGCCGTCGCGGCCGTGCGCGAGGCCGCGGGCCACCTGCCCGGCTGAGCGAGCCTGGGGCCAGGACCCGCAACTCGCGCGGCCAGGACCCGCAACTCGCGCGGCCAGGACCCGCAACTCGCGCGGCCAGGACCCGCAACTCGCGGGGAGGGGGGTCAGGCGACGGCGACGCCCTCGGGGGCACCGTCCTCGGCGAGCTCTTCGTGGCTCACGTTGAGGAAGATCCACACGATCACCGAGGCGGCCCACATCATGAAGGCGCCGGTGAGGAACGCCGACGTCGCGCCGTGGGTGAAGGCGCCCTGACCGACGATCGCCTGGGTGGCCTTCTGGATGCCTGGAGCCGGCTGGCCGCCGCCACCTGCGAGGTGCATGACCGCCTGGCCGAGGTCGGCCGCGCGCTGCTGGGTGAAGTGCACCGCGATCGTGGCCAGCGTCGCCAGACCGAGGGCGCCACCGACCTGCTGCATCGTGTTCAGTACGCCGGATCCGATGCCCGAGTCGCGCTGGTCCACCCCGTGCACGGCCGAGAGCGTCATCGGGATGAAGCTGAGCGCCATGCCCAGCGCCATCAGCACGATGAACGGGAAGATCGACGACCAGTAGTTCACGGTATCGCCCAGGTGCACCGGGCTGGCCGAGTGCGCCTGCTTGCCGATCAGCGCGAGCAGGTTCCGCGGTGAGTCGTCGACGCCGATCCGGTGGAACATGAACAGCGCGACGCCGGCCAGCAGTGTGCCGGTGCCGGCGAGGAAGCGCGGGTCGACCTTGCCCACGAGCTTGGAGGAGATCGTGGCGCCGACGACCATCGCGAAGGAGAAGGGCAGGAACGCCAGGCCGGTGTGCAGCGGGCTGTAGCCCATCACGTTCTGCACGAACAGCGAGAGGAAGAAGAACATCGCGAACATCGCGGCCGGCACGATCATCATCGTCACGAACGCCGTCGCCCGGGTGCGGTTGGCAAGGATCCGCACCGGCAGCAGGGGGTGCTCGACCCGCCGCTCGATCACCACGAAGGCGGCGAGCAGCACGACGCCCGCGAGGATCGAGACGACCGTCTCCGGTGCGGTCCACTGGGTGTGGCCGGTGCTGTCGGCCGTGCCGGCGTGGCTGATGCCGTAGACCAGCGAGACCAGGCCGAGGGTGCCGGTGAGGGCGCCGGGCAGGTCGAGCTGGCCCGGGTGCGACTCGGACTCGTTGAGCACGCGCGGGGCGAAGAACGCGGCGAGCAGGCCGATCGGCACGTTGATGAGGAAGGTCAGCCGCCATCCGTCGACCGTCGTGCCGAGGAGCGACGGGGTGAGCCCGGTGAGCCAGCCGCCGAGCACGAGGCCGACGGCCGCGCCGATGCCCGACATCGCGGCGTAGACGGAGAAGGCGCGGTTGCGCTCCTTGCCCGCGGGGAACGTCGTCGTGATCAGGGCGAGGGCGGTGGGGGAGGCGATCGCCGCGCCGAGACCCTGCAGGGCGCGCGAGCTCAGCAGCATCGCCTCGTTCTGCGCGAGACCGCCGAGGCCGGAGGCCACCGCGAAGATCACCACGCCGAGCATGAAGACCCGGCGACGGCCGTAGAGGTCGCCGAGCCGGCCGCCCAGCAGGAGCAGCCCGCCGAAGGCGAGGGCGTACCCGGTGACGATCCACTGCACCATCGCCTGGGAGATGTTCAGGTCGCTCTTGATGTAGGGCAGCGCGATGTTGGCGATGGTGCTGTCCAACACCACCATCAGCTGGGCCATGCAGATGAGGACCAGGGCCCAGCCCAGGTGCTGCTGGTGTCCTCCGGGCCGAGCCGCGTGCTGCGGGCTCGGGCTCACGGTGAGCGTGTCGGTCATGACGATGCCTGTCTGTTGCGGTGGAGAGGTTGCGGTGAAGAGGTGCGGTGGAAGAGGTGCGGTGGAAGAGGTGTCAGGAGACGGGATGCCCGGCGGCCCGCACCGCCGGGAGGATGAGGTGGTCGACGACCCGCTCGACGGCGGTGTCGTCGGGCGGCACGCCCATCAGGAACGTGCGATGGAGCATGCTCGCGGCGAGCGCCGGCGCGATCACCTCGAGATCGCAGCCGGCCGCGATCTCGCCCCGCTGCTGTGCTCGCTCGTAGATCGCGCGGGTGACGGCGAGCTTGGGCGCGATGAAGCGCTCGCGGAAGGTCGCCGCGAACTCCTCGTCCGTGCTCAGCGCGGTCACCACGGCCCCGAGGACCTTGGTGCCGACCTCGCCCAGACCGTGCTGCCCGCAGAAGGTGGCCAGCAGGTCGCCGCGCAGGCTGCCGGTGTCGTGGTCGACCGGGTGCGGCGTGCCCTTGGCCCGCACCAGTGCGTCGATCACCAGCGCCGGCTTGGTCTCCCACCGCCGGTACAGCGTCGCCTTGCTGGCCCGCGCACGGCGCGCGACCGCGTCCATCGTGAGGCGGTCGTAGCCCACCTCGAGCAGGAGCTCCGCGCAGGCGTCGAGGATCTCGCTCTCGCGATCGCCCTCCACGCGGGGCCGGCTCACCGGTGTCATCGTCGCTCCCGTTGATAGAACGGAACGGTTCCGTTCCATCGAGAAGAGTACGGCGCGCAGCGGCACGACACAAACCGGTTCCGAGACGGCTCCGGCTAGCCGCCCGCGCGGTCGAAGACCGCCACGGTCTGCCCCAGGCCCACGGCGTTCCACCGACGCACGTGCGTCAGCATGTAGTGGCCGAGCAGCCCCATGTCGAGGTAGCTCACCGACGCGGCGAGCGGCTCCGCGCGCTCCAGCAGCGCCCGCGTCTGGCGGGCACTGGTGATCCGGTCCCGGCGCCCGTGCGCGGCGACCAGGTGCACACCCTTCGCCGCGTCGACCGGCTCCCCAGGCGGCCACCAGGGGGCCAGGCCGACCAGCCCGACCACGGCCGGGTCGTCGGCGACGCGCAGCGCGGTGCGCGCGCCCATCGAGTGGCCGAGCAGGACGACCGGCGTCTCGCCGTAGCGCTCCCGCAGTCGGTCCAGCGCCCACCGCGCGTCAGCGAGCGGCGACGGCTCGTCGCGTCCCTCCGCGTTCCAGCCCCGCACCGTGAACCGCAGCAGGCTCGCGGCGTAGCCGGCGGCGACGAAGCGCGGGGCGAGCGCCGTGTGCATCCAGCGGGTACGGCGCCAGGACGCCGACCGCTCGTCCACGGCGCGCTCCCCGCGCGCGGCTCCCCCGTGCAGCATCAGCACGACGCCGCGCGGCGTACCGGCGGGGTCGGAGTGGAAGAGCTCGGCCACGACCACCCATTCGTACCCGACCGGTGGCGTGGATTGTCGGCGCGACCGGGCACGATGAGCCCGTGAGCGTTGACGCAGAGGGTGCCCGCGCGGAGCACGGGGCGATCGCGGAGAAGGTCGAGGACGCGCGGTGGCGCTACTACGTGCTCGACGACCCGACCCTCTCCGACGCCGAGTTCGACCGGCTGATGCGCCGGCTCGAGGAGCTCGAGGAGGCCCACCCCGAGCTCCGCACGCCGGACTCGCCGACCCAGAAGGTCGGGGGCGCGGTCGCGACCGAGTTCACCGCCGTCGACCACCTGCAGCGGATGGAGAGCCTCGACAACGGCTTCAGCGTGGCGGAGGTGGCCGCGTGGGCCGAGCGGATCGCCCGCGACGGCGTCCGCGTCCCGGCGTACCTGTGCGAGCTGAAGATCGACGGCCTGGCGATCAACCTGCTCTACGAGGACGGTCGGCTGGTCCGCGCCCTCACCCGCGGCGACGGGCGCACCGGCGAGGACGTCACGCCGAACGTGCGCACGATCGCCTCGGTCCCCGACCGGCTGAGCCCGACCGAGGAGTTCCCGGTGCCGCGGCTGGTGGAGGTGCGCGGCGAGGTCTTCCTCCCGGTCGCCGCCTTCGAGCGGCTCAACGCCTCGCTCGGCGAAGCGGGCAAGCCGATGTTCGCGAACCCCCGCAACTCCGCGGCCGGCTCCCTGCGCCAGAAGGACCCGCGCGTCACGGCGAGCCGCGCCCTCGACATGGTGTGCCACGGCGTCGGCGCTCGCGAGGGCTTCGACCCCGCCACCCAGTCCCAGGCGTACGACGCACTGCGGGCCTGGGGCCTCCCGGTGTCCGAGCGCGTCCGTGTGGTGCCCGACCTGGCCGGCGTGGAGGACTACATCGCCTTCTACGCCGAGCACCGTCACGACGTGGAGCACGAGATCGACGGGGTGGTCGTCAAGGTCGACGACGTGAGCGTGCAGCGCCGGCTCGGCTCCACCTCACGCGCCCCCCGGTGGGCGATCGCGTTCAAGTTCCCCCCCGAGGAGGTCAACGCGACGCTGATCGCCATCGAGGTGAACACCGGACGCACCGGCCGCGTCACCCCGTTCGGGCGGATGGAGCCCACCAAGGTCGCCGGGTCGACGGTGGAGATGGCGACCCTGCACAACGCCCACGAGGTCAAGCGCAAGGACGTCCGCCCGGGCGACACGGTGGTGCTGCGCAAGGCCGGCGACGTGATCCCGGAGATCGTCGGACCGGTCCTCGCGCTGCGCCCCGAGGGCCTGCCGGAGTGGGTGATGCCGACGCAGTGCCCGGCCTGCGGCACGACGCTGGTGGAGCAGCGCGAGGGCGACAAGGACCTGCGCTGTCCCAACCACCGCAGCTGTCCGGCCCAGCTGCGCGAGCGCGTCTTCCACGTCGCGTCCCGCGCCGCCTTCGACATCGAGGGGCTGGGCGCCGAGGCGGCGACGGCGCTGCTCGACGCCGGCGCGCTGGTCGACGAGGGCGACGTGTTCACCCTCGACCGGGACAAGCTGCTCCGTGCGCCGCTGTTCACCCGCGCACCCCGCAAGGGCGAGGAGGGCCCCCAGCTCAGCGCCAACGGCCAGCGCCTGCTGGACAACCTCGGTCGGGCCAAGGACCAGCCGCTGTGGCGGGTGCTGGTGGCGCTGTCGATCCGCCACGTCGGTCCGATCGCGGCGCGGGCCCTGGCGGCGGAGTTCGGCTCGATGGACGCGATCCGCGCCGCGACACAGGAGCAGCTCGCCGCCGCGGAGGGGGTGGGTCCCACGATCGCCGACGCCGTCGTGGAGTGGTTCGCGGTCGACTGGCACCGCGGCATCGTCGAGAAGTGGGCGGCGGCGGGCGTCCGCATGGAGGACGAGCGCGACGCCTCGACGCCGCAGACCCTGGCCGGCCTGACCCTCGTGGTGACCGGCTCGCTGGAGCACTTCACCCGTGACTCGGTCAAGGAGGCGATCATCGGCCACGGCGGCAAGGCGTCGGGCTCGGTGTCGAAGAAGACCGACTACGTCGTGGTCGGCGAGAGCCCCGGCTCCAAGGCCGACAAGGCCGAGCAGCTCGGCGTACCGGTGCTCGACGAGGCCGGGTTCGAGCGGCTCCTGGCCGAGGGGCCCGCCCCGGGGGAGTGAGGCCGGCGCTCCGTAGGATGGAGACCATGCCTGAGCCCGACTCCCCGTCGATCACCCGCGAGCAGGTCCGGCACCTCGCCGACCTCGCCCGCATCGACCTCTCCGACGACGAGCTGGACCACCTCGCGCCGCAGCTGTCGGTGATCCTCGAGAGCATCGCCTCGATCTCCGGCGTCGCGGCCGAGGACATCTCGCCGACCTCGCACCCGCTGCCGTTGACCAACGTGTTCCGCGACGACGTCGTGCAGCCGGGCCTCACCGCCGAGCAGGCGCTGGCCGGGGCGCCGGCGCAGGAGCAGCAGCGGTTCGCCGTGCCGAGGATCCTGGGGGACGAGCAGTGAGCGACCTGATCACGCGCAGCGCCGCCGAGCAGGCCGGCGCCCTCGCGGCGGGGGAGACCACCAGCGTCGCGCTCACCCAGGCGCACCTGGACCGGATCGGCACGATCGACGCTGCCGTGCACGCATTCCTGCACGTCGACCCCGACCTCGCGCTCGTGCAGGCCGAGGCGTCCGACGAGCGGCGCGCCAGGGGCGAGTCGGCCTCGCCGCTCGACGGGGTGCCGATCGCGGTCAAGGACGTCCTCACCACCAAGGGCCTGCCGACCACGTGTGGCTCGAAGATCCTGCAGGGCTGGGTCCCGCCGTACGACGCGACCGTGGTCGCTCGCCTCAAGGCGGCCGGCCTGCCGATCCTGGGCAAGACCAACATGGACGAGTTCGCGATGGGCTCCTCCACCGAGCACTCCGCCTACGGTCCCACCGGCAACCCCTGGGACCTCGACCGGATCCCGGGCGGCTCGGGTGGCGGGTCGGCCGCGGCGGTGGCCGCGTTCGAGGCGCCGCTCGCGCTGGGCACCGACACCGGCGGCTCGATCCGGCAGCCCGGAGCCGTGACCGGCACGGTCGGCGTCAAGCCGACGTACGGCGGCGTGAGCCGCTACGGCCTCGTCGCGATGGCGAACTCCCTGGACCAGGTCGGCCCGGTGACCCGCACGGTGCTCGACGCCGCCCTGCTCCACGAGATCGTGGGCGGTCACGACCCGCGCGACTCCACGAGCATCGACCAGCCGCTGCCGCCGCTCGTCGAGGCCGCTCGCCAGGGCGCGTCGGGCGACCTGTCGGGGCTTCGCGTCGGCGTGATCGCCGAGCTCGGCGGCGAGGGCTACCAGGCCGGGGTGCAGCAGCGGTTCGACGAGGCCATCGCCCTGCTCACCAAGGCCGGCGCGGACGTCGTGGAGGTGTCCTGCCCGAGCTTCGTGCACGCGCTGGCGGCCTACTACCTGATCATGCCGAGCGAGGCGTCCTCCAACCTCGCCCGCTTCGACGCGATGCGCTACGGCCTGCGCACCGTGCCGCACGACGTCGCCGACCCGAGCGCCGAGCAGGTGATGCGGGCGACCCGCGACGCCGGCTTCGGCGACGAGGTCAAGCGCCGCATCATCCTCGGCACCTACGCGCTGTCCAGCGGCTACTACGACGCCTACTACGGCCAGGCGCAGAAGATCCGCACGCTGATCACCCGCGACTTCACGGCCGCCTTCGAGTCCGCCGACGTGCTCGTCTCGCCGACCGCGCCGACCACGGCGTTCCGGCTGGGGGAGAAGCTCGACGACCCGGTCGCGATGTACCTCAACGACATCGCCACGATCCCCGCCAACCTCGCCGGCATCCCGGGGCTCTCGCTGCCCGCGGGCCTGGCGCCCGAGGACGACCTGCCGGTGGGCTTCCAGGTGCTGGCTCCCGCGCTCGCCGACGACCGGCTCTACCGGGTGGGCGCGGCGCTGGAGGCCCTGTTGCAGCAGCAGTGGGGCGGTCCGCTGCTGGGTCTGGACAAGCTCGACAAGCGACTGGAGCAAGCATGAGTACGACGACCAGCGAGCTGCTCTCCTCTGAGGAGGCACTCGAGCGGTTCGATCCCGCGCTCGGACTCGAGGTCCACGTCGAGCTCAACACCGCCACCAAGATGTTCTGCTCCTGCCCGACGGCGTTCGGCGCCGAGCCCAACACGCAGGTCTGCCCGACCTGCCTGGGCCTGCCCGGGTCGATGCCGGTGGTCAACGCCAAGGCCGTCGAGTCGGCGATCCGCATCGGGCTCGCGCTCAACTGCGACATCGCCGCGTGGTGCCGCTTCGCGCGGAAGAACTACTTCTACCCGGACATGCCGAAGAACTTCCAGACCAGCCAGTACGACGAGCCGATCGCCTTCGACGGCTGGATGGACGTCGAGCTCGACGACGGCGAGATCGTCCGCGTCGACATCGAGCGGGCGCACATGGAGGAGGACACCGGCAAGTCGCTGCATGTCGGCACGTCGGGACGGATTCACGGGGCGGACTACTCCCTGGTCGACTACAACCGCGCCGGCATCCCCCTGATCGAGATCGTCACCCGGCCGATCCTCGGCACCCGTGAGCGTGCCGCCGAGGTCGCCCGCGCGTACGTCGCCCAGTTGCGGGAGCTGATCGTCGCGCTCGGTGTCTCCGACGCCCGGATGGACCAGGGCTCGATCCGCGCCGACGTGAACCTCTCCCTCGCCGCCGCCGGCTCCGGCGCTCTGGGCACCCGCACCGAGACCAAGAACGTCAACTCGCTGCGCTCGGTGGAGCGGGCGGTGACCTACGAGATCCGCCGCCAGGCGGCCGTGCTGGCCGCCGGCGACACCGTGCTGCAGGAGACCCGGCACTGGCACGAGGACACCGGCATCACCACGGCCGGCCGCGAGAAGTCCGACGCCGACGACTACCGCTACTTCCCCGAGCCCGACCTCGTCCCGGTCGCGCCGGCGCCGGAGTGGCTCGACGCGCTGCGCCAGACGCTGCCCGAGCACCCGCGCGAGAAGCGCAACCGGCTGCAGGCGGCCTGGGGCTTCTCCGACCTGGAGATGCGCGACACCGTGGGAGCCGGCGCGCTCGGCCTGGTGGAGCAGACGATCGCGGCTGGCGCGTCGCCGCAGGTCGCCCGCAAGTGGTGGCTCAGCGAGATGGCGCGGCGCGCCAACGAGACCGGCGTCGACATCGCCGAGCTCGGCGTGACGCCGGCCGACGTCGTCGCCGTCCAGGAGCTGATCGACCGCGGCGACATCAACGACAAGCTCGCCCGCCAGGTCTTCGAGGGTCTCTACGCCGGCGAGGGCTCGCCGAGCGAGATCGTCGAGAGGCGCGGGCTCGCGATCGTCTCCGACGACGGGGCACTGGGCGACGCGGTCGACCGAGCCATCGCGGCCAATCCTGACGTCGCGGAGAAGATCCGCGACGGCAAGGTGGCGGCCGCGGGCGCCCTGATCGGTGCGGTGATGAAGGACATGCGCGGCCAGGCCGACGCCGGGCGCGTGCGCGAGCTGATCCTCGAGCGGCTTAGCTGACGCTGCTGCGGTAAGGTGACGCGTCCACACATCCACGTGTGCAGTCAGGGGAAGCCGGTCGAAATCCGGCGCTGACCCGCAACCGTAGGCCGCTCACACAGAGCGGCGAGCCGGAGCACCTGCTGCGCCACGTCCTGAACCACGCTGTCGCGGAAAGCAGCGGGTCGGCCCGGTGCCTGCCCCTGCGCATGCAGCGGGAAGGAAGCACATGGTCCGCAAGACCGCTCTGAGCGCCCTCGCCGGCACTGTCGTGTCGGCCGCGCTCGTCGCCACCGCCCTGCCGGCTCACGCCGCCACCTCCCACGACCCGATCCCGGGCCGGCAGGGAGCGCACTGGCTCGGCCGACAGGTGAACTCCGCGGGGCTGCTCACCAGCAGCGGCTACCCCGACGCCGGGCTCACCCTCGACTACGCCTTCTCGGCCGCCCGCGTGGGCGCCACCGGGGTTCCCCAGCGCGTCGCTGCCCGGCTGGCCGAGGTCGACCCGACCACCGGCTCCCTGCGGCGCAGCTACGTCCAGCAGTACGTCGACTTCACCTCGTCCTACAACGGCGCGGTCAGCGACTACCCGAGCGCGAACGCGGCCGGCAAGGCGGTCGCCTTCGCCCAGCAGGCCGGCATCAACCCCCGCCACTGGGGCGGCATGAACGTGCTCGCCTTCCTCAACCACCACACCGATGCGAAGACCGGACGCATCAGCGACGGCGGCAGCGGCACGGACTACGCCAACACGATCGGCCAGGCCTACGCCGCCCGCGGCCTGTCCCGGGCCCGGTCCTCCCATGCTCGCGCCGCGGTCCGCTTCCTGCTCGCCCAGCAGTGCCGCGCGGGCTACTTCACGCTCTCGTTCAACAGCAATCCCGCGGCGACCAAGCAGTCCTGCAACGCCCGCAAGGCCCCGGCCGACACCGATGCCACGAGCATCGCCGTCGTGCAGCTCCTCGCGCTCCCCAAGCACAGCAGCACGCGCGCCGTCCAGCACGCGGTCGCCAAGGCCCGGCACTGGCTCGTCGACCAGCAGAAGCGCTCCGGCGCCTTCGGCGGCGGCACCGGTACGACGGCCCCGAACGCGAACAGCACCGGCCTGGCGGCGTGGGCCCTCGGCCACACCCGCGCCGCCCGCCACGCGGCGGTGTGGCTGCGGCGGCTGCAGGCACGCGACGTCGGCCCGTGCGGCGGCCGGCTCGCGGCCGACCTCGGCGCGCTCGCCTACGACCCGAAGGCGTACCGCGACGGGCGCCGCCACGGCGTCACCTCCACCTCGCGTGACCAGTGGGTGCGCGCGAGCGCCCAGGGGCTGGCCGCGCTCACCGAGCTGCCCGCTCCCGCGGGACGTCTCCAGGTCGCGGCGGCGCACCGGGTGAAGGCCGGCCAGCGCCTCACCGTGCACGTCCGCAACGCCGCGCCGTACTCCCGGGTGTGCGTGAGCATCGCCGGGCAGCACGTCTCCCACGCCGTGAGCGGAGCCGGGCGCGCCACCGTGCGGATCACCGTGCCGGCGGGGCGTGACCACCGCACCCTCGCGGCCGTCGACTCCGACCGCCGGCGCGACACCGTGCGGTTGACCGTCCGCCGGTGACCTCGGTGAGGATGCCGCGTCTGCTCGCCGCAGCGCTGGTGGCCCTGGCCACCGGCGCTGCGGCGCTGACCGGTCTCGCCGTCGCGCCGGCCACCGCGACCAGCGGCTACTGCACCGGCTCGGGGGTCAACGTGCTGGTCGACTTCACCGGCCAAGGTGGCGGCATCACGCGCGCGTGTGCCCCTCGGGGGGCCGGCGGGAGCGCCTGGAACGCCTTCCAGCAGGCGGGTGTCTCCCTCACGCCGGTGCAGCGCTACCCCGGCGCGGTGTGCCGGGTCGACGGCCGTCCCGCCGACGCGAGCTGCGTGAACATGCCGCCCGCCGACGCGTACTGGGGCTTCTTCACCTCCCGCGGCCAGGGATGGACCTACGCGAGCGTCGGCCCGAGCTCCTACCGGGTGACCAACGGCGACACGATCGCCTTCGCCTGGCAGGGGAGCAGCAGCAAGCGTGCGCCGGCGGCCGCCCCGGCGACGCCGCAGAGCGCGCCGGTGCACTCCCAGAAGCACACCCAGGCTCCCTCCCCGACGAGCCGCCCGAGGGCGGCTCCCAGCGCGAGCGCGCCGCCGCGCCACCATGCGGCGGCGTCGTCGCACCCGGCCTCCGCC
Source organism: Marmoricola sp. (assembly GCA_051961835.1). Lineage (GTDB taxonomy): Bacteria > Actinomycetota > Actinomycetes > Propionibacteriales > Nocardioidaceae > Marmoricola. Next base: position 880 of record JBQCCW010000034.1, on the reverse strand, counting down.
GCGTCCGCCCGGGCGTCGGCGAGCTCGTCAGCGTCGACGGGGCCGGGGACGCCCGGGAAGGGCCCAGGAAACGGCCCAGGGAACGGCCCAGAAAAGGGCGCCGGGAAGGGCGCCGGAAAGCACGGCGGGCACCGGGCACGCCACACGTCCGCTTCCACGCCGTCGGCGACCAGCGGCCCGACGGCCGGCGACGCCTCCGCGGCCGCGTCCACCGTGGCAGCACCCACGACGCGAGCGGCCGACACGACCGCCGGCGGCGTGCCGTGGTGGGCGCCGGTGCTGGTGCTCGCCGTCCTCGCCGGAGCCGGTGGAGCCGTCTGGTGGCGGCGACGGACCGGGCTGAGGTGAGCGTGCGGCGGCCCCGGGACCTGCACCCGGGCGCCTGGTGGATCTGGGCGCTCGGGCTGGCCGCCGCCGCCTCGGCGACGACCAACCCGTGGCTGCTGCTGCTCCTGGGCGCCGCCGCCGCGGTCGTCGTCGCCGCCCGCCGCGCCGACCACGGGTGGTCGCTGTCCTTCCGCCTCTACCTCTGGCTCGGGCTGCTCATCGTCCTCATCCGCGTGGTGTTCCGCATCCTCCTGGGCAGCGGTCCCGGCCACGTCCTGCTCGACCTCCCCAGCGTCGGACTGCCGCAGTGGGTGCAGGGCGTGCGGCAGCACGGACCGCTTACCCGGGAGTCTCAGCTAGCCGGCCTGGACGTCGGCCTGCGGCAGGCCACCCAAGTTGTGTGCATCCGTGCGGCGAACGCGCGGGCGAACCCCAAGCGACTGCTGCGCGCGATGCCGCCCGCGCTCTACGAGGTCGGCACCGCCGTCGTCGTCGCGGTCTCGGTGTTGCCCCAGCTCGCCGACAGCGTGCAGCGGGTGCGGGCGGCCAGGCG
>JBQCCW010000033.1:0-13121 GCA_051961835.1 Marmoricola sp. | reverse complement strand
TGCCCGTTGGTGCCCGGCTCCCCCCAGAAGATCTCGCCGGTCTCCGTGGTCACCGGGGTGCCGTCCCAGCGGACGCCCTTGCCGTTGGACTCCATCGTCAGCTGCTGGAGGTACGCCGGGAACCGGTGCAGCAGCTGGGCGTACGGAAGGACCGCGTGGGTCTGGGCGCCCAGGAAGTTGGAGTACCAGACGTTGAGCAGCCCCATCAGGGCCGGCACGTTCGCCTCGAGCGGGGCGGCGCGGAAGTGCTCGTCCATCGCATGCATGCCGGCCAGGAGCTCCCCGAAGCGCTCGGGGCCGATCGCCACCGCCAGCGAGGTGCCGATCGCGGAGTCGACGGAGTAGCGGCCGCCGACCCAGTCCCAGAACCCGAAGGCGTTGTCGGGATCGATGCCGAAGGCCCGCACCTTGTCCAGCGCCGTGGAGACCGCCACGAAGTGCTTGCGAACGGCCTCGTCGGCATCTGTGCCGGCGAGCCCGTCGAGCAGCCACTGTTTGCACAGCCGGGCGTTGGTGAGAGTCTCCAGCGTCCCGAACGTCTTGCTCGACACGATGAACAGCGTGCTTGCCGGGTCGAGGTCGGCGAGCGTCGTCGCCGCGTCGGTCGGGTCGACGTTGCTGATGAAGCGGCAGTCCAGACCGTCCTGCACGTAGGGCTGGAGCGCCTCAAAGGCCATCACGGGGCCGAGGTCCGAGCCACCGATCCCGATGTTGATCACGGTGCGGATCCGTGCGCCGGTGGCACCGGTCCACGCACCGGAGCGGACCTTGTCGGCGAAGTCGTAGACCCGCCCCAGCACCTCGTGGACCTCCGCCACCACGTCCTTGCCGTCGACCTCGAGGTGAGCGTCGGCGGGCAGCCGCAACGCGGTGTGCAGCACCGCGCGGTCCTCGGTGACGTTGATGTGCTCGCCGCCGAACATCGCGTCGCGGCGCGCCTCGAGACCTACCTCCGCGGCCAGCCCGCGCAGTGCCTTCCAGATCTCGGGGTCGACGAGGTTCTTCGACAGGTCCACGTGCAGGTCGGCGGCGTCGAGCGTCGAGCGGCGCACCCAGTCCTCGTCGGCCAGAGCGGCCCGCAGGTCGGGGGCGAAGGAGGCGGCGAGCGCGCCGAGCTGCTTCCAGGCCTGGGTCGTGGTCGGGTCGACGGGAGCGGCGCCGGCGCTCACGCCTTCTCCTGGGCGCTCCGGATGTCCTCCATGCTCGACCGGATCGTGCTCACCAGCTCGTCCCATGCCTTGACGAACTTGTCGACGCCTTCCCGGATGAGCACCGCGATGACGTCGTCGTAGTCGATGCCGGCGTCGGTGAGGGCCTTCATCGTGTCCGCGGCCTCGGCCATGTGCGGGTGGACCTGGTCCCCGTGGATGTCCCCGTGGTCGGCGACGGCCTGCATCGTCTTCTCGGGCATTGTGTTCACGGTGTTCGGGACGACGAGGTCCACGACGTACATCGTGTCGGGGTAGTCCGGGTTCTTCACGCCGGTCGAGGCCCACAGGGGGCGCTGGTCGTTGGCCCCTGCGTCCTTGAGCGCCTGCCAGCGGTCGCCGGTGAAGAACTGCTCGTACGCCTGGTAGGCCAGTCGGGCGTTGGCGAGGCCGGCCTTCCCCTTGAGGGCAGGGTCCGCGCCCAGCGCGTCGAGGCGCTTGTCGATCTCGGTGTCGACCCGGCTGACGAAGAAGGACGCGACGGACTGGATCGTGGACAGGTCGTGTCCGTTGTCCCGAGCCTGCTCGAGACCGGCGACGTAGGCCTCCATCACCTGGCGGTACTGGTCGAGCCCGAAGATCAGCGTGACGTTCACCGAGATGCCGGCGGCCAGCGTGGCGGTGATCGCCTCGCAGCCCTCCGGAGTGCCGGGGATCTTGATGAACAGGTTGTGCCGGTCGACCTTCTTCCACAGCTTGTCGGCCTCGGCGACGGTGCGGTCGGCGTCGTGCGCCACGCCGGGGGACACCTCGATCGAGACCCGGCCGTCCACGCCGTGGGTGTCCTCGAAGACCGGGTGGAGGATGTCGCAGGCGTTCCGCACGTCGGTGGTGGTCAGCTCCCAGACGACGTCGTCGAGGTCGGCCCCGTCGGCGACGAGGCGGTGCACCTGGTCGTCGTACCGCTCTCCCTCGGCCAGCGCCGCCTGGAAGATCGACGGGTTGGTGGTCACCCCGACGACGTGGTCGTTCTTGACGAGGTCGGCCAGGTTGCCGGTCTCGATCCGCTCCCGGGAGAGGTCGTCGAGCCAGATGCTGACGCCCGCCTCGGTGAGCTCTTGGAGATGCTGCGTTCCCTGCGTCATTGCGCGAACCTCCTCGGTGGTGACCGCTACTTCCCGGCGGCCTGGATGCTGTCTCGGGCGGCCTGGGCGACCGCGTCGGCGGTGATGCCGAACTCGGCGAAGATCCGGGCGTAGTCCGCGGACGCGCCGAAGTGGTCGAGCGACACGATCCGTCCCGCGTCGCCGACGATCTCGCGCCAACCCTGCGCCACGCCTGCCTCCACGCTCACTCGGGCGCGTACCCCCGGAGGGATGACCGAATCCCGGTAGGCCTGGTCCTGGGCGGCGAACCACTCCTTGCACGGCATCGAGACCACCCGTGCGGCGATCCCGTCGGCGGCCAGCTGCTCGCGCGCCTGCACGGCCAACTGCACCTCCGAGCCGGTGCCGACGAGGACGACGTCGGGAAGTCCACCGGACCCCGAGACGCTGTCGACGAGCACGTAGGCGCCGCGGGCGGTGCCCTCGACGCTTCCCCACTGCTCGCCGTCGACCTCGCCTCGCGGGAAGACCGGCACGTTCTGCCGCGTCAGCGCGAGACCGGCCGGCCGGTCGGTGTGCTCCAGGATCGCCTGCCAGGCCGCGGCCGTCTCGTTGGCGTCCGCGGGGCGCACGACGTCGAGACCGGGGATGGCGCGCAGCGCGGCCAACTGCTCGACGGGCTGGTGCGTGGGACCGTCCTCGCCGAGGCCGATCGAGTCGTGGGTCCATACGTAGGTGACCGGCAGCTGCATCAACGCGGCGAGGCGTACGGCGGGTCGCATGTAGTCGGAGAAGACCAGGAAGGTCCCACCGAACACACGGGTCAGTCCGTTGAGCGCGATGCCGTTCATCAGCGAGCCCATCGCGTGCTCGCGGATGCCGAAATGGAGCACCCGACCGTACGGGCCGCCCTTCCAGGTCTTGGTCTGCCACTCCTCGGGCGTCACCGACGCCGCGCCCTCGATCGTCGTGTTGTTGGACTCGGCGAGGTCGGCCGATCCGCCCCACAGCTCGGGAAGCACGTCGGCGAGCGCGTTGATCACGGCGCCGGACGCCTTGCGCGTGGCGACGCCCTTCGCGTCGGCCTCGAACGAGGGAAGCGCGTCGGTCCACCCGTCGGGCAGCCGGCGCTCACGCAGCCGTGCGAGCAGGGCGGAGGCCTGGGGGTTGGCCTGCTGCCAGGCAGCGAAGCGCTCATCCCAGGCGGCGTGCTCCTCCTTGCCGCGGGCGAGCAACGCACGGGTGTGCTCGAGCACCTCCGGCGCGACCTCGAACGTCTGGTCGGGGTCGAAGCCGAGCACCTTCTTGGTCGCCCGCACCTCGTCCTCGCCGAGGGCCGACCCGTGGGCGGCGCCGGTGTTCTGGGCGTTCGGAGCCGGCCAGGCGATGACCGAGTGCAGCACGATCAGGCTGGGCTGGTCGCCGACGGCCTCGGCGGCGTCGAGTGCCTCCCACAGTGCCGGGATGTCCTCGTGATAGCCGTCGGTGTCGAGCGGGCCGTCCTGCTGGTCGCGCTTGGCCCAGTAGACGTGCTGGACGTGCCAGCCGTACGCCTCGTACCGCTTGGCCACGTCCTCGCTGAACGCGATGTGCGTGTCGCCCTCGATGCTGATCCGGTTGAGGTCGTAGATCATCGTGATGTTGCCGAGCTTCTGATGCCCGGCGATCGAGGAGGCCTCCGCGCTGATGCCCTCCTCCAGGTCGCCGTCACTGGCGATCACGTAGATCCGGTGGTCGAACGGGCTCTCCCCCGGCGCGGCGTCGGGGTCGAGGAGGCCACGCTCCCGGCGGGCGGCGAGGGCCATGCCCACCGCGTTGCCGACGCCCTGGCCGAGCGGTCCGGTCGTGGTCTCGACTCCGGCGGTGTGGCCGTGCTCGGGGTGCCCGGGCGTCTTGCTGCCCCAGGTGCGCAGGGCCTTGAGGTCGTCGAGCTCGAGTCCCCAGCCCCCGAAGAAGAGCTGGGTGTAGAGCGTGATGGAGGTGTGGCCACACGAGAGCACGAACCGGTCCCGACCGAGCCAGTTCGGGTCCGAGGGATCGTGCCGCATCCGCTTCTGGAAGAGCGTGTAGGCGACCGGGGCGAGGCTCATTGCGGTGCCGGGGTGGCCGTTTCCGGCCTTCTGCACCGCATCCATCGCAAGGGTGCGGGCGGTGTCCACCGCCTTCTCGTCGAGCTCCGTCCAGTCCAAGGTGCGCTTGCTCACTCCAGTCACGGTGTCGAGCCTACTCACCGGCCCGATAGACTCAGCACGGCCTCGAAGCGCGGAGAACACCCAGCCGCAGGAGGCCCACCCGACACCACCGACGAAGGTGAGACCCGCATGACAGCGGTCGACTCCGGCGTGTCGGCCTCCCGGGAGGGGACCGGCCGCGCCGCGGACGACGTCCGCGACGGCATCCCTCCGCGGGCCACCCTGCGCGACATCGTGGCCGCGTACGTCAACCTCACCAAGCCCCGCGTGATCGAGCTGTTGCTGTTGACCACGGTGCCGGTGATGTTCTTCGCGCAGCGCGGGGTGCCCCCGCTCGGGCTGGTCCTCGCCACCGTGGTCGGCGGCACGCTCTCCGCCGGTGCCGCCAACGTCCTGAACTGCGTCTACGACCGCGACATCGACGAGCAGATGCGGCGCACCCGGCGCCGGGCCCTGCCGCGCCACATGGTCTCGCCGCGCAACGCGCTGGTCTTCGGGCTGCTCCTGATGGTGGGCGCGACGCTCATGCTGGGCTTCTGGGTGAACTGGCTCTCCTCGCTGCTCGCCCTGGCCGCCAGCGCGTTCTATCTCTTCGGCTACACGATGGTGCTCAAGCGCCGCACCACCCAGATCATCGTCTGGGGCGGCATCGCCGGTTGCTTCCCGACGATGATCGGCTGGACGGCGGTGACCGGCCAGCTCGCGTGGGCTCCGTTCGTGCTGTTCCTGGTGGTGTTCTTCTGGACTCCGCCGCACACCTGGGCGCTGGCGATGCGCTACCGGGAGGACTACGCGCGGGTCGACGTGCCGATGCTGCCGGTACGCCGCAACGCGGCCGCAGTGGCCAAGCAGATCGTCGTCTACTCCTGGATCATGGTCGCGACCTCGCTGGCGCTGTGGCCGGTGGCCGGCACGAGCTGGATCTATCCGGCGGTCGCTGTGGTGCTCGGAGCGGCGTTCCTGGTCGAGGCGCACCTGATGTGGGCGCGGGCCCGCCGCAGCGACGAGCTGTCCGTGGTCCGCCCGATGCGGCTGTTCCACTGGTCGAACATGTACCTCTCGCTGCTGTTCGTCGCGGTCGCGCTCGAGCCGCTGCTCACGCGCTGAGGTCGCCGTCGGTGCCGACGCGCGACGAGCTTGAGGCGGCACGCGAGCGGACCGTTCCCGACGTCGTCCCGCCCGTCGGTGGGGTGCTGCTCTGCGGCATCAATCCAGGCCTGTGGAGTGCCGCGACTGGCCACCACTTCGCGCGTCCCGGCAACCGCTTCTGGCCCGCCCTCCACGCCTCCGGATTCACCGACCGGCTGCTCCGGCCCGACGAGGAGCAGCTGCTGCCGTCGTACGGCCTGGGCGTCACCAACGTCGTGCCGAGGGCCACCGCGCGAGCCGACGAGCTGACCCCGGAGGAGTACGTCGCCGGGGGTGCGGCGCTCGTCGAGCGCGTGACCGCCTGGCAGCCGGCCTGGGTCGCGGTCCTCGGCGTGACGGCCTCCCGGGCGGCGTTCGACCGGCGCAAGGCGGCCGGCGGGCCGCAGCAGGACGGGCTCGCCGGCGCGCGGGTGTGGGTCCTACCGAACCCGAGCGGTCTCAACGCGCACTGGTCGGCGCCCCGGCTCGCGGAGGCGTACGCCGCGCTGCGGCAGGAGTGGTCTCGCGACCGGCCGGCGCCGGGGCGCTGAGCGGCGGCACCGGGTCGCCCGACGCGAGCAGCACCCACGTGGCCGCCGCGGCCACGAGGGCCGCCCCCAGCATGTGCACCGCGACGAGCCCGATGGGGAGGTGGGTGAAGTACTGGACGAACCCCACCACCGCCTGGGCGACCTCGAGGCCGAAGAGCCAGCGCACCGCCCGGCTGCGGTCGAGGACCAGCATCGCGAGCGTGAGCCCCACGAGGAGGAACACCAGGTCGGCGTGGAGCTGCGAGGTCTGCAACGGCGAGAGCCCGTTGCGACGGGCGTGGATGTCGCCGGCGTGCGGGCCGGCACCGGTCACCACGGTGCCGATGTAGAGCACCGCCCAGGCGGCGCCGAAGGTGAGCCAGCCCAGGACGGTGGGCCGGGGGAGCGGACGGTCGATCCGCCACAGGAACGCCACGGCCAGGCAGATGATCGCGAGCGACAGCACCAGGTGCAGCGAGACCACCCACGGATTGAGGTGGGTGAGGACGGTGATCCCGCCGAGGACCGCCTGCGCGGGGATCGACAGCGCGAGGACCAGCGCCATCCACCGCAGCTCCGGGCGCCGGGAGCGCCACGCGATCACGAGCGTGGCGATCGCGACCGCGGTGAGCAGGAAGGTCAGCGTGCGGTTGCCGAACTCGATCGCCGAATGGATGTTGAGCTCGCCGTGAGGGGTGAACGACGAGCCGTGACACTGGGGCCACGTGGGGCAGCCGAGACCGGAGGCGGTGAGGCGGACCGCGCCGCCGGTCACCACCAACAGCACGTTCGCCGCCAGAGTGGCCCAGCCGGCGCGGATCAGCCACGCTCGCGACACGGCGGCCGTCCTCACTCCCATCGGAACGTCCTCGAGGTCAGCACGGCCGCGACCGCGGCCCAGACGAGCAGCACCACGACGGCCTGGCCGTCCACCCGTCCGTCGAGGAAGGCGGCGCGCATGCCGTCACCCAGCGCCCCGGAGGGCAGCAGGCGGGCCACGTGCCCCCAGGCGCCGTAGGAGGTGGCCGGCAGCACCACCGCGCCCCCGGCCATCAGCAGCAGGTAGATCAGGTTGGCCGCGGCGAGGGTCGCCTCTGCGCGCAGCGTGCCGGCGACGAGGAGTCCGAGGGCGGCGAACGCTGCGGTGCCCAGGACGATCGTCACGACGGCCCCGAGGGCGCCGACCCCGCCCGCGTGCGGGGACCAGCCCAGCGCGAGCCCGGCGAGACCGACCACCACCACCTGCAGCACCTCGACGAGGATCAGCGCCCCGACCTTCCCCAGCAGCAGCCCCGACCGGGGGAGCGGAGACGAGCCGAGGCGCTTGATCACGCCGTACCGCCGTTCGAAGCCGGTGGCGATGGCGAGGGAGGTGAAGGCCGTCGACATCACCGCGAGCGCGAGCACCCCGGGGGTGAACACGTCGACGGGAGGGTGGTCGAAGTGGTGCCCGAGGTGCCGCGCTCCCTCCACCGCGCCGATCAGCACGATCAGCGGGATCACCACGGCGAGCAGCAGCTGCTCGCCGTTGCGCAGCATCAGCCGCGCCTCCATCCGCGCCTGCACCAGCACCTGGCGCGCCAGCGGCGCCGAGCCCGGTCGGGGAGCGAAGGTCGGTCCAGAGCTCGACGCCGTGGTCGTCATTGCAGTCCTCTTCCGGTGAGCTCGAGGAAGACGTCCTCGAGCGTGCGCTGCCCGAGGTTGAGCGACTCCGGCAGCACGCCGTGGCGCTCGCACCAGGCCGAGACGGTCGCGAGCGTCGTGGAGTCGGCGGGACCCGTGACGAGCAGGCTGCGGTCGTCGATCGCGGGCACCTCGACGCGCCCGCCCAGCGCCTCCTGCAGCGAGCCCGGCGCCGTCTGCGGGAACGGCTCGGTGACGACCAGCCGGATCGTCGCCGAGCCGCTGTGGTGTCCACGGGTCAGCTCCAACGGCGTCCCCGAGGCGATGCACCGGCCGTGGTCGATGATGTGGATCCGGTCGGCGAGCTGCTCGGCCTCGTCCATGTAGTGCGTGGTCAGCACCACCGTGACGCCGTCGGCGCGCAGCTCTCGGAGCAGCTCCCAGGTGGTACGCCGCGCCTGGGGATCCATGCCCGCGGTCGGCTCGTCGACGAACACCACCTCGGGCCGTCCCACCACCGCCATGGCCAGGGAGAGGCGCTGCTGCTGACCTCCGGAGAGCCGCCGGTACGGCGTCCGTCCGCAGTCGCCGAGACCGACCCGGGCGGCGAGCTCGTCGACGTCGAGCGGGTGGGCGTGGAGGGCGGCGATGTGCCGGAGCATCTCCATCGCGCGGACGCCGCTCCAGGCGCCGCCGGCCTGCAGCATCACGCCGATCCGCGGCAGCAGCTCGCGTCGGTCGGCGACCGGATCGAGGCCGAGCACCCGCACGCGGCCCTGCTGGGGCGCGCGGTAGCCCTCGCAGGTCTCCAGCGTGGTGGTCTTGCCGGCGCCGTTGGGTCCCAGGACCGCGGTGATGGTGTGCCGCTCGACGGTGAGGTCCAGGCCGTCGACGGCGACCTTGTCGCCGTAGACCATGCGGAGGCCGGACACCTCGACGGCGAGGTCGGCGGGGACGGGCACGGGCCGAGTCTACGGAGGCGCTTTCGGCGGACACGCCCCAGGACGAGCGGGAGTGACCGAGATCTCCCGGTCGCTCAGATCTCGACGGACTCCTCGTCGCCGGCGTCCTTGCCGCGCACCGGCAGCGTGTCGAAGACGGCCGGCGGCTCACGCCAGATCACCTGCTCGCCCGCGGCTGCCTCCCGGATGGCCCGCCAGACGCGTTCGGGGGTGCAGGGCAGGTCGACGTGCCGCACGCCCAGGTGGCTCACCGCGTCGACGACAGCGTTCTGCACCGCGGGGGTCGACCCGACCGAGGCCGACTCCCCGATGCCCTTCGCGCCCAGGGGGTTCAGCGAGGTCGGGGTCTCGGTGTTCGTCGTGACGAGCGCGTCGAGCCGGGGGGCGTCGGCGGCAGTGGGAATGGCGTAGTCGGCGAAGGAGGAGGTGATCGGCTGGCCCTCCTCGTCGTACTCGAAGTGCTCCCACAGCGCCTGGGAGATGCCCTGCACTGCGCCGCCCTGCTGCTGCCCGGCGACGATCAGCGGGTTGAGCACCACGCCGCAGTCGTCGACCGCCACGTGCTTGAGCGGGATGACGTGCCCGGTCTCGGTGTCGACCTCGACCACGGAGACGTGCGCGCCGAACGGGAAGGTGGCTCCGGACTGGAAGAACTCGGTGTCCGAGCCGAGGCCGCCCTCGTGCTCGTGGGCCCAGGCAGCGACCTCGGCCCAGGTCTGGCCGACGCCCGGCACGCCGGCGACGCCGAACCTGCCGTCCTCCAGCACGACGTCGGCCCGGTCCACCTCGAGCATCCGGGCCGCCGCGTCGAGCGCCTTCTCGCGGACCTCGCCGGCCGCCTGGCCGACCGCGTTGCCGCCCATCTGCAGCGAGCGGGAGCCGCCGGTGCCGCCCCCCGAGGGGATCGCCGCGGTGTCGGACTGGACGAACCGGATCTTCTCCAGCGGGATCCCCAGCCGGTCGGCGACGATCATCGCGAACGACGTGGCGTGACCCTGCCCGTGGGCCGAGGTGCCGGCGCGGACCACGGCGCTGCCGTCCGCCTCGACGTGGACGGCGCCGAACTCCGTGCCGCCGAACCCCGTGATCTCGACATAGGTCGCGAGGCCGATGCCGATCTGCCGCACGTCCCCCGTCTCACGGCGGCGCTGCTGCTCGGCGGGCCATCCGTCGACGTCGGCGAGCCGCATCGCCTCGCGCAGCGGCAGGTCGTAGTCGCCGGTGTCGTAGGTGGCTCCGGTCAGCGTGGTGAACGGGAAGCGGTCGGGCGGGATCAGGTTGCGCCGCCGGATCTCTTCGGGAGCGAGCCCGATCTCGCCGGCGGCGACGTCGAGGAGGCGCTCGAGGAGAGCGGCCGCCTCCGGTCGGCCGGCGCCGCGGAAGGCCTGGACCGGTGCGGTGTTGGTGAGCACCGCGACGCCGTCGTGGCGCATCCGGGGCACGAGGTACGGCCCGGGCGCCATCAGGTACGACGGTCCGACGGCGAACGCGCCGCTGAAGCCCCCGTAGGCGCCGCAGTCCCCGAGCAGCCGCAGCCGCATGCCGGTGATCCGGCCGTCCTCGTCCAGCCCGAGCTCGGCGTACTGGAGCTGAGCGCGGCCCTGCATCGACAGCATCGCCTCGCTGCGCGTCTCGGTCCACGACACCGGGCGGCGGAGTCGCTGGGCGGCGAGAGCGACCGCGATGTGGTCGGGCCCCACGCCGGCCTTCCCGCCGAAGGCGCCGCCGACGTGCGGCGCGACGACCCGGATCGCGCCCTTCGCGAGGCCGGTGGCCTTCGCCAGCTGCCGCTGGGCGCCATGGGGCTGCTGGGTGCCGACGTGGACGGTCATCCCGTCTTCGGTGGGCTCGACGAGGATGGCGTGCGGCTCGATCGGCGCGGTGGCGACCCGCTGGTTGACCATCCGGACGCGGGTCACGTGGGCCGCGCCCTCGAGCGGGTCGCCCTCGTCGCGCATCCCGACGGCGACGTTGCTACCCAGCGAGGGGAACTGCGTGGGCGCGCCCGGGGCGAGGGCAGCCTCCACGTCGACGACCGCGGGCAGCTCCTCGTAGTCGACGTCGACGAGCTCGGCGGCGTCGACCGCCTGCGCACGGGTCTCGGCGACCACGAGCGCGACCGGGTCGCCGACGTACCTGGCCGTGTCGCCGGTCAGCGGGTGGCGGGCGCACGCAGGGTTGGCCACCGCGAACATCGGGCTGGGCTTCTCGCCCAGGTCCCCGCCGGTGAGCACGGCGACCACGCCCGGAGCGGCCGCAGCCTCGGCGGTGTCGATGCCGGCGAGGCGCGCGTGCGCGAACGGGCTGCGCACGAACACCGCGTGCAGCGTGCCCGGCGGTCGGCGGTTGTCGACGTAGGTCCCGCGGCCGACCAGCAGCTCGGGATCCTCGATCCGGCGCACGGCGTTTCCGAGTATCGATCCAGGCACCTTCGCAGCGTAGGGGTAACCGAGGCGCGCAGTACGTCGTTGGAGTCCTCACGCGTCCCCTGGAGGTCTCTCGTGCGCACTCGGCTGCTCCCCGCCGTCCTGGCCGCCGCCCTGCCCGCCGGTGTTCTCGCTCTCGGCGTCGGGGGAGGTCCCTCGGCGAGCGCTGCACCGGGGGTCCGCCCGGCCCACGACCTGCGGGTGGAGGTGCTCTCCACCCGGGCGGACCTCGTGTCGGCGGGCGACGCGCTCGTCGCGATCCGGCTGCCGCGCCGTGTGCGACCGGCGCAGGTGCGCGTGCACGCCGGTCGACGGGACGTCACGCGGTTCTTCGCGCGTCGGCCCGACGGTCGCTACGAGGGTCTTCTGCGCGGTCTCCGGGTCGGGACCACGACGCTGCGCGCCACCGCGCCGGGCCACGTCGGATCGGTGCGGATCACCGACCATCCGAACGGCGGCCCGCTCTTCGCCGGCCCCCAGACCCGTCACTACGTGTGCCAGGCGGGCGCCCGGGACGCCGCCTGCAACGAGCCGGCGACGTACCGCTTCCTCTACAAGTCCACCGACCCGACCAAGGCCGGCCTGCAGCCCTACGACCCCGCGCGCCCCCCGACCGACGTGGCGACCACCACGACCGACCAGGGCGTCACCGTGCCGTTCGTGGTCCGCCAGGAGAGCGGGTTCCAGGCGCGCGACCGGTACACGATCCTCACCTTGTTCCGCCCGGGCCGGGCGTGGAGCGCCTGGGCGCCGCAGCGGCAGTGGAACCACAAGCTGCTCATCACCCACGGCGGCAGCTGCGGCGCCTCGCTCACGCCGGGCGACCCGCCGCTCGACGACCTCTCCGGCACGCTGCCCGCCAACCCCGTCACGAAGAACACCTACGTCGTGGCGCTCGGTCAGGGCTTCGCCGTGGCGTCGACCGCTCTGGACAACACCGGCCACAACTGCAACCCCGTCACCGCGGCGGAGTCGCTCGTCCTGGTCAAGGAGCGCCGCGTCGAGCGGTACGGCGTGCTGCGCTACACGATCGGCACCGGCTGCTCCGGCGGCTCGATCATGGAGCAGACGGTGGCCAACGCCTATCCGGGCGTCTACCAGGGTCTCGTCACCGGGTGCACCTACCCCGACGCGATGAGCACGGCCGCCCAGTTCGCCGACCTGCACCTGTTGCGGCTCTACTTCGAGCACCCCGACCGGTGGGCCCCCGGTGTGGTGTGGTCGCCGACCCAGTTCGGCGAGGTCGAGGGGCACCTGAGCCACCTCAACGCCGTCACGTCCGACGAGCTGTTCTTCAAGGCGGCGGTCGACCCCTCCGAGCCCTGCCCGGGCTCCAAGCCGACGGTGCCGGGCCACCGGGACACGCTCTACGACGCGACGACCAATCCGGGCGGCGTGCGGTGCAGCGTGCCGGAGATGATGAAGAACGCGCTCGGCCCGCGGCCGAAGGCCAGCTGGAGCGCCGCGGAGCGCCGCGCCGGGCACGGGTTCGCCGGCCTGCCGGTGGGCAACGTCGGCATCATGTACGGCCTACGGTCCCTCGAGAAGGGTCTGATCACGCCCGCGCAGTTCGTCGATCTCAACGTCAAGGTGGGCGGGCTGTCGATCGACGGACAACCGACCGCCCAGCGGCTCCGGGGCGACCTCGGCGCGGTGCGCAACGCCTTCCGCACCGGACTGGTCAACGAGTTCCAGAACGTCAGCGGCGTGGCCATCGTCAACCATGGCGGCCCCGACCCGGGTGCCGCCCATGACTACGCGCACGCGTTCTGGGTGGAGGACCGGCTGCAGCGCAGTCAGGGCAGCACGCCGAACCGGGTGATGTGGTTCGGTCCGACGCCGCTGATCGGCGACCCGTCGTGGCCGGTCGAGGCGTTCCACGCCGTCGACCGCTGGCTCACCCGCGTCGAGCGCGATCACCGGCACCTGTCGCTGGCCCCCAAGGTCGCCAGCGACCCACCCCCCCACCTCACCGACCGGTGCGCGAACCTGCCCGGCGTCGAGCT
>JBQCCW010000032.1:0-2469 GCA_051961835.1 Marmoricola sp. | reverse complement strand
TCGGCGGCGTCCTGCAGCTCGCGGATCAGGTGGTCGGTCGCCCGCGCCTCGGCGAGGAGCTCGAGGGCCGGCTCGACCTCGCCGGTCGTCATCACCTCGGAGGCGGCCTCCAGGAGGTCGCGGATCTTGCGGGCGACCTTGGCCGCCTGCTCGCGTGGACGCCGCAGCGGTGCTGCCGGTACGACGGTCGCCGCGACCAGGGCGACACCACCGCCGACGAGGGCGTCGGTCCAGCGGGTGAAGGCCGCACCGGGGTCGGGGATCAGGGCCGCGACGACGATCGACTGCACCGCCGCCTGGATGGTGAACACCTGCCCGCCGTAGAGCAGCGCCGCCGCCGACATCGCCAGCCCCACGATCAGCGTGATCGACCAGGGATGGGTGCCGATCAGGCGCACCAGGAGGTCACCGGCGAACACGCCGACGGCGACGCCGACGGTCACCTCGGCGACCCTGCGCAGGCGCTGGCCGTACGACGTACCGAGCGACACGACGGCGGCCACCGGCGCGAAGAAGGGTGTCGGGTGGCCGAAGACCTGCTCGGTGATCCACCACGCGACACCCGCCGCGACGGCGCACTGCGCGATCGCCCACCGGCGCGTGCGGAAGCGGTCACGGCGGCTCGACAGCGACGTACGCCCCCTGCTCCAGGCAGCGTCGAAGGGGTGAGCAGCCATGCCGACGATCCTTCCACGCGCCTCCGACGCCACCCTTGTGTCACTTGTCGATGTCGGAGGCAGCGACAAGGATCACGCCATGGTGCAACCGCTGGACCCCACGGCCGCTGGCTTCCTCTTCGCGGAAAACCGGCGGATGCCGATGCACGTCGGGGGGTTGCAGCTGTTCGCCAAGCCCGAGGGCGCCGGCCGCAGCTTCGGTCGCGAGCTCTACCAGTCGCTGCGCGACTCCGACGACATCGCCCCGCTGTTCCTCAAGCACCCGGTGCGCTCGGTGCGCACCGGTGGGCAGTACGTCTGGCGCGAGGACGACGACTTCGACATCGAGTACCACGTGCGCCACAGCGCGCTCCCCCAGCCGGGCCGGGTGCGTGAGCTGCTCGAGCTCTGCTCACGCCTGCACTCGACGCGCCTGGCGCTCGAGCGGCCGTTGTGGGAGTGGCACCTGATCGAGGGGCTGCGTGACGGCCGGATCGCGATGTACGCCAAGCTCCACCACGCGCTGGTCGACGGCGTCTCGGCGATGCGCCTCCTCCAGAGCATCCTGACCACCGACCCCGACCGCATCGAGATGCCGGCCCCCTGGGAGAACCGGCCGTCGGCTCGCGCGCGGGAGGTCCATCACGAGGAGCACGACGAGCAGTCCTTGGCCGACCTGCCGATGCAGGCACTGCGCACGGCGCTCGGGATCAGCGCCGAGGCCGCCGGGCTCCCGTCGGCGCTGGTCAAGACGCTGCGCAAGTCGCTGCGCAACGAGACGTCGGCCCTCGCGCTCTACGCGCCGCGCACGATCCTCAACCAGCCCATCACGGCCGCGCGCCGCTTCGCCGCGCAGGACTGGCCGCTCGAGCGGCTCCGCGCGATCGGCAAGTCCACCGGCACGACGCTCAACGACGTGGTGCTGGCCATGTGCAGTGGTGCGATGCGCACCTACCTGATGGAGCTCGACGCCCTGCCCGACAGCACCCTGGTCGCGATGGTCCCGGTCGGGCTGAAGGCGCGCGAGTCCCACCTGCCGTCGGCATCGGGCGGCAACGCGCTGGGTGCGGTCATGGTCAAGCTCGGCACCGACCTGGCCGACCCGGCCGACCGGCTGAAGTCCGTCCACGAGTCGATGGTCGACGGCAAGCGGGCGCTGGCCGACATGACCCCGGTGCAGATCCTGGCGATGAGCGCCCTGGGGCAGGCCCCGGCCATCCTCGGTCCGATGCTGAAGATGAGCGGCCTGGTGAAGCCGCCGTACAACCTGATCATCAGCAACGTCCCCGGCCCCCGCAGCACGCAGTACTTCCGCGGCATGAAGCTGCTCGGCACCTACCCGCTCTCGATCCCCATCGACGGGATGGCGCTCAACATCACCTGCAACTCCTACGACGACCAGATGGCGTTCGGCCTGACGGGCTGCCGGCGTACCGTCCCCCACCTGCAGCGCCTGCTGATCCACCTCGACACCGAACTGGGTGCCCTGGAGAATGCCGCCGGTCTCTGAGGTCTCGCGGGACGTCATACGTCCTGGTCGCCAGAACGACCGGAACGTATGACGTCCGGAAGGGCCTAGCGGACCCCGCCGTGCGGGATCGGCGGGAACAGCCGGGTGGTCGCCAGCGCCAGCCAGGGCCTGCGGCCGCCCGCGCGGAGCTTCCCGCCGAGGGCCGCGCGGGTCTGCGAGACGACGCCGATGCCCATCCGCAGGAACGTCTGCGGGTCGGCGGTGATGGTGCAGTCGACGCGGTCGGGCGGCTCGCTCAGGAGTACGCCGTCCGCCACGGCGTACCGGATGGGCTCGACGCCC
>JBQCCW010000031.1:0-8013 GCA_051961835.1 Marmoricola sp. | reverse complement strand
AGGCGCGCTCGCCGAGCAGCAGTCCGCAGAGCGCGGCGGCGAGCCCGCCGGCCAGGAAGCTACGGCCGCGGACGGTGAGTCCGTGGAGGCCGCTGCGTACGCCGCCCATCAACTGTCCTCGTGGCCGGCAGGGTCACCGGTCGGGGACGGCGACGGCGTCGAGCACGTCGGCCACCACGTCCTCGGGCCGCCGCCCGGCCATGGTGGCGTCCGCGGTCAGCAGCAACCGGTGGGAGAGGACCGCGGGGGCGAGCCCCGCGATGTCGTCGGGGAGGACGAAGTCCCGGCCCTCCATCGCGGCCGACGCCTTGGCCGCGCGTACGAGGTGGAGCGTGGCGCGCGGTGACGCGCCCAGCCGCAGCTCGGGAGAGCGCCGGGTCGCGGCGGCGATGCCGACGGTGTAGCGCTGGACCGCGGGGGAGACGTGCACCCGCGCCGCGATGCCGAGCAGCACCCGGACCTCCTCGGCGTCGGTCACCGGCTGCAGGTCCTCCAGCGGGCTGCGCACCTCCCGGGAGCTGAGCATCGCGAGCTCCGCGGCCTCCGGCGGGTAGCCGACCGACACCCGGGCCATGAAGCGGTCGCGCTGGGCCTCGGGCAGGGCGTAGGTGCCCTCCATGTCCACGGGGTTCTGGGTGGCGATGACCATGAACGGCGACTCGAGCAGGTAGGTCCTGCCGTCGACCGTGACCTGCCGCTCCTCCATGCACTCGAGCATCGCTGACTGCGTCTTGGGGGAGGCGCGGTTGATCTCGTCGCCGATCACCACGTTGGCGAAGACCCCGCCGGGCCGGAACTCGAACGCGCGGGTCTCCTGGTTCCACACCGACACGCCGGTGACGTCGGCCGGCAGCAGATCGGGCGTGAACTGGATCCGGCGCACCGTGCAGTCGACCGCGCGGGCCAATGCCTTGCTCAGCGCGGTCTTGCCGACGCCCGGCACGTCCTCGAGGAGGAGGTGACCCTCGGCGAGCATGACCACGAGGGCCGTACGCACGACCTCGGGCTTGCCCTCCACGACCGTCTCGACGGCCGCGTGGATCCGGGAGGCGACGTCGCGGAGCCGCTCGAGTCCGCCGTCGACACCCGCTCGAGGGTCGACGCCTCCGCGCACCCTCGCCACCGGCTCTGCGCTGCTCACTCGCCGACAGTAATCGACCTCACCGAGAGGAGCGAATGTGGTTGACGGTGGTGTGAAGTGGAGTAAAGTGGAGCGCAGTGGAGGAAACGGCCCGGGAGGTGGCGGATGTTCTCCGGCACCTACACCCCGAAGGTCGACGACAAGGGCCGGCTGGTCCTCCCGGCGAGGTTCCGTGACGACATGAGGGAGGGGCTCGTGATTACTCGTGGGCAGGACCGCTCCCTGGAGGTGCGGACCGCCGCCGACTTCGAGGTGTTCAGCGCGCGGCTGCGCGACAGCACCGACGCCCGCATGCGGGCCTACAACCGGATGTTGTTCGCCCTGCTCTCCGAGCAGACGCCCGACAAGCAGGGCCGGATCAGCCTCACGCCGGAGCTGCGGTCCTACGCCGGGCTCGACAAGGACTGCGTCGTGATCGGCGTGCGCAACAAGCTCGAGATCTGGAACCCCACCACCTGGGCGCAGTACACGGCCGCCCAGGAGGAGGCGTTCGCGAACCTCTCCGAGGAGCTCTTCTTCGACTGACCCGGCAGCACCCCTTCCCAACCGACACAACTCCACAGCGGTGGTCGCAGGACGAGGCTCGCGTCCGCTCTCCTCGGCAATCTGGCGCACCTTCCCCGGTGCCAGAGGGCCGCTTCCCCCCTGGAGAGCGGGCGGGAACCTGGCCCGGCGACCACCGCTCGTCCATGCAGGTTCTTCCCCGGAGGCGAGGGTCGAGATGAGCAGCACCGCGCAGGTACGCCGGGTCCGCCACGGCGTCCGCGACGGCCTCGCCGTGATGGCGTTCTCGGCCACCGCCTCCACCGCCGTGGCCATGCTCATGCTCCTGCTGGCGCACGTGCTCGGCTCCGCTCTCGGCGGCCGGTAGCCGACGGTGATGACCGAGGCTGCGCACGTCCCGGTGCTGCTCGACCGGGTGGTCTCCCTCCTCGCTCCGGCCCTCGCCACTCCGGGAGCGGTCCTCGTCGACGCGACCCTCGGCCTCGGCGGCCATTCCGAGGCCGTGCTCCGCGAGCTTCCCGCCGTACGCGTCGTCGGCATCGACCGTGACCGGCACGCACTGGAGCGCGCCGGCCGCCGGCTCGCGCCGCACGCCGACCGCACGACGCTCGTGCAGGCCGTGTACGACGAGATCCCCGACGTGCTGGGCGACCTGGGCATCTCGGCCGCGCACGCGGTCCTCTTCGACCTCGGCGTCTCCTCGATGCAGCTCGACGTCCGCGAGCGCGGCTTCGCCTACGCCGAGGACGCTCCCTTGGACATGCGCATGGACGACACCGCCGGCCTCACGGCGGCGGACGTGCTCAACACCTACGACGCCCGCGACCTCGCCCGGGTGCTGCGCGACTACGGCGAGGAGAAGTTCGCCCGGCAGATCGCCCGGGCCGTCGTCCGCCGGCGCGAGGAGCGCCCCTTCACGCGCTCGGCCGAGCTCGTCGACCTGCTCCGCGCCGTGATCCCGGCCCCCGCCCGGCGGACCGGCGGACACCCCGCCAAGCGCACGTTCCAGGCGCTGCGCATCGAGGTCAACGACGAGCTCGGCGTGCTGCAACGGGCGATCCCCGCGGCCCTCGATCACGTCGGGGTGGGGGGACGCGTGGTGGTGATGAGCTACCAGTCGCTCGAGGACCGGCTGGTCAAGCAGGCGTTCACCGCCCGGACCCGCTCGACCGTCCCCGAGGACCTCCCGATCGTGCCGGCCGGCTACGAGCCGGAGTTCGCCTCTCTCACCCGTGGGGCCGAGAAGGCCACCGCCGAGGAGATCACCGCCAATCCGCGCGCCGCCTCCGTCCGGCTGCGCGCGGTCGTCCGCAATCGCACCCGTGGAGTGACGCCATGAGCACCAGTACGCCGAGCCTCGCCCGCTCCCGGTCCCCACGGTCCGCGGTCGCGGGGAGTGTCCGCTCCCGCCTGGCCCTGGTGCCACCGGTGCGCAGCCGAGCCCGCCGGACGCCGTTCGTCGTGCTGGTCGTCGGCGTCCTCGTCGGCGGTGTCGTCGGCCTGCTGCTGTTCAACACCCAGATGCAGCAGGGGTCCTTCCAGACCAGCGCTCTGCAGCAGGAGGCGACGTCGCTGGCCGCGACGCAGCAGACGCTGAACATGGAGCTGCAGCAGCTGCGCGACCCCCAGAACCTCGCCGTCCGTGCGGCCGCCCTCGGCATGGTCGTGCCTCCGGACCCGGCCTTCCTCCGGCTCTCCGACGGCCGGGTGCTCGGGACGCCCACGGCGACCACCTCCCAGGACCGGATGCGCGTGCGCGGCTATCCCGCGGCGAAGCCGGCCGACCTCGCCCCGGCACCCCGCATCGTCCGCGTCACGGCGCCCCCCACGCCGGCGCCGGCCTCCGCCGCGGATTCCTCGACCGCGTCCGGCCCCGCCTCACACGGCACGGCCGCCGCGCAGGGTAGGAAGGGCGCTCAGGCATCGAGCTCGACCGCCCGATCGACCTCGCGCCACTGAGCACCAGCCGCGTCCCCCCACCCGCACGACCGCCCGGAGCCCCGCGTTGACCGCACGCCGTCGCCCGCAGCCCGCCTCGCGGAGCCTGCGCGGCGCCGTCCACCTCCGACTCCGCGTCGCGTTGCTGGTGATCACGATGGTGCTCTCCGTCTTCGCGGTCCGGCTCGTCCAGCTCCAGGGGCTCGACCCCCAGGCGTACGCCGCGCGTGCCGCCGCGAGCGGACTCGCCCGCGTCGAGCTGCCGGCCACGCGGGGCGACATCGTGGACCGCGACGGCGCGCTGTTGGCCCAGTCGGTCGCCGGCAAGATGATCATCGCCGACCCCAAGGTCACCGCGCCGCACGCCGAGGCGATCGCGCGACTGCTCGCCGACCGGCTCGGCGTGGACTACTTCGACGTGCTCAGCACGCTGCGCACGCCGCACAGCCGCTTCCAGTACATCGCCCGGCGGGTGCCCGCGGCCACGGCCAGCGGCGTGGTGCAGCTGGTGGAGAACGCCGGCTACCACGGGCTCTACCTCGAGGACGACCCGCTGCGCGACTACCCCGGCAAGGACGTCGCGGCGAACCTCCTGGGGTTCTTGAGCCAGCAGACCGACAAGCAGGGCCACGTCGTACCCGCCGCCGGCCTCGAGAAGGCCTTCGACCGGCGGCTCTCCGGCCACGACGGCGAGGACACCTACGAGGTCGGCGGCGGCCACCGGATCCCGCTCGGCGACAACACAGAGATCAAGCCGGTCGACGGCAAGCGGCTCACGCTCACGCTCGATCGCGACGCCCAGTGGTACGCCCAGCGGGTCCTGCGCACGGCGGTGCACGACTCCGGTGCGGACTCCGGCGCAGCGATCGCGCTCGACACGCACACCGGCCAGATCCTCGCGCTCGCCGACTACCCGACCTACGACGCGAACCGCGGCAGCCACGCCACGGCGGCCCAGTGGGGCAGCCGTGCCCTGAGCGACGTCTACGAGCCCGGCTCGGTCGAGAAGGTCCTCACCACCTCGGCGCTCATCGACCAGCACAAGGTCACTCCCCGCACCCGCATCGTGGTGCCGCCGGTGCTGCCCGTCGCCGACCGGATCATCCACGACTACTTCCCGCACGGCCGCATCCACCTGACGTTGGGCGGCGTGATCGCGAAGTCGTCCAACATCGGCACGGTGCTGGCCGCCCGCGCGATCAGCAGCGTGAAGCTCGGCGACTACCTCAGGTCGTTCGGACTCGGCAGCCGCACCGACATCGGGATCCCCGGCGAGACCCGCGGACTGTTGCCGGACCCCAGTTCGTGGAGCACGCTGACGCACGCGCAGATCTCCTTCGGCCAGGGTCTGTCGGTCAACGCGCTGCAGATGGCGGCAGCGGTCAACGCGGTGGCCAACGGCGGTGAGTACGTCGCGCCCAGCCTCGTGCTCGGACGCGCCACCACCGACGACGGCCAGGTGGTCGGCAGCGCCGTGGCCAAGCGGCACCGCGTCATCAGCGCCTCCGCCGCGCGGCAGGTGACGCACATGATGGAGCTCGTCACGACCGCTGGGAAGGGCACCGCGCCGGGCGCCGGCATCCCGGGCTACCTGGTGGCGGGCAAGACCGGAACGGCCCAGGAGGTCGGCGCCACCTGTGGCTGCTACGACCACTACGCCGTCTCGTTCGCCGGCTTCGCCCCGGCCGACGCGCCCCGGTTCACCGTCTACGTGGTGATCAAGAACCCCGGCGGCAGCGCCTCGGGTGGTGGCACGGCCGGTCCGGTCGTCCGGCAGATCCTGTCCTACCTGCTCCAGAAGTACGACGTGCCGCCGACCGGCGCCCGACCGCCGAATCTGTCGGTCACGTGGTGAGCGGCTAGGTTCGCGCAGGTGACGGACCCAGCAACCGACCCGGTCGCCAGCGCCACCGGTCCCAGCACCCGGCCGACGGCCCCGGTGCGGACCCCGCTCACCGCCGTCGCCGCCGAGCTCGGTCTGCCGCCGCTCGGCCCCGGCACCGACGTCGTGGTGACCGGCCTCGCCCTCGCCTCGGACCGGGTCCGGCCCGGTGACCTGTACGCGGCCCTCCCGGGTGCCCGCCGCCACGGCGCGGAGTTCGTGGCCGCCGCGCTCGACGGGGGCGCCGTCGCCGTGCTCACCGATCCCACCGGTCGGTCGGCTGCGGAGGCCGCCGCGCACCCGGCCGGCGTCCCGGTGCTCGTCGTACCGGCTCCCCGGGCGGTGCTCGGCGAGCTGGCTGCCGCCCTCTACGGCCGGGCTGCGCAGGACCTCCTGCTGTGGGGCGTCACGGGCACGCAGGGCAAGACGACCACCACACGGCTGCTCGAGGCCGGGGTCGCGGCCTCGGGGACCACGGCGGCGGTGGTCGGCACCGTCGGCACCCGGATCGCGGGAAGGGACGTGCGGACGGCCTTGACCACGCCCGAGGCTCCCGAGCTCCACGCGCTCTTCGCCGTGATGCGAGAGCACGGCGTCGATGCCTGCGCGATGGAGGTGTCCAGCCACGCGCTGGCGATGGGTCGCGTGGACGGGGTGGTCTTCGACGTCGCCGCGTTCACCAACCTGGGCCGCGACCACCTCGACTTCCACGCCAGCATGGAGGAGTACTTCGCGGCGAAGGCGTCGCTGTTCACTCCGGCCCGGGCACGCCGCGGCCTCACCAACCTCGACGACGAGCACGGCCGGCTGCTGCGGGAGCGCGCCACGATCCCGATGGCGACGTTCGCGCTGGACCGCGACGCCGACTGGCGCGCCGTCGCCATCGACGCCGGGCCGGCAGGATCGAGCTTCCGCGTGCAGGCGCCGGGCGGCCGGACGTTCCCCGCCGGCGTGCCGCTGCCCGGTCGGTTCAACGTGTCCAACGCCCTGTGCGCGATCGCGCTCGCGGGGGAGGCGGGCCTCGACGCCGAGGCGGTCGCACGCGGCATCGCCGAGGGTCCGGGCGTGCCCGGCCGCCTCGAGCGCGTCGACGCCGGTCAGGAGTTCCTGGCCGTCGTGGACTACGCGCACAAGCCGGACGCGGTCGAGGCCGCGCTCGCCACCCTGCGTCCCCTCGGGCGCCGGCTCATCGTGGTGCTCGGCGCCGGTGGCGACCGGGACCGCGGGAAGCGGCCGGTGATGGGAGAGATCGGAGCGCGGCTGGCCGACGTCCTCGTCGTGACCGACGACAACCCGCGCACCGAAAACCCCGACGCGATCCGCGCGGAGGTGCTCAGCGGTGCCCGCGACGTGCCTGCGGGCGACCGGGCCGTGGTCGTCGAGCTCGGCGACCGCACGGAGGCCATCCGGTACGCCGTCGAGCTCGCCGAGCCCGGCGACGTCGTGCTCGTCGCGGGCAAGGGACACGAGACCGGGCAGGAGGTCGACGGCGTTGTGCACCCCTTCGACGACCGCGTCGTGCTGCGCGAGGCGCTCCTGGGTAAGGGTCGCCGGTGATCCCGCTGCGCCTCGACGAGCTCGCGCGGCTGGTCGGGGGCACCCTCCACGACGCCACCGGCGAGGAGCGCGTGACCGGTCCGGCCTTCGTCGACACCCGCGCCGCCGAGCCCGGGGGACTCTTCGCCGCCTTCGTCGGGGAGCACGCCGACGGACACGATCATGCTGCCCAGGCGGTGTCGGCCGGGGCCGCCGCGGTGCTCGCCTCGCGGGCGACCGGCGTGCCCAGCGTCGTGGTCGACGACGTGCGCGCCGCCTTGCAGACGCTGGCGCACGAGGTGGTGGCCCGGCTCCGGATGAGTGGCACGCTCCGGCACGTCCACGCGCTGACCGGGTCCCAGGGCAAGACCAGCGCCAAGGACCTGTTGGGGGCGGTGCTCGCCTCCGACGGGCCGACGATCGCGACGGCCGGCTCCTTCAACAACGAGCTCGGGATGCCGTTGACCGCGCTGCGGGCCGACGAGCGCACCGAGCACCTCGTGCTGGAGATGGGCGCCCGCGGCATCGGCCACATCGCGCAGCTCTGCGGGGTGGTCCGTCCCGACGTCGCGGCCGTGCTCAACGTCGGCACCGCACACCTGGGCGAGTTCGGCTCCCGGGCCAACATCGCCCGCGCCAAGGGCGAGATCGTCGAGGCCCTCGACGCCGGCGGCGTGGCCGTGCTCAACGGCGACGACGCGCTGGTCGCGGCGATGGCCGGCCGCACCCGGGCCGCCGTCCGCACCTTCGGCACCGGCCCCGAGGCCGACCTCCGCCTGACCGACCTCGCACTGGACGACGTCGGGCGGCCCCGCTTCACCCTGGTCTGCGGCGGCGCGCGGGCCGACGTACGACTGCGGGTGCTGGGTGCCCACCAGGCGCTCAACGCCGCCGCGGTGGCGGCGATGGGCACCGCGGCCGGCATGCAGCTCGGCGACGTGGCCGAGGCGCTGTCCGCGGTGCCGGCGCTGTCGCGGTGGCGGATGGAGCTCCACGAGCGCGCCGACGGGCT